>NZ_CP044285.1:0-316348 GCF_008728635.1 Hymenobacter baengnokdamensis | reverse complement strand
AGGGCGTGCTCGTGGAGCGCGGTATGGAAGGCTTTACCACCCCCGAAATTCACAACAAGTGGAGCCTGCGCGCCAGCATTACCGGCGAGCTGGTGTTTGACAACGTTCGGATTCCCAAGGAGAATATCCTGCCCAACGTGGAGGGCCTGAAAGGCCCGCTGAGCTGCCTCGACTCGGCCCGCTTCGGCATTGCCTGGGGTGCCATCGGCGCGGCCATCGACTGCTACGAGTCGGCCCTGAAATACTCGCTTCAGCGCGAGCAGTTCGGCAAGCCCATCGCCAGCTTTCAGCTTCAGCAAAAGAAATTGGCCGAGATGATTACCGAAATCACGAAGGCCCAGCTGCTGGCCTGGCGCCTCGGCGTGCTCAAAAATGAAGGCCGCGCCACCAGCGCTCAAATCTCGATGGCCAAGCGCAACTCGGTCGAGATGGCCCTGCACGTAGCCCGCGAAGCCCGCCAGATTCACGGCGGCATGGGCATCACGGGCGAGTACCCCATCATGCGCCACATGATGAACCTGGAATCGGTAGTGACCTATGAGGGCACGCACGATATCCATCTGCTCATTACGGGCGCAGACATTACGGGTATTCAGGCGTTTAAGTAGGGAGTGCCATGGAGTTGGAATTGGTTGACTATCTTATTCGAGAACATTCGGATAAGCTTGTCTGGCCGAATATGTCAACGATTCGGGCCTTTCTGGACTTTGAGAAGCTGGCAGCCATACAGGATAAGTCTGTTCGGGAGCGGATGCGGGCCGATATGATACGTGCTGGTTGGTTGTCGAGCGGTGCGGTAGAAGCATTGGCTCTATGTGAAGATGGAACGTCGGCTGTTCGCGAGCACATTGCGCAAAAAATATACGACGAGCATGGCGGTGATGCACTACTCAACAAGTGCCCTCGCTGCCACCGCCTGGCCCGCACCGCTCAAGCTGAGCAATGTCGTTATTGCGGGAGCAATTGGCATTAATGCGACGCTAATATGGGCCTCGATACAGTAGAGTTAATATACAGCCTCGAACGCTATTTCGGAGTTGAAATACCAGACGCAGTGTCCGAAAAGCTCTACACGGTAGGCGACGTAGCCACGTGGTTCAGCCAACAGCTAGGGGTAGCGGGGCAGCGATACTCGGCGGTGCGGGCCGACGTAGCTGCGCAGCTGCTGGCCGAGCTACCGGCCGCCACCGCCGAAGCCATGCCGCTTCGAGAGGCGCTGCCCGATGCACAGGCGCTTAAATCGTATCGGTACGCACTGCGCAATCGCTACGGGCTAGTGCTGCCGCCGCTGGCAGCCCCGCCTACTTTCTCCGCTTCACCAGCGTTGTGGGAAGTGCTGACCGGCCGGCAGCTTCCCAAGACGCCCTACTGGCACACCCAAACCCTGACCGAGCTAATCGACTGGACAATAGCGGCCAACTACGAGAAGCTGCTAGTGCCGCCGCTAGGTAGCTACTATGAGGTGGAGCAAGCCGTTATCGGCATTACAAGCTATTCCTAGGGGGTGCCGGTTGAGGAAATACGCTTGGAAAGTAGCTTCGTCAACGACCTGGGTATGGATTAGCGCACCGGGCGGCTAGGGCACTGCCCTTAACGCCGCTCCAGCAGATACACCGTTTCGGTGGTGGCCCCCACGCCTACGGTACTTTGGGCCACACTTACCACGCGCCAGCCGTGCGCAGCTAGCTCATTGACTTTCAAGAGCTCGGCCCGATGCAGCGCCACGCCGGCGGCCGTGCTGTTGCGCTCGGTGCCCACCTTAATGGAGGTAAGGCGCTGCACCTGCTCCTGGCCGTCGGGCTGGATGGTGGTAATCTCCGGTACGTACGACTCGGTGCCGGGCCGGCCGCTGCCTATTACCATCAGGTAGCCGGTCGGCGCGACGCTGCCGGGATAAGAAGCCCAGGAGGCAGCCGCAACCAGCCCTAGGGCAGCAAGAGTGAGGTATTTATTCATGAAGTAAAGATGAATAATAAATCGGTGGGAAAGCTCAAGTGCTCGCAGCAGGGATTAGGACTGCTGAGCTAACCTAATGGCAGAAAGCTAACTAGCTGCGCTATCTGTGCGTATAGCTAAGCACACCTCACCCATTTATTTCCTGTATTATGACGACTGAGCCCGAAGACCAGCACCACGAAAACGCTGCCAGCCGCCGCGCCGAGCACCGCGAGCACGACAAAGAAGCCTACCGCCAACAAGGCGACGACATGCGCCAGGGTGGCCCCGACCCCGACCTGGCCCACCGCCTGCGCACCCGCTCGGGCGATGGCAATTTTGACCCCAACGTGCAGGCCGAAGACGGCACCAGCAACGGCATAGCGGCCCACATCAGCAGCAGCGGCCAGGGCGCCAGCCGGCGCGGCCACGATACCGAGCAAAACAGTAACAAAGCCCCCGACCGCCTCGACCAGCGCAACGTGGAAGGCGGCGATTTGAAGGATTAGAAATTTGCTATATGTTAACTTAAAAAGCCCGTCGCGCTCAGCGCGACGGGCTTTTTAAGGCTGGGTTTTCGCGGCTTTACCTGCTCGGGCCGTAATTTGCCCGCATGAAGCCCGCTACGCCCCTCGTTTTGCTGGAATGCCTGGTTGCCGGCACTTCCCATCGCCCCGAATTACCCAAGCAGGAAAAGTCGCTCAAAGTCGGCCAAACGCTTCGCCTCGAGCGCGAAGCCGACAGTAAGTATGACGACTGGGCGGTGAAAGTCCACTCGGGCGCGGCCGATGACAAAGCCGCCATCTGGCTAGGGTACCTACCCGAAATTCGCAACGAAACCGTGGCCCGTCTGCTCGACGCCGGCTACCCGCTCACCGCGCGCCTGGCCCACAAGGCCTGGGAAGATGACTGGCTCCACCTGGAAATTGAAGTGCTGTGGGCCGATAAGGCGAAATAAGACAGGACTTTGTTTTAAGTAGAGGAAGTTGCTTCTGCCTTATTAAGCGGTAGGCAATGGCGACACCATGCCAGGGTGTATTATTTTTTTTGCGCAAAGCTGTAAGAAAATACTGTGAGGAGAAACTAAGTGACTAGAAACGGCTCCGGAACCGCTCGCTCTCACGCAGTCTCTCACCTATTTTTCTTCGCTTATCATGCCTAATTCTTTTGCCTGGCTGGCCTATGCCTGCTTGGCCCTGCGCCCGCTTCCGCATTCCTTCAACCTGCAGCCTGCTGCGGTTCGTCAGCCAACCAGCCAGCTCTCGGCTCCGGAGAGCCATGCGTCGTTTCGGGTGCGGGTGGTGGGGCAGGGGCGGCCCTTACTGCTGCTAGCCGGCCTGGGCTGCTCGGGCACCGTATGGGACCAGACCTTGGCCCGCTATGCCAGGCGCTACCAGTGCCACGTGGTGTCGCTGGCCGGGTTTGCGGGGCAAGCCCCGGTGGCAGGGCCGCTACTGGCTACCGCCCGGCAAGAACTGCTAGCCTATGTGGCACAGCAACGGCTGCATCGGCCAGCGCTGCTAGGCCATAGCCTGGGAGGCTTTCTGGCCCTGGAGCTGGCTACCGCCGCTCCTACGCAGTTTAGCCAGGTTATTGTGCTGGATGCGCTGCCTTTCGGTGCTGCCGCTGCTCAGCCCCAGCTCACCGAGGCGCAGGTGCGCCAGGCTACACCAAGTCCGGCAGCGCTGGGGCAGCAGTTTGCCAGCTTGCCAGCCGCGCAATTTGCGCAGTTGCAGCGCCAGCTGCTAATCCCCGCCGTAGCCGACACGGCCCGCCTGCGCCAGCTGCTGGCCGAGCGCCTATCCTCCGACCCCGCCGCGCTGGGCAGGGCCACCGCCGAAATGCTGCAAACCGACCTGCGCCCGCAGCTGCCCCGCCTCGCTATACCCGTGCTGGTGCTGGGCAGCGACGCCACCGCCCGCCTGCTGCTGCAAAAGCCCACTGCTAGTGCCGCCGAGTGCCGCCAAGCCTACGCCGCCCAGTATGCTGCCGTGCCGCACCTGACGCTTGAAATGCACCCCACGGCCCGCCACTTCCTGCAGTATGATGCGCCCGAGTGGTACTTTCAGCAGCTCGACCACGTGCTGAACGCGCCTGTGGCTAGCCTCAGTCAGCATCCTGCCCGGCCCCAATGAGCACCGCTGCTTCCACCCTGGAGCAGCAGTTTGCGGCCCTGGTGGCCGACAACCACGACCGGCTCCGCCGTATTTGCCGGGCCTACCTGCCCCAAGACCCTGCTGCGGCCCAAGACCTGTACCAGGATATCCTGGTGCAGCTCTGGACGCACCTGCCCGGCTACCGGGGCGAGGCCCAACTCAGCACCTGGGTCTACCGCGTGGCCGTGAATACGGCGCTGCTCTTCAAGCGCCGCGAGCAGCGCCGCCCCGCCGGCCCCCCGGCCGATGCCCTGGCCGAGCGCCTGCCCGCCGACTCGGGCGAGGCGTCCCGCACTCGGCAAGCGCTGCTCGACCAGCTTCACCACTGCATTGTCCTGCTGCCCGACCCCGACCGTCTGCTGGTGTCGCTGCTCCTCGAAGATGCTTCTTATCAACAAATTGCCGACGTGCTAGGCCTCAGCGTGAGCAACGTAGGCGTGCGCCTCAATCGTCTTAAAAAGAAACTTGCCGCCTGCGTAATGCCCGCGTTGGCTGCTGATTAACCTCTCTGCCTTATGGATTTTTCTGACTTACAGCAAAGCTGGCAGCAGCAGTCCGGCCCGCTGCCTGCTACTAGTGTCCCGGCCGCCACAGCCTCGCTACTGGCCGAAGCTGAGCGCCTGCATCGCTTTGGCCGGCGGCGCAACTGGCTGGCCACTGGCTTGTTGCTGCTATCGTTAGGCGGATTTGTGGTGTCGCGGCTGCTCACGTCAGGGCCGCCCGTCCTTACTCAGCTTTGGGGCCTGCTGTTGCTGGCCGGCACGCTCCTGGGGTTTATCGGGGGCATGTGGTGGGGCACTACCCTGCGGCAGGCGGCCCAGCCGGGCCTCGCTAGCCAGGCCTACGTGCAGGCTTCGCTCCGGGTCTTTCGGTTTCGGCGCGCTATTTTCCGGTGGCTGGCGGTGCCTTACGTACTGCTGGTAGGGGTAGGGGGCTTGCTGCTATACTGGCCTCGCTTTCACGTGCATGAGCTGGCCGACAGCTGGAAAATAGCCCTGTGGCTGGCGGTTTTTGGGGGCATTGGGCTGGTATGCCGCCATTTCGGCCTGCGGCGCTACGAGCGCGAGTTTGGGCCGGCCGAGCAGGAGCTGCACCACTGGGCCACTGCGTGGCTGGAGGAGGGCGCTACCCGCTAGTAGCTAATTGAATTAGTAAGTCGGCTCGGCCACTAGTATTTTTTGCTAAAATTCGGCACTATGACCCGGCGCAATGTGTTATCTTTCGACACGCAAACTATAGCCTATCCCATGCGCGAAGCCTTTCTAACTGGCGGCACCGACCACTTCGATACCACCGATAAGGACATCGACAAAGCCCTGCGCCCGCTCAGCTTCGATGACTTTACGGGCCAGGATAAAATCCTGGAAAACCTGAAAGTCTTCGTAGCTGCGGCCAAGCAGCGCGGCGATGCCCTCGACCACGTGCTGCTGCACGGCCCGCCCGGCCTGGGCAAAACCACGCTCTCGCACATCATTGCCAATGAGCTGGGTGCCGGCATCAAAATGACCAGCGGCCCGGTGCTCGACAAGCCCAGCGACCTTGCCGGCCTGCTCACCAACCTGGAGCCGCACGACGTGCTGTTTATCGACGAGATTCACCGCCTCAATCCGGTGGTGGAAGAATATCTGTATTCGGCGATGGAAGACTACCGCATCGACATCATGCTCGACTCGGGCCCCAATGCCCGCTCGGTACAGATTTCGCTGTCGCCCTTCACGCTCATCGGCGCTACCACGCGCTCGGGTATGCTCACGGCCCCGCTGCGGGCCCGCTTTGGTATCTCGGCCCGCTTGGAGTATTATGACTCTAAGCTGCTGACTACCATTGTGAAGCGCTCAGCCGAAATTCTGGGTACCCCCATCCACGAAGATGCGGCCTTTGAGATTGCCCGCCGCTCACGCGGTACGCCCCGCATTGCCAACAACCTGCTGCGCCGCACCCGCGACTTTGCCCAAATAAAGGGCACTGGCATCATTACGGTCGATATCGCCCAGTTTGCCCTCAATGCGCTCGATGTGGATGCCCGCGGCCTCGACGATATGGACAAGCGTATTCTTACCACCATCATCGACAAGTTCAAGGGTGGCCCGGTGGGTATCAGCACCATCGCCACGGCCTGTGGCGAAGAGGGCGAAACCATTGAGGAAGTGTACGAGCCCTTTCTCATTCAGGAAGGCTACATCAAGCGCACGGCGCGGGGCCGCGAGGCTACTGAAGCTGCCTACCAGCATCTGGGGCGCCTATTGCCCCAGCATCTGCGCGGCAATTCGGGCGACTTATTCGCCGAGATTACATCGTAAAAGGTGTAGCGCAGACGCTGTGAGTCCGCGCGTGGTATCATTGAACAATGTTCTCACGCGCGAACTCGCAGCGTCAATGCTACAGCTCACTTGCCCAAAAGCTATGTTACTGCACGCCGAATGGACACCCTACATCAAGCGCCGGGCGGCTGAGTTGGGCTTCATGGCCTGCGGAATTTCCAGGGCTGAGTTTCTGGAAGAAGAAGCCCCGCGCCTCGAAAACTGGCTTAAGAAGGGCATGCAGGGAAAAATGAGCTACATGGAAAACCACTTCGATAAGCGCCTCGACCCGCGCCTGCTCGTGGATGGCGCTAAATCGGTGATTTCCTTACTGCTCAACTATTACCCGCCGGCCGAAGCCCAACAGCCGCCCGAAACGCTGCAAATCAGTAAGTACGCTTATGGGCGTGACTATCACTTTGTCATCAAAGACAAGCTGAAAACCTTGCTGGCCGATATGCAGGCCAACATTGGCGAAATCAGCGGGCGCTGCTTCGTCGATTCGGCGCCGGTGCTCGATAAGGCCTGGGCCAAAAAAGGCGGCCTGGGCTGGGTCGGCAAAAATGCTAACCTTATCACGCCGGGCGCAGGCTCGTTCTATTTCATTGCCGAGTTGATTGTGGACGTGGAGCTGGACTACGACGGGGCCATTCGCGACTACTGCGGCACCTGTACCAAGTGCCTTGATGCCTGCCCCACGCAGGCCATCACCGAGCCCTACGTGGTCGATGGCAGCAAGTGCATCAGCTACTTTACCATTGAGCTGAAAGACCAGCTGATTCCACAACATATGGCCGGGCAATTCGGCAACTGGGTATTTGGGTGCGATATCTGCCAGGATGTGTGCCCCTGGAACCGCTTTTCAAAGGCCACGCAGGAGCCCCAGTTTCAGCCCCGACCCGAACTGAATAAACTGTCAGTCACTGACTGGCAGGAAATTACCCACGAAGTTTTTCAGGAGCTGTTTCGCCAATCGCCGCTCAAGCGCACGGGCTACGAGGGGTTGAAGCGCAACATTCGGTTCGTTACTGACCCCAGCCAGCCGCAGAGCTAAGCCGCCAGCTTGGGCAGCGTGCTGTACTGGGTAAAAACCCGCTTTAACACCCGGCGGTAGAGGCGGGCAAACTTCTCGTAGCACCACGTTTTGAAGGCCGGCAGCTCATCGGGCAAAATTTGCCGCAGCGCCTTGCGCAGCTCTTTCTCAAAAAGGATTTTGCTGAAGCTGACTTTAAGCAAAATCGTTTTTACGTAATCTAACATAGCGGGTGGGAATAAGAGAGGTAAGTAGGTAGGTGCGCGCTATACGGAAAAAAGGCCGATAAGGCTTCAAAAGCGCCTTTGGCCACTTTTAAAGTGGGTGTTTTTCCGGATGCCAATAGTAAGTTACTAAGTTTTTATTGATTTTTCCTTCAACGTAGCCTGCCCAAGAACAAGCTTATCGAATAACAATTATCCGGACAAATGGCTGCTTGCTAATAAGCTTAAAACCAATTGCAGGAAAAGTTGGCGCAGCCTCGGGAAGCGTATACGCAGGGGTAACTGGTAATCCATAACTCTGTTTCGTTGGGTTCCTGGCGCGATTCCCAGGTAGATATACAGCTTAGCGCCGTTTCCAAATGCGCGAATGAAGAGCGGGCTGCCGGTTTTTAGCCGGCTGTCCGCTCTTCGGGCGTCCAAAATCGGGCGATTAACGAGCGGGCTGCCGGCCCAAAAGCCGGCAGCCCGCCAGTACAGCCACTCTTCTACCTAAAAAGAGGGCTTGCCATTGCTGGCAAGCCCTCTTTTTAGGTAGGTATTCAACCGACTATTGGTCGAAAAACTTGCTGGTAGTAGTAGCAAACGTTTTGGCGATAGTTACTACGGTAGCCATATCCAAGGGCTCATCAAAAGCCTCCGAGTATGAAAGTGCCGGGAAGCCCGAAGTAGCTGTTAGCGTAGACGACGACAAGGCAACACCGCCCTGCGTGATATTATCCTCACCGGGGTAGTTGGTTGGGTCGGCGCCGGGGCCGTAGATAGGAGCTGTTACGGAAGGAACTGCTCCACCACCGTCTTTACCCGATACCCAGCTCTTTGGCGAAGCCGAACGGTCGGCTTCTGAGTTGGGGTTGGTAGGGGCAACGCTGGAAGCGGCATTGTTCGTAACGCCACCGCGACGCATAGTGCGCAGGCGGGAAGCATGACGAGCCTCTACCGAGTGAATGTTGAGCGCCGTCGTCAATACGTTCGGGTTGCTCATCAGGGCAGTAGCGCCGCCTTTATAGGCCCGTACGCCTGTGTCTTCGAGCGATTGAGCTACTCCCAGGAAAACGGCCGGGTTGCTGAATACGAAGCTAGCGCCGCTGAAAGGACCTGCACCCGTGCCTTTGCCACCGGTAAAGTCAAAGTCGGCCGTTACACCCGGCAGGACCAGCGTGGAGCTGGGAGCGTTGATAGGAGTGCCGCCCAGTGCTTTAATCGTAGCAATGAGGTCGTTGACGTGGTTATTCTCGTCGACCCGGATAAGGTCGAGCGAAGAAAGGTTGGTAGCGCTGTACTGGCCGCGCAGTGCCGACTGGGTAGCGCTGGTGCCGGTGTTGGAGCTGGTAGTACCAATACCCAGGTTGTAGAAGGTAGTTTCCAGATACTCCAGCTTCAGGGCGTAGTTCAGCACCTGCAGCACCGTAGCTGCCGTGGAAGTCTGGGCGTAGGCTTTATTGAAGATAGCCCCCAGCGCAAGTGGCAACGCGGCAGCCGACAGGGTACGGCCCAGGCCGCCCATATTTTTGAATACCGAACGGCGAGAATCTAGACGCTCGTAAACTTCCGGGTCAACTTTCTCGATTTCGGAAAGGATATGAAAAAAATTCATGGCAATAGTGGATAGGAAGATGAGGAATTAGGACGGAGCTGCCGATTAGCCGAGGCCGGAAACATCGAGTTTCGAGCCATCAGCCAGGTAGGTATTGGCCGTAGCTACTACTACCGAAGGCAGTTTGGAATACTCCGTGCTCAATGGGCTCAGACCGTTGTTATTGTTGTTGCCACTCAGATTGATAACATCGCCTCCGACGAAGTTGCCTTCCTGCACAAGGTCACGGATAAGGGCTGCATGCCGAGCTTCAACCGAAACAATCTTACCGGCGATAACCAAGTAGGCCGGCGTGGTGATAAACTTGCCCGCCCCGTTATAGGCGGCCACGCCCAGGTCCTCAAAAGCCTGCGCAGCGCCAAGTACCGAGCTTTTCGACGTGAAGTCAATCTTCGAGAAGTCGGGCGTCAGGGCCTTGATAGGCGTAGCGCCGGCGCCGGTAATGGCGGCCTTGAAGAAATCACGGTGAATTACCTCGTGGTAGTAGAGGTCGTCCAGAATCTGCTTTTCGGCAGCGTTGGCGTTCGTGTAGTACGAGCCGGTGCGAACCTGCGTGTAGAAGGCCGCCTCAAGCTGCTCGAGGGCGTAGGCATAGTTAAGTACTCCTACGTCGCCGCTCCCGACACTTACCGTGCCCGGCGAGGAGTCACTCTTGCTGCAGCCAGCCAAAACCAGGGCAGTGGCACCGGCGGTAGCGCCAGCATACATAAAGAAGGAGCGCCGCTTGATGGGCGTGTACAGCGGCTTATCAAGGTCGGGCCCCTGTAGCGCTGGACCGGAGGAAATGATGTTGGACATAAAAAAGGAAAAGGAAAAAAGAGAAACTAAAGTGACTACTCAAACTACCTGGCCAAGCTATGTATAGCAATAGTCCAACCCCGTTTTTGGGCTTGCTGATAGCCCTTTACGGCCCTGACCGGTTAAGGATATGTGGGCGGCAGGTTTTTATTGCCCCGGACTAGACAGTCTTTTCGGTGTAAGTGCTTTGCCAACAGGCGGGTTATTAAAAATAAGTCGGATAAAAAAATCTAAAAATAAAGCCGCATAGCAGACTTGCTTTAATGGCAGAATAATAAGACTTTTTGAATGTTTACTTTACCTATAATAAGTCATTGCAGCCTTTTTGCCGGAACGCTGCCCACTAATGCGCGTCGCCCAAACTTGGCTTCCACATCAATCTACGCTGAGGTAGCCGGGGCGGATTCCCAAGAGGGAATTTAGAGGGCCGAAAAACCAGGCAAACGCACGTAAGCCGGCTTACCGGGCGTGGGGCTTTGCCGGGTAAGCCGCGTCGATACAACCGGGTTTTGTCAGTAGCTGCCTCGCGATAATATGCAAGTTGACAGCGCGTTGACCAGCGCGTGGTTGCGTTAAGCCCAGGAGTGAGCACCTCCGCCAGACGGGTTTTCGCGCCGGCCGATTATGTAGTGATTTATTATTACGGCAAGCCGATTCAATGCCTGCCAATGCTGCGGGCAGGCCGGGGCGGGCCAGCCCACAGCAGCAAAACGGCCAGTCTGCAAAGACTGGCCGTTTTCATAATATATAAAAATTTATTAATATTATAGCGCTCCCTGCCGGAGTAGACTGTTAGAATAACGTACGTTTATGGCTTTGGTAAAAATAGCATAGCGAAAAAAGCTGACTCGCCCGGAGGAAAGAAGCACGGACACGTACGAGCTTCGCAGATGGCCTGGATTTTCATTCTATTAAATTGATAGCGCGACGAGCAATACTGGTTGGAGCTGCCTGGTGGCTATGGCTGGCCTGGTGGCTGCTGAGCAGCCGGGCTTTGCAGGCCCAGCCGGCAGCGCGGCCCCCCGGCGAAGCCGTACTCCTGCCGGTGCCCGCTGCGATTTCGCTGGCTGGCCCGTTAAAGCTGGCCTTCCGGCTGCGGGGTGCTCCGCTGGTCAGCCATTCGGATTTTCCCGAAATCGAAGGGTTTCGCAAGGGCGGGCAGGCCACCACTACGGCTACGCAATTGCTGCCCGGCGGGGGCCACCGCACCGAGCTCACCGTGGAGCAGCGCTACCTGCCCTATACCGAAGGCGACTACGTGGTGCCGCCTTTCTCCCTGACCGTGAATGGCCAGGTGCTGCCCAGCCCCGGCGGCCGGGTACGGGTGGGCCCTGCCCTGCCGGCGCCCGATGTCGGGGCAGCCCCACCCGGTACGGGCGTAGGCTCGCTCGACCAGCTGCTGGGCAAGCCCAAGCCGAAGTACTTCTACGAGCCGCCCGATGATGCTTCCCTGGTGCTGGAGGCCGACCACGAGCGTGTATTTGTGGGGCAGGGCGTGCGGGTGAGTCTGTATTTTTACCTCCGGCCGGCCGACCAGGCGCTGCTTAATTTCTACGATTTTAACAATCAGCTTACTGAGCTACTGCGGCAGCTGCGCCAGCCTACTACCTGGGAGGTGCCCGTGGCTGACCCCTCCGTGCTGCCTGACAGCGTGCGCCGCGCCAATGGGCAGGTGTACCTGCGCTTCCGGCTGGCGGCCGGCACCTACTACCCGCTTACCCCGCAGAGCCTGCAGTTTCCGGCGCTGAGCCTCACGCTCACGAAGTTCAAATTACTAAAAAAGCCGCAGCCCGGCGAAAATGAGCGTTTGGCTATGTACAAGACCTACGTGGCACCGGTGCTGCGCGTAGCTGTGCGCCCACTGCCCGCCCCAGGTGGCGCAATAGTCGGCGACTACGTGCTGCACGAGGGTATCAGCAGTACGCGTTTTCGCACCGGGGAAGCCTTCACGTACACCTTTGGCGTGGAAGGGAGCGGCAATGCGGCGGCCCTGCTGCCCCCTACACTGCGCCCACGGAGCGGCCTGGAAGTATATGGTCCCGATATTCGGGATAATACGCTGCCGGATGGGCGAATCCAGAAAAGCTTTCGCTATCGGTTGGTGACGCAGCGCCCCGGCGCCCTGGCCCTCGACAGCCTGCTTCAGCTGCCATTTTTCAATCCGCGCACGGCTCGCTACGACACCTTGCGCCCGCAGCTAAAGCTGGTGATAAGCGGCGGTGAACGCTTGCTGCCCACCGCCCGCCCCGTTGACGACCCGTTTTATGGTCCGGCAATGCTGCGGGCCGATACCCAGCTGCAGCCCCTGGGGGTATACAAGCAAGTGGGCCGGTACGCGGCCCTATTAGTCGTACTGCTGCTGGCAGTGGCAGTGGTAGGGTGGTGGCGGGCGGGGTAACTTTGCCAGCCAGGTTATCAGCTATCCGCTATCAGTTGCCAGGCAAATGAGCTACCTCTTTTTGTTAGCAGCTGACGATTATGACCTAACAACTTCGCAGCTCACGCTTCATGTCCAATACTTTCGGAACGCTTTTTCGCATTACCACCTTCGGCGAGTCGCATGGAGTGGGAATTGGGGTTATTATCGATGGCTGCCCGGCCGGGCTGGCGCTCGACCCGGCCACTATTCAGCGGGCGCTGGACCGCCGCCGGCCGGGGCAGTCGGCCCTTACAACGCCGCGCCAGGAGGCCGACCGCGTGCAGGTGCAGTCGGGAGTGTTTGAGGGCGTTACTACCGGCACGCCCATCAGCCTGTTTATTGCCAATGCCGACCAGCGCTCCGACGACTACTCGCACATTGCCGGGGCCTACCGCCCCAGCCACGCCGACTACACCTACGACGCTAAGTATGGCCGGCGCGACCACCGCGGCGGCGGCCGCAGCTCGGCCCGCGAAACGGCCGCCCGCGTAGCCGCCGGGGCCGTGGCCGCTCAGCTGCTGGCTGCTTTTGGCATATCGGTGCAGGCCTATGTTTCGGCGGTGGGCGAGGTAGAAGTACCCAAAGGCTACGAAGAGCTGGACCTAAGCCTGACCGACAGCAACCCCGTGCGCTGCCCCGACCCCGCCACGGCAGCGCTGATGGAAGCGCGCATCCGGGCGGCCCAGGCGGCCCGCGATACGGTAGGGGGCGTCGTCACGGGCGTTGCCACGGGCCTGCCGCCCGGCCTGGGCGAGCCCGTATTCGATAAGCTGCCCGCCGTGCTGGGGCACGCGCTGCTCAGCATCAATGCCGTGAAGGGCTTCGAGTTTGGCTCTGGCTTTGCAGGCACCAGGCTGCCCGGCTCGGCCCACAACGACCAGTTTTATACCGATGAGGCCGGCCGCGTGCGCACGCGCACCAACCACAGCGGCGGCAGCCAGGGCGGTATCAGCAATGGGCAGGATGTTTTTTTTCGGGTGGCTTTCAAGCCGGTCGCTACCATCCTGCAAACCCAGCAAACTATCAACCAGCAGGGGGAGGTAGTGGAGCTGGCCGGCCGGGGCCGCCACGATGCCTGCGTACTGCCCCGCGCTGTGCCCATCGTGGAGGCCATGACCCAGCTCGTGCTGGCCGACCTGCTGCTGCGCGCCCGCGCCAACCAGCTGTAGGCGAAGGTGAACAGCAGCACTAAATTCAGTAGCGTATATCCAAAAAACAAGCCCCATCCGGAGCATCCGGGCGGGGCTTGCAGGCCTTAAGGTGAGGGCAAACCGGCTACCCTACGCCAGCTCGGTATATTGCCAGTGCAGCGTGAGGCCGTTGAGGTTACTGGCCCCCTGGTAGCCCGAAATGTAGCCCAGATGGGCGTTGAGGGCAGTGGGCGGGTCGGCGCTCCAGAAGTTGCCCTCGTCGAGGCCGCCTCCAAGGCCGTACACGCGGCCCTGGTTGGTTTCAAACCAGAGCCCGTTCATGCGGTACGACGACCGGCCGTAGACCGACACAATCTCTTCATCGGGCTGCAGCTCGAATACATTGCGGTTGCCGCCGCCGCCGCCGTGCAGAGCGGTGGGGGTGCCGTCGTAGCACAATTGCATGCCATCTATCCACAGC
This sequence comes from Hymenobacter baengnokdamensis, assembly GCF_008728635.1. Lineage (NCBI taxonomy): Bacteria > Pseudomonadati > Bacteroidota > Cytophagia > Cytophagales > Hymenobacteraceae > Hymenobacter > Hymenobacter baengnokdamensis. The sequence continues at coordinate 302,278 of NZ_CP044285.1, read as the reverse complement.
CCCGCGTGAATAACGATGGCCGTGATGCGCTTGCCGGCCTGGCTCTCGTCGGTGAACGCGACGCCCTCCTTGCTGCCGTAAGTGCCCATAGCCAGGGTCTTGCGCTGGGTGGTCGGCTGCTCGGTGCGGTTGGGGTGCAGGTATTTCCAGGTGCGCGAAGGCGCCAGCAGCACATCCAGCTCGGCCCCGAACTGCGCCGTTACCTGCTCGATGCGGTTTTGCAGCACCACCTGCATCCGCTGCCGGGCATTGGGTGTGCCGTCGCCGCTGGTAGTGCGGTACATGCTGGCACCCCAGCCGTCGTAACTGTCGGAGGCAAAATAAGTGTATTTGCTATTGCCCAGGCCAATGGTTTTGTCTTCCTCGCGCCAGCCTATCTTTTTTAGCCGCCACTCCAGGGCCCGCTGCCGGCTCAGGGTGCAGGCCGCCGTGTAGTCGGCAAAGGCAGTATCGAACTGCGCCAGGTGGTCGGCCGCGTCGGGGTCGGGTATGCCGTAGATGTACTGGTAGCGTACGCACTGCTCGCGCAGGGTGCCCAAGGCCAGGCTCCCCACCGATACCAGGTAGGTAAGGCGCTTTTCAGGGTGCTGGGCGTTGATAACGTCGTGCTTAAGATTATTTACCTCCCGCAGCATGCCCGTGAAATACTCGCTTTTCTGCTTGGTAGTGGCAGAGGTTTTTTCGTAAATCACCGCATTGTCGTGAAAGCCGTTGAGCTTGTTTTGAATCTGCAGCAGGTTGTTTTCCTCGATGAGCTCCTTTACCAGCGTCTCCACGTAGTTGCGCATCTGGTCAAATACCGTGCTCTGGCCCTTGGGCCACAGAAAGCCAATGAGCCCCTTCAGCCCCGAGCCCACTTCGGGCACGGCCCCGGCCATGCTGATGACCGTATCGCGCAGTCGCTCCGAGTTCACTTCCGGCACAAAGGGCAGCGCTTCGGCGTGGCTGTAGTCGGCGCCCGAGAGCACGGGCCGAAAGTGCTGGTTGGCGGCCCTGGCGGGCGGCGTCTGGTCGTACTGAATAACCACGGCCTTGTCGTCTTGCGAGGCCATCATCACGTCCAGCATCTTGCCACTCACCGAGCAGCGGATGTAGTAGTAGCCCGGCCCGCCATAAATGAACTTGAAGCGCTGGTTGCCGTTGCTGTCATCCCCGTTGCGGGTCCAGAAGCACAGCACGTCGCCGCTGTGCTGGGCGCTGCCCCCCACATCCAGCACCAGATTGTGCCCGTGCACCTGAATCAGGTACTCGCGAAAGCCTACCTGGTGAAAGACAAACTGCTGGCTCTGGGGCAGGGCCGGGTCAAAGGTTTGCTGCTGCAGCTTGGCTCCGCGGGCAATGTTGCTGATGCCCAGTACTTTGCCGCTGTGCTGCACAAAGAGGTTGTAGGGCTTGCCAGGTTCGGGAATAAACGCCATACGAGGAAAATAGGAATTGGAGGTGAGGAATAAATGCGCTGCAAGGTACGCGGCTATTCTTCACAGTCTTATCGCATATTGATGTGATAAAATAGGGTAATGCGGTTTTTTTCCAGCAGGCCGGCCACCAGGGCCACCGCAGCCGTTACCTTAACTGCCGGCCCTACCTTTGCAACCTCCGTGGGCCCTGCGCTGTTGTAAGCGCCGAAAGGCCCTGACGACTATGGCCGCGGGGCCGCCGGCCCGCTGTTAGTTCGCCCCGCCGTCAGAAATCACCCTTATCTGCCACCTTAGTCTTCCCGTCATGTCTGCTGTTTCTATCTACGCCGAGGCGTCGCCCAATCCTGAGAGCATGAAATTCGTGCTCAACTCTACCTTGCTGCCCGATGGCGTGAGTGTAGACTATCCCAACCTGGAGGCGGCGGCCAACTCGCCCATCGCCCAGGAGCTGTTTGGCTTCGATTACGTAGGCCGCGTATTTATTGCCCAAAACTTCGTAACCATCACCAAAACGCAGCCCGCGCTGGGCTGGACCAGCATTATCCCGGAGCTGCGCCAGTTTATCAAGAGCTATGTGGAGGCCGGTGGGCAGCTCTTTATAGTAGACCCCGCGGCTGAGCAAAAAGCTGCCCAGGCTGCCTCCGCCGGCGACCCTACGCAGCAGGATGGCTTTACGAGCCAGAAAATCATCGACCTACTCGACAACTACGTGCGCCCCGCTGTGGAGCAGGATGGCGGCAACATCACCTTCAAAAGCTACCACGACGGCATCGTGACCGTAAACCTGCAGGGCTCGTGCTCGGGCTGCCCCTCGGCTACGGTTACCCTCAAGTCGGGCATCGAAAACCTGCTCAAGCGCATGGTGCCCGAAGTACGTGAGGTAGTAGCCGAAGGAGTGCTAGTATAGTATTTTTTGAATATAAAAAAAAGGGGCGTCCGGCTTAATTAATAGCCGGACGCCCCTTTTTATAAGCTACTGCACCCCAAGGCTACATCTTGTGGCGCCGCTGCTTCACCGTAAAGTTGCGGTTGATGTTAAAGCCGAAATAAATGCCTCCCTTGAAGAAGTTGTCGTTCGTTTCGCCGATAAACTGCTTTTCAATCATGCCCTGCGCGTTGGTCAGCATCAGCTGAAAGATGTGGCCGCCGGTTTCAATATCTACACCCAGGGCCAGCGAGTTCTGGAAGTGGTCTCTGGTGTATTGGTCAAAGTTGTAGTAGTATTCGGCGTTGAGCGAGAAGCGCTTGGTAAGCTTGTAGCGGCCCCCAACTCCCAGCGCGTAGATGTCATTTTTCGGGCCTTCATTCATCACCAGGTTGCGGTGAATGAGCGTTGGCATAAACTGCAGCGAAAAATCGGTGCTGAACTTACGGGCAATCAGGGCCTGGTAGCTATACGTTGAGCGCAGGCTGAACGTGTGGTCGATATTATCGTCGTAATGCAGGGTAGTAACAGCCGAAGAGGCAAACAGCGTTACCGAAACCGGCATTGCATGGGCCCCGGTGCTCTGCCGCAGCGCGCGGAGCTTTACGAACCCATCGACGGTTTTATCGAGGGTCGAACGCCCTAAGCCAATCTCCAGGCGGTCGTTGATAGCGTACTCCAGGGCCAGGCGCATCTTGGCCTGGTCGAGGCCGTAAAAATTATAGGCTCCGCTGTTTAACGGCCCGATGCGGTGCTCAATCAGAAATACGAGGGTGCCTTCGCCGGGCGTTTGCACGGTATGGCCATTGATAAGCCGGGTGCTTTTAAAGGTAGCATCTACCAGCTCGTTGGGAGCATCTTTTTTGCTTTCGGCATCGAGCTGTCCCAGCAGGTCGCCCTGCGCGTGAGCCGCCGGCGCGGCCCAGACTGCCAGCAGCAGGCTCAGCAGGGAAACGCGGCTGAAAAGTGTAAGGAGTTGCTTCATAAAATAGTGACTACTTAAAAGTTAAGGTTGGGATACCAGCGCGGGCGAAACCGCATCGCAGGTGAGGTTGATGCGCACGCTCACCGACTTGGCAATGTGCTCGCGCACCAGCAGTGGGATGTCGATGGAAAAGTCGGCCGGGGCCACGTTGAAGTAGGCGAATACCACCAGCTGGCCATCGCGCACTTGCAGGGTGCCCGTAACCAGTACTTTGTGCGTCACGCCGTGCATCGTAAGGTTACCTTCGGCCTCTACCGTCTGCGTGGCCGTCGGCAGCTGTTTCAGCACCTGGGCGGCATTGTTAATCTGGCCGGTAAAAGTGGCCTTCGGAAATTTTTCCGATTCCATGTAGTTCTCGTTGAAGTGCTCCTGCATGAGGGTGCGCTTAAACTGAAACTCGTGAATGGGCACCGAAAAGGCTATTTGCCCGGTAGCCAGGTCAAATACGGCCGCTACCTTATCGTTGCGGGCTTCAATATCCTCCATAATGGAGGCTGAAAAAAAGGAGATGTGGCCGGCCCTGGTCATAAATTTACCCTGCGCCCAGGCCCGCCCGGGGCTTCCCAGCCCCAGCAGTAGCCAGGCCAACAGGATGCCCAGACGCCCCACACTTGGTATTAGTTTTGTCATATCCAAGTGAATAGGGTAAGAAAAGAAGAAGAGGAGAGCATCAGCGGAGGCTAGTTGTTTTTAGCTCCCTCATCAACCCACGTTTTAATAAGTGCAACCTGGCAGGCGTCCAGCTGCCCATTGCCATCGTAAGGCATGGGGTTAAAACCCGAGTCGTGCCGGATGCAGCCTACCATGTAGCTCACCCCACCGATGCCGGTAGTTGGGGAAGTCCAGGCGCTTACCGATGAAAACGATTCCATGTTCATGGCGCTCGATGCGCCGTTGGGAAACGGAATCTGGTAGTGGGCCGCATCGTGGCACCGGTAGCAGTTTGACTTGAAGATAGGCACCACATCTTTCGCATAGCTAACGTCCTTGTAGGTCGTTGTGCAGCCTTCGGGCGCTATGCGCGTGTAGGAACAGGCTGAGAGCAGCCCGGCAAAAGCGGCTACCACGCCAAACAGGCGGAGGGTATTGGCCCGCAAAGTAAATAATTTCACAAAAAGTAAAAATTTAGTAGGAACAAGGTAATAGTTAAGCGAAATGGCTTTGGAAAGATACGCTGTAAACCACTAGTAAATCAAGTCTTTACTGGTAGCTGCCAGGCAATCCAGGGGCTGGGTATTCGTCTTGGCTGGGCTACACTTTAGCGAAAAGCTGGTCTTTAGCGGAGGCAATTGCGTTAAAAATAGCTTTATATAAAAATTAGCTAAGCCTTTTAGGCTGCTGCCAACCTACGCTTGCCGGCAAAACTAGGTTTGAGCTCTCCGAAAACTTTTTGTTTTCGCCCATCACCGCTTTTAGCTGTGTAAACTGACCGATAATCTCAACCACCGTTTTCAGATAATGTTCGTTCCCCATGCGACTTTATAGTTGTCAGCCGGGCAGACTATGGCTTTATCCTTAAAATATTAAAAAGGCCCGGCTGCAAAGCCGGGCCTTTTTAATATTTAATAAGCGCTATGTTTTAAATAGTAGTAGCCGTGCTCAGCTTGGGCGCATCGCCGGGCAGGCTGGTAACGTCTTCGCCAGCGGCTTTGCGCTCGCGCTCTTCCTGGCGGCCATACGTATCGAGAATAATAGGCGTGGCGATGAACAGCGACGAGTACGTGCCGAAGATGATACCGATTATCATGGCAAACGAGAACGAGCGCAGCGTTTCGCCCCCGAAAATGTAGAGCACCAGCACTACCAGAAACACGGTGGTAAACGTAATCATAGTGCGCGAGAACGTCGAGTTCAGGGCCGGGTTTACTACCTGGGCGAAGGTCAGCTTGGGGTTTTCGCGCAGGTACTCCCGCACCCGGTCGTAGATAACTACCGTGTCGTTCATCGAGAAGCCGATAATGGAGAGTACCGCGGCCACAAAAATCTGGTCCATCTCGTAGTTGGCCCCGAAGGCGCGGGCGATGGGGTAGGAGGCAATAACCAGCAGCGCATCGTGGAACAGCGCGATAACGGCGGCCATCGAATACTGCCACTTCTCGAAGCGGAAAAGTACGTACACGAAGATGCCGAGCAGCGTAAGCGCCAAACTCAGGAACGAGGTGCGCTTGATGTCGTCGGCAATGGTGGCGCCTACTTTGGATGTCGATTTGATAGCCGGTGCATCGGCCGCGTATTTGCTCAGGCCCTGATTCAGGGCGTCGGCCACGGTTTTGTCGGCCGTCTGGCTTTCATCTTCGGCCAGGTAGCTGGTCGTGATGCGCAGGCGGTCGGGGTTGCCATACTGCTTTACTTCGAGGCCGGTGTTCTTAAAAGCCGGCTCCAGCGCGGTCCGGACATCCGAAGCCACCATCGGCTTGTTGAAATCGACGACGTAGGCGCGGCCCCCTTCAAAGTCAACGCCCAGGTTGGGGCCACCTTGCAGGTACATCAGCACGAAGCCCGTGACGATAACGATGGTCGAGAAAGCGTAGGCGATTTTGCGCTTGCCCACGATGTCGAAGTTCAGGTTCTTGAACAGGTGGCGCGAGAGGAAGGTCGAGAAGGTAATAGCGCTCGTCGTTTTGCCCTTAATCAGGAACTCGATGATGAGGCGCGATACGTACACGGCCGACAGGAACGAGGTGAGCACACCAATACCCAGCGTGACGGCAAAGCTCTGCACCGGGCCCGTGCCGAAGAAGCCCAGGATGATGGCGATGAGCATGGTGGTCACGTTCGAGTCGAAGATGGCCGAGAAAGCGCGGTTGTAGCCGGCGTTTACGGCATCATGCAGCGAGTGGCCGTGGTCCAGCTCTTCGCGGATACGCTCGAAAATCAGTACGTTGGCATCTACCGAGGAGGCAATTACCAGAATCAGGCCGGCAATGCCAGGGAGCGTGAGCGCCGTGCTAAACTGCGCCAGCACGCCCAGAATCAGGAACATATTGAAGAGCAGAGCGGCATCGGCCACGAGGCCGGCGCGGCCGTAGTACATGGCCATAAAGACCATAATAATCAGCAGGCCGGCCAGCGACGAGTACAAACCCTGGTTGATGGCTTCCTTACCGAGCGAGGGGCCTACTACGGCTTCTTCCACGATGCGGGTCGGGGCGGGCAGCTTACCGGCTTTCAGTACCTGGGCCAGGTCCTGGGCTTCGTCGATGCTGAAGTTGCCCGAGATGCTGGTATTGCCACCCGAGATTTCGCTCTGTACCACGGGGTCGGAGTACACCACGTCGTCGAGCACCACGGCTACCTGCTTGCCGATGTTGGCCCCGGTCATTTTCTGCCACTTGCGCGCCCCGGTAGGGTTCATGCTCATGCTTACCTCGGGGCGGCCGGTCTGGTCATAGTCCTGGCGCGCATCGCTCACTACCTCGCCGCCAATGGGCGCGGCAATGGCGCCGGTCCGGTCTTTCTTCACGGCTACCAGGCGCAAAAACTGCTGGCCATTGGCGTCAATCGGCTTATTGGTATACAGCAAGGCTACGTTGGGGGGCAGAATGCTGCGGGCTTCTTCCGAGTGCAGCACGCGGTTCATCTGGGCCGTGTCGCGCAGGTTCACGCCAAGCGTGCCGGGCATGGTGAGCAGGCGGGCCAGCACACCACCTTTCTGAGCGGCGGCCGTAGAGTCAGTTTTAGCCTTGCCGGCCGGCGCCTTCTTGGCCAGCTGGGCCGCCAGCGAAGTGGTATCTTTTTGAGCTCCTTTGGCGCCACCAGCAGCGGCAATGGTCGAGTCAGCTTTGCTTACGGCTTTGGCCGGAGCGCTGGTAGCGGCTTTTTCCTTGGCCGTCAACACCTGGTCGAGCTGAGCAAGGTAGGGCGTAATCTCATTCTGGGGCCATACTTCGTAGAATTCGAGCTTGGCCTGGCCTTGCAGCAGCTTACGCACGCGGTCGGGGTTATCTACGCCCGGCAGTTCTACCTGAATGCGGCCGGTGCCCTTCACGCGCTGAATGTTGGGCTGGTTTACCCCAAACTTATCCACGCGCTTGCGCAGAATGTCGAACGAGCGGCCAATAGCGTCTTCCTCTTCCTTATTGATAGCCGACAGCACCTTGCTGTCTGAGCTGTTGAGGTCAATTTTGCGGTCTTTATTGACTGAGTTAGCGAAAATGCGGTTCAGCGGTACGCCGGGTGCCGTTTCCTGGTAGGCCTGGTAAAACAGCGTGGTGAAGGCCGTGCCGGAGTTGGTTTTCTGGCGCTCCTGAGCCAGCGCCAGGGCTTTATTGAAAGCCGGGTCTTTTGAGTTGCCGGCCATAGCCCGCACAATTTCCACGGGCGAAACCTCCAGGGTTACGTGCATGCCGCCCTTCAGGTCAAGGCCCAGGCCCAGCTCGCTCTGCTTCACATCGCGGTAGGTATACGAGCCAAACACCGGCGCCCGCCATACCGAGTCGAGGTAGTGCTGACGCTTGGTTTCGTCGAGCTGGCCGTTGTGCGTGGCGTAGTTAACCGCCTTCTGCTGCACGCCCCGCGAAACGTAGGTGAAGAAGAGAAAGTACGCGCACAGCACCGAAACGATGATGGTAAGCGTAATAATGAGTCCTTTGTAACGCATCTGATAAAAAGTAGAGTGTAGAGATGAAGAATCGAAAAGCGAAGCAGAAAGGAGGCATAAGGAATTACCAGTAGATAATTCTTTATTCCCCATTCCCAATTCCTCATGAAAACCTAGGGTGCCTGTGGCGTCAGGGTAGTGGCCAGTAGGCGCTGGCGGCACAGTTGCACCACACTAATGCCCGGCGCACGGAGGCGCACCTGCGCCACCGCGCGGCGCACCAGGCGCGGCAGCCAGGTCGTTGGCAGCGTGCCCGGTAGCCAGGCCAGCGCCCAGGCGGGGGCCACGTAGCTGCTCAGGGGCGAAGCTGCTTCCAGCAGTACTTGCTGCTTGATAACCGTAGCCCGGGGCGCAACGCTCAGCTGGGTGGGCGTGGGGCGGCTGGGGCGCAGCAAGCTCACTGTCCGGCCGTTCAGACCCAGCAACAGCATCACCGGCAGGGCCACCAGGGCCACGCGCAGAAAGTGCTGAAACTGAGAAATGGAATAGCGCATACTTCGGGCAGGGCTACAAATATAGCTTGGCCCGCTCACATTGAACCAATAGTTTACGGCTACGGAACCAGTATTGCGCTACTGTTGATGGCAGTGGCAGCGGGAGAAATGCACCGCAGATAGTATAGCCCGGCTGGTAGATTAGTTGCGGGCTTTAAGTCAGCTGCTGCTGGTGCACTGGTGTAAGTGCGCTGCCACACAGGCCGGCCCAGTATATCAATCAGAGTTAGGGTGACAGGTTTGCCCACTATAGTAGCAGGTAATATAGCAGTGCAGTACCCACTAACTGCCGGATTAGGGTATACAAGTAACTGGCCGGCTGAAGCTGTAGCTGGCGAATGCGTTGCTAATAGAGAAACGCCACTCAATTGGCGCAGGCAGAAGTTTTCGCCATCAGCTATAACCAAGTTGCCAGTTGGGGTAAATGCCAAGCCCGTAATATTGCCAAATACGGCAGTCAATGCTGGTCCATTAACAAACCCTGTTTCGTTGCTACCTACTACAGTGCTAACACGGCCGTCAGGGGTCACTTGGCGGATGCGTGTCTGCTGTGAAATAAGCGTATTGAATCCGGTATTCCACTCTGATACGAAAGCTACGCCGTTCGGTGATACTGCCAGTGCAACTAGACCGCCACCAAAGCTAAAGCGCGCTGCCGACCCGCTTCCATCCACTTGTCCGCCATTGAAGTCAACAGGGTCGCCGGCAATAGTCGTTACGAGGCCCACCGGACTGACTTTGCGCACTGTATTGTAATCAGCTAAATAAAGGGTGCCATCGGCTGTAGCTGCCATAGAGGCCACAAGTCCGAAGCCAGCAGCTGCTCCCTGGCCGTCAATAATACCGCGGGAGGGACCGGAGCTGCCTCCCGCATAACCGGCTACAGTTGAAACAACGCCAGCCGGAGTTATTTTGCGGATATTATAAAAGTAGTAGTCATACATATAAAGGTTTCCGGTCGCATCAATCGCTAGTCTACCGGGTTCGCCAAAGTAGGCCTGCCTGCCTACTCCATCTTGATAGGTCATCTGATAGGGTAGCTGGGTAGTGTCACCGCCCGCTACCGTAGAAACAATACCAGTTGTAGATATTTTGCGAATGGCCTTGTTGTCTATATCGGTTAAGTAAACGTTGCCGTTAGCATCCTGCACCATTCCCTCAATACCCTGACCGAATTTAGCGCTGGCTACTGGTCCATCGCGGTAGCCAAGTTGGTTACTGATAGTGAATAGGGTAGTAACGGTGCCCGTCGACGAAACTTGCCGTATTTTACCCCCGGTTATGCCGTTTGTGACAAAATTCCTACTTTGATTAGACTCATAAAGTAGGATGTTTCCCCCAGTTCCATTCGTCATAAGCACCGGCCGGGTGAAGCGGGCCTGGGCGGCCGGCCCGTCGACTTGGCCAAAAGTGGAAGCAGAATCCAAGTAAGTGCTGACTACCCCAGCCGGCGTAATGCGTCGGATGCGGTTGGGTCCTGCCTCTACTACTAAGGCATCGCCGTTAGGAGTGCTTGTGACCGCTCCCAGCAAGCCAAACCGGACCGCAGCGCCAACACCATCAGCATAGCCAGCAGCGGTGGGGCTGCCCGCCAGTGTCGTGACCTCACCAGCGGGAGTTACAATGCGTAAGCAATGGTTTTGGTAGTCAGATACATACAAATTGCCGCCAGGCGCTAAGCCTAGTGAGCAAAAAGCCCTAAAGCGAGCTTGCCGGCCCTGCCCGTCGAGGTAGCCGTCGGTAGCAGTATCACCCGCTATTGTCCGGATGTAGCCCGTCTGCGGGTCAATCTGCCGGATAGTCCATCTGTCGGCCAGGTATAGATAGCCATCACTAGCCAGCACCATACTGTGGGGGGTATTAATGCGACCTACGCCTACTGGCCCATCGCGAAAACCAGCCAAGCCATTGCCGGCCAGGGTGGTGACCGTGCCGCTAGCCGAAATCTTGCGAATAAGCCGAACCGGAAAATCTTCCGCTACATAAAAATTGCCCGCCGCATCGCGCGCAAAGCAAGTAGCGGCTTGCAGCGGTGCGCCTACCAGCTGCGTTATCTGTCCTGTTGGCGTTATCTTTAAAAGGGATTTTTGGGTGCTAACGTATAAGTTGCCAGCCCCATCGCCCACAAGCTTATCGGGAAACCCGAGGCTGGCAGTACTGCTACTGCCAGGTAAGCCGCCACTTCTGGGTAGCCCGGCTACGGTCGAGAGTACACCTGCTGGCGATAGCTTCCGTACCTGGTAAGTATCGGTGAAAAGCAGGTTTCCACCCGCATCTAGATATAATCCGCTGGCCCGCTGAAAATGTCCTGTACCTGTACTGCCATCAGCAAATGGCGCACCGCCAGCTAGTATGCTAACAGTAGGTTGGGCACGTAGTGCAGCCCCAAGAAATAGAAAAAGACTAGTAAGTAAAAAATGCTTCATGCACAGCTACAGAGAAAGAGAAACTTCGCAAAGCTATGTCATTATACTGATGCAGTCAAAATACTCGCGCAGGCAAAAAGAGGTAGCTGCTACCCTTCCCGCAGCTCCTCGAAGGCATACTGCGCACTGCTCCAGAACTCATCCAGGGCAATGAGGCGAGGCTTGAAGAAGGAAATCAGCGCCGGCCAGTCGTCGCGAGTGAAGAGGTTGACGGGCGCCAGCTCCTTGTAGATGCGGCTTAGGGGCTGCCCGTGCTCGTTGGTGGCGGCCGCTTCCCAGGTCCATTCTTCGCCCAGCGTTTCGTGCAGCAGGGTTTTCAACTCCCCAAACTGCTCGTAAAACAGCTCGCGTATGCCGGCATCGGGCTGCGTCAGCTCAATGCCGATGCGGGCGCGGCGATTGTCGGCATCGAGCTTAAACTGCACGCCTTTCAGGCCCGTTTTGTAGTTTATCCAATTGACCGCCAGGCCGTCGGCCGAGAGCACCGGGGCCATATATTGCCCCAGGGTGGTCCAAAAAGCCTGGCGCAGCTGAGAGGCTTCGGCTTTGCTATACACGGCAAAAAAGATGAGTTAAGCTAAACTAACCCAGTAGCTTAGATGGCCTCGGCTACTTTCGCTTTCAGATAGCCCGTGAGCACGGCCAGCCCATTCTCAAAGTGCCGGTTGTTGGGAATAATGATATCCGCGTCGGCCTTGAAGGGCTGAATATACTTTTCGTAGGTCGGGGCTACGTGGTGCGTGTAGCGATAAAGCACGTCCTGTAGGTCGTAGCCGCGCTCGTCGCGGTCGCGCACGATGCGGCGGTGCAGCTTTACGTGCTCCTGGGCATCTATATATACCTTTAAGTCAAGAAGATTGGCAATTTCCTCAAAATAAAAGACGAAGATGCCCTCGACCACCACAATGGGCGCAGGCCGGAATACCAGCTCGGCGGGCACCACATTCGGGTTATTAAACGTGTATTCCTGGCGGCGCACTTCGTGGCCTTCGCGCAGCCGGCGCACATCGGCCGCGTAAGCAACCGAGTCGATGCTCGATGGCAGGTCGAAGTTTTCTACGCCCTGGTCGTCGCGAAACTGCTGCTCGCGGGGATGGTAGTAATTATCCTGCGAAATCAAACAGATGTCGCGTTCAGGAAAGGCGGCCAGCAAGCGGCGCAAAAACGTGGTTTTGCCCGATGCGCTGCCGCCCGTGATACCAACGAGGTAGGGATGCTGCATAACGGGGAGCAAAGGTACAGGTAATGGGTAATAGGCAGCCGGGCACCGGATAATCCTGCTCAACAGCCATCCGTAATTACGCAGTGGCCAACTGCCTGTTACCCATTCAAAAACGCGACCAGCCCGGCCACGGCCCGCGCCCGGTGGCTAAGCTGATTTTTTTCGGCAAGCGTCATTTCGGCGAAAGTGCGGCCGTCACCCTCATCGGGTACAAACACCGGGTCGTAGCCAAAGCCGCCGCGGCCGATGGGGGCCGCCGCAATGGTGCCGGCCACCTCGCCGCTGAACTCGCGCACCTCGTGCCGGCCGCGCACCAGCGCCACTACGGTGCGAAAGCGCGCCCGCCGATTGAGCTGAGTGCCCAGCTTGTGCAGCAGCTTGGCTACGTTGTCGGCGGCCGCGCGCTGGGGGCCGGCGTAGCGCGCCGAGTACACGCCGGGCTCGCCGTGCAGGGCCTCTACTTCCAGCCCGGTATCGTCGGCAAAGCAGGGCACGCCATAGTGGTCGAAGACATACTGCGCCTTCTGGCGGGCATTGCCTTCCAGGGTGGGCTGGGTTTCGGGCAGCTCTTCGTGGCAGCCAATTTCGGCCAGGCTTAGCAGCTCGATGCCGGCCGGCAGCAGCGGCCGAATTTCATCAAGCTTATGAGCATTGTTGGAGGCAAAGCAAAGACGCATAGCAGTTCTAAGAAAGGGCTGGAACAAGGGAGCCGCGCAGTCAAAGCTACGGGCCCGCCGACACCCGGGGGCCTAGCGAAACATCAGCTTGATGGTGACCCACGAACGCTGAAGCACGCCAACCCTGCCGGCTTCCGTAGTTGAATAGGCTTGCCTGGGCGCGGCGCTATCCAAGGCATAGCGATACTCCAGGGGCGCTTGCCGCGCGTCTGAGCTGCCAGGCAGCAGGGGAGAGTCGCGGCTATAGCTGCGCTCGCTGGCAGGCAGCACGCCCGGTAAAGCCTGAAAATCAGTCTCAGTAGTTGCGCCCCACGCTATCTGCCCGGCATTGCCATCGTGCGCGCCGACGGCCAGCAGCAGGGTTATAGCCAATACCAACCCCGCGCTACCCAACCCCAACCCCCAGCCGCGGCCGGAAAAAAAATGCGAAGAGTAGCGCTGAAGCATAGCTGACAACCGCTGCACACAGGGCAGCAAGCCAACCAAATATAGGGCGCGGCGGCTTTTGTCCGGCATACTCCAGTTTTAAATAAGTCGCTGGACCAGTGAGGCGGGCCTGACTACGAAGAAGCAGGCGCCCGGCAATTGATTTTGTCGGAGCTAATGCGTACTTTTGCAGTCCCTTCCGCAAAACCGGCAGGGTTTAACAGGTAAATAGGCCCTCCCGATAATGAAAAAGGACACGCACCCCGAGTACCGCCAGGTAGTTTTCCAGGACACCTCTTCGGACTTCAAGTTTATCACCCGCTCCACAATGACGTCGGCCGAGACGATTCAGTGGGAAGACGGCAACACCTATCCGGTGATTAAAATCGAAGTAAGCAGCGCTTCGCACCCCTTCTACACCGGCAAAAACATGTTCATCGATACGGCCGGCCGCGTGGAGAAATTCCGCAGCCGCTACGCCAAGAAAGAGCAGAATACGGCTGGCAAGCAGTAGTATTCGGGGCTGCTGGCTTTAGGCTACCAGCTTTCAACTTTTGAACAACTCCTTTCGGCAGCGCCGGAAGGAGTTTTTTATTGCCCGCTGCCGGGGACCCCGGGCGTAATTTTGTCTTTCCAGAAAAGCGGCCGGCTGGTTGCCGCTGGCCGCTATCAGCTAATTCTATGCATTTTCTTCTTTTCGATGACCCGGCCATTAGGCCGCATTTGCTGCCGCTCACCTTTACCCGGCCGGTGGCGGCGCTGCGTTGCGGCATTCTCACCATCGCCGAAAAGTGGCAGTACCGGCTGGGTACGGCAACGCTGGGCTACCTCACCCAACCGTACTTGCAGGCCAGGTTTCCGGCTGGCAACGTCGCCGGCCCCGCGCTGGTCGTGAATGGCGCCGTCTGCCCCGACGACCTGCTGGCCCGCCAGGTACTGGCACTCGCGCCCGGCCAGGGCCTGTACTTTGGCGATACGCTGGTGGCCGCCCATCTCGCCGATGCCAGCCAGGTGGCCGAGCTGGTGCAGGATGGCCTGCGCGAGCAGCGTGCGGTAGCCGAAGAGGTGGTAATTATTGCGCGTCCCTGGCAGCTGTTTCTGCAAAACGGGGCGGAAATTCGTCGCGATTTTGCCTTGCTCACGGCCGGGCGCACCTCGCAGCCGGTGGGCGACGCGCATACGATTGTATATGGTAAAAATAATATATTTATCGAGGAAGGTGTAAAAATCCGCGCGGCCATTCTAAACGCCGAGGACGGCCCCATTTACCTCGGCAAAAACTCGCAGGTGCACGAAGGTGCCATTATCAGAGGCCCGCTGGCCTTGTGCGAGGGCAGCCACGTGAACGCCGGCGCCAAGCTGCGCGGCGACAATACCATCGGGCCATTCTCGAAAGTGGGTGGCGAAGTGGGCAACAGCATCCTGCTGGGCTATAGCAATAAAGGGCACGACGGCTACCTCGGCAACTCGGTTATCGGCGAGTGGTGCAACCTCGGGGCCGATACCAACACCAGCAACCTCAAAAACAACTACGCCCCGGTAAAGGTGTGGAGCCACGCCGCCAGGCGCTTTGTCGATACCGGCCAGACCTTCTGCGGCCTGCTCATGGGCGACCACAGCAAGTGCGGCATCAACACTATGTTCAATACCGGCACGGTGGTGGGCGTAGGGGCCAATATCTTCGGCGCAGGCTTCCCGCGCCAGTTCATCCCGAGCTTTAGCTGGGGCGGCGCCTCGGGCTTTGAAACGTTTAAGCTCAATAAGTTTGCCGAAGTAGCCGAGCGGGTGATGAGCCGGCGCGGGCTAGCCTATGATGCAGTAGAGCAAGGGGTTATTGCGGAGGTTTTCCGGCAGACGGAAGGCGACCGGGTTTGGGAAAAGACCCTGGAAAAAAGCTAGGCCGATGCTGTGATGAATGCATAGGTTCGGATAATAAAGATATTCGCGTACTAGTTTCAGTAATCCGCAACTTATGAGCTCTCCACAAACTAAAACCGATACGCTCGGCTACCTGCTGGGTGGGGTAGGCTTGTTAGCCATTTCAATTATACCAGTATTCACCGTGATGCTTGGCGGTGTCCAGCTAGATGGTAAACTAGCCATTATGGCTTACTGGTTGCTTGGGGTGCTGCTCATTGCCTGGGTCGTGCGTAGGTTTACCAAACTCAGCGAGCGAGTAGTAGCAATACTAGCAACTGTGATAGGCTGGTACATTGTCTTGCAAATCCTATTTGTGCTGGAAACGATGGTTTTTAGATTGTAAACGTTGCAATTCGCCGATATTCCCAACCAAGCTGCCCTCAAGGAAGTCCTGCGCCAGTCGGTGCAGCGCGGGCACGTGGCGCACGCCCAGCTGTTTCGCGGGGCCGAGGGCTCGGCAGCGCTGCCGCTGGCGCTGGCCTACGCCCAATACCTCAACTGTGAGGGCCGCGCCGCCGATGCCGCCGACAGCTGCGGCCACTGCCCGGCCTGCCTGAAAATCAGCAAGCTGGCGCACCCCGACCTTAATTTTATCCTGCCCACCACCACGACCAAGGCAGTGCCCAAGGATGCCACCAGCGGCCGGTTCATGGCCGAGTGGCGCACCTTTCTGGCCGAAAGCCCCTATCAGGGCTTTAACGACTGGATGCAGCACATCGGAGCCGAAAACAAGCAGGGCAGCATCTCAAAAGAAGAAGCCGGGCAGCTGCTCAAGCTCGTCAGCCTCAAGGCGTTCGAGGCGCGGTTTAAGCTGGTCATCATCTGGTTGCCCGAGCTCATGCACCCGGCCGCCGCCAACGCCGTGCTCAAGCTGCTGGAGGAGCCGCCCCCCGCTACGGTGTTTCTGCTCGTCAGCCACGAGCCCGAGCGGCTGCTGCCCACCATCATCAGCCGGGTGCAGCCGGTAGTGGTGCGCCCGTTCTCGGAAGACGACATAACCGCCTATCTGACTGCGCACTATCACCTGCCCGAGGCCAAAGCCCGGCAGGTAGCGCAGCTGGCTGAAGGCAATCTGGGCGCGGCCATCGCCAGCCGCGAGCACAGCGCCGACCACAACTACGCCGAATTCTTCATCAACTGGATGCGTAAATGCTATAGCCTGAAAATGACGGAGGTAATAGCCCTGGCCGATGAGTTCCAGAAGATGGGCCGCGAAAACCAGAAGGAGCAGCTCAGCTTCTCGCTGGGGCTGTTGCGCAAAGTGCTGCTCTACGGCATCGACCCCCAGATGGTGCCGCACCTGCCCACCGGCGAGCAGCAATTCGTGCAGGGTTTCAGCAAGTTTGTGACGGCTCGCAACGCCGACCAGCTTAGCGAGGAGCTAAACACTGCGCACTACCACATCGAGCGCAATGCCAACCCGCGCATGGTGTTTGTCGATGCCTCGTTGCGGATGGGCCAGCAGCTGCGGCGCGCGTAGTAGCGTGGACTCTGCGAGTCCGCGCTGCGTACCCGACCTTTGCCGCATGCGCCACCGTCCGCTCCTGTTTTTGCTTGCCGCCAGCCTAAGTCTCGGCCAGCCGGCGCGGGCGCAGCTTGTGGCCCCGCCCGACCCGGCCGGCAACCCGGGTATCAACCAGGGCCGCTTTATTGGCGTGGTGATAGGCACGGCCGTAGTGTACACCCTAACTTCTTACCTGCTGGGCAAAACCTGGTATACCAAGCGAGTGCCCTTTCATTCGTTCAACGACAACGGCGAATGGCTGCAAATGGACAAGTTTGGCCACGCCACCACGGCCTATGCCATCAGCCGGGGCGAGTATGAGCTGTTTCGGTGGAGTGGCGTCAATGAGCGGGCGTCGGCGCTAACCGGCGGTCTGGTGGCGCTGCTGTATCAAACTACTATTGAGCTGTTTGACGGACGCTCCGAGGGCTGGGGATTTTCAAAAGGCGATATGGTGGCCAACCTCAGCGGAATTGGCTTGTTTATGGGCCAGCAGTATGGCTTTGGCGAGCAAAAGCTGAGCCTGCGCTACGGCTGGCGGCAAAGCATTTACCCACCGTACCGGCCCAATCTGCTGGGGCAGAGCATTGGGACGCAGATGCTGAAAGATTATAACGGCCAGCAGTACTGGCTGTCGCTCAATATTGCTTCGGTGCTGCCGGTGGGCCCGTCGTTTCCGCGCTGGCTCAACCTTGACCTGGGCTACAGCGGCAGCGGCATGACCGGCGGCCACGCCAACCCGCCGTATGTCGACGCCGACGGCAAGGAAGTGAAATTTACCCGCTACCGGCAGTTTTATTTGTCGCCCGATGTAAGCCTGGCCCGTTTGCCGGGTATTAAGGGCAGCAGCGCGCAGGCGCTGGTCAGTGCCGGGCAGTTCTTTAAAATTCCGGCTCCTTCGCTCGAATACAACCACTTGAGCGGACTGCGCCTGCACCCACTAGTATTACCCAAAGACTGATTTTTATTGTTCGCGCTGTTAAACAGTTCGCAAAAAGCGCTATGTCTGACCCTACTATTCGCCTGGCTACCCGCGCCTCCCGCCTGGCCCTCTGGCAAACCGAGCACGTCGCTGCTTTGCTCAAGCAGGCTGGCCTGAACACCGAGATTGTGCCCATGCAAACCACCGGCGACCAGGTGCTCGACCGGTCACTGGCTAAAATCGGGTCGAAAGGCGTCTTCACCGAAGAGCTCGAAGAAAGCCTGCGGCGTGGCGATACGCACCTGGCCATCCATTCGGCCAAAGATGTGCAGAGCACCCTGCCGCCCGACCTGGAGCTGCTGGCTTTTCTGGAGCGCGAGCAGGTAAACGACGTGGTTATCAGCTTTCAGGAAGATTTTGATATCAGCCGGTCCGGCATCTTGCTGGGCACCAGCAGCACCCGCCGCAAGGCGCTGCTGCGGCGCTTCTACCCCCTGGCCAACACCGCCGAGGCGCGTGGTAATCTGCAGACGCGCATTCGCAAGCTCGAAGAAGGCCAGTACGATGCCCTGGTGCTGGCTTATGCCGGCGTGCACCGCATGGGCTACGACCACCTCATCCGGCATTACCTGCCTACTAATACGTTTGTGCCGCCCGTCGGTCAGGGCAGCATCGCAGTCGAAAGCTCCCGCTTTTTGGGCGAAGAGCTTAAAAACCGCATCCGGCAGGCGCTCGACCACCCGGCTACCCACCGCTGCCTGCTGGCCGAGCGGGCCTTTTTGCGCACCATGGAAGGCGGCTGCAGCATTCCGTCGTTTGCGCTGGCTACGCTCACGCCCGCCGGCGACGTGCGCCTGCACGGCGGCCTCATCAGCCTCAGCGGCGAGGAATATATCGACGCAGTGCAAACGGCTCCGGCCGCACAGGCCGAAGGCCTGGGCATGGCCGTGGCCGACTACGTGCTGGCCCACGGCGGCACCGCCATCCTGGCCAGCATCCGCGAGCACCGGGGCGAGCAGTAAGGGTGATTAAATAGATTATTTTCTATATTTAACGGTATTTTTCATCCCTATGAAGCTACTTACTGTTGGCCCCCGAGCTATCGCGTTGGGACTCCTGCTATTGGCGCTGCCGGTGCTGGCTGCCAGGCGGCCCCGGCTCAGCAAGAAGGATGATGTGGTAACCATCACCACCAGCCTGGGCGATATTCGCCTTATCTTATTCACGGATACGCCTTTGCACCGGGCCAATTTTCTCAAAAAAGCCAGCGATGGCTTTTATAACGGCACTACCTTTCACCGCGTCATTCCTAATTTTATGGTGCAGGGCGGCGACCCCAACTCGAAAGATGCCGACCCCACCAACGATGGCCTGGGGCCGCCCAACGAGCCGACTATTCCGGCCGAGCTGGCTGCCGGCCACAAGCACGACTATGGTGCCGTAGCCGCCGCGCGCCAGGGCGACTTTGTCAACCCGCAGCGGGCCAGCAGCTCAAGTCAGTTTTACCTGGTCGAAAAGCACGAAGGCACCCATTTTCTCGATGGCCAATACACGGTATTTGGCCAGGTTATCAAAGGCCAGGAAGTAATTGATAAAATCGCGGCCCTGCCCAAAGATGCCCGCGACCGCCCGCTTACCGACCTGAAGATGACGATGAAGGTAGAAAAACTGAAGAAAAAGAAAATTACGGAGCTATACGGGTACAGCTATTAGCTTTTTTGAATTGCGCCTATTAGGGCAAGCGTGGCGCAACGGCTATTTGCGCCACCCACCCGCATACTATCCTTTGCCTGCCCGCTCATGAAGCTGCTCCTCACTGGTTCTAATGGGTTGCTCGGCCAGAAGCTCGTGGCGCTCCTTCACCAGGAGCCCACCATAGAGCTGCTGGCTACCGCTCGCGGTGCCAACCGCCTGGCGGCGCATTATCCGGCCTTGCGCTTTCGTGCGCTCGATGTAACTGATGCCGTTCAGGTACAGCAGGTTATGACTCAGGAACGTCCCACGCACGTTATTCACACCGCCGCCATGACCCAGGTCGATGACTGTGAGCTAAACCAGCAAGCCTGCTGGACGCAGAATGTGACTGCCGTGGCGCACCTGGCTGCTATATGCGCCAAGATGAATATTCACCTCACCCACCTCAGCACCGACTTTATATTCAATGGCCAGCAAAGTATGCTGGACGAGAGTGCCGAGCCTGGGCCGCTCAGTCACTACGGCGCGAGTAAGCTGGCTGCCGAGCAGCTGGTGCAGGCCACTCCAGGGTTGCGCTGGGCTATTGCGCGCACCGTGCTCGTGTACGGTACCCTCACGGCCGGTAGCCGCAGCAATATCGTGCTCTGGGTACGCGATTCTTTGCGTAAGGGCCAGGTTATTAAGGTTGTAAGTGACCAGTGGCGCACGCCTACGCTAGCCGAAGACCTCGCCCAGGGTTGCTGGCTGCTGGCCCGGCAATCGGCGCAGGGTATCTACCATTTAAGTGGCTACGAGCTGCTGACGCCGTTTGAAATGGCCACGCAAGTAGCCGATTTCTATAAGCTTGATAAGAATTTGCTGGAAAAGGTGGACGCCAGCACCTTTACGCAGTCCGGCCGGCGGCCGGCCCGTACGGGCTTCCGCATCGATAAGGCAGTGCGTGAGCTGGGCTACCGCCCTCACTCTTTTGCGGAAGGCCTAGCCCTGGTAGCCCACCAGCTGGATTGTGCAGCGGAATAAGCTGGGCTGACTGCTAACCCCCGACGTCAGTTAAATAAAAAGCCCGCCGACATTGCCGGCGGGCTTTTCAGCTATAAGCCTTCCGCTTCTAAAATAAGTGGATTCGAATAAACGGACGTGAATAGTGGACTAGCTGGAGCTTCCTGTGCCAGGGAGGGCTATTGGGCAGCTCATGAAAAGCAGATGTTAAAAAAATGAGACGATGCCTTGATGATTAAGTAATTAGGCCTAAAGATGCTCCGGCCACTCCCCGATAAGTAAGCCTCCAATGAGCATAGCGGTGTGTTGGCGCAGGGCTGCCTCACCCAAAACGCGCGGCACAAGTCGGCCATCCAGCGTCGTGAAATCGCGGCCAGCGGCCAGGGCAGAGTAAGTAGTAGGCGAGGAGCCGGTATAAGCAGAATCTTGCCGCGATGAAGAAGGAGATTTCATGTAATGACCACTAAATAAGTCCACTATAAAAAGACGTAGCGTAGCTTTGGGAAGTAAATAAAGTACAAGATTAAGGGCGTTTTGCTGCCCTCAAAAGGACATAGTTGTAAATTTTGTGACATGCAAAGCCAACTTTTTTTACTATAAAAAACACAATAAAAAACATAAAATATTACATCTTAAATGCGCGTTCTTGTTGTTATGCCTGCTATTTAGAGGATAGCGTCTGCGTTTGTAATTGCACGCTTGCTGAAAACTCTCGCTTTTGTGACAATTCAGGTCCGATAGCTGAGCTGATTGGGTTGCCCGCCGAGGGTAGAAGCAGGGGTTATTTGCTGGCTGCTACCTTTTGCAGGGCCAGCAAGGTGGCCAGCAGGGCAACGCCAGGCGCCAGCGCTACCCACCAGGCGCTGGGGTCTTGGCGCACGGTAGCCAGCAGGGTACCCCAGCCAACTGCGTTGGGTGCCTGCCCAATACCCAGAAAAGCTAAGGCGGTTTCCAGCCCTATCAGGCCAGCCAGGCTCAGGGGAGCCAGGGTGCGCAGGGGCTGGCAGGCTGCCGGAAGGGCGTGGCGCCACCAGATGCGGCCCGGTCCCAGCCCGCTGGCCCAGGCCGCTTCGATAAAGGGCTGCACGCGCACGCGCAGCATTTCGGCCCGCACCATACGAGCGGGCTCGGGCCAGGCAATAAGTACCAGCAGTGCAAGCAGCTGTACCAGCGTGAGGGGCGGCCCGGCCGCCAGGGCTATCAGCAGGACCAGCCGGGGCAAGGCTCCCAGCAAGGTAGCTATTCCCAGCAGCAGACTGTCGAGCGGCAGGGCAAAGGTGAGCGGCCTGATTTGCAGCGCCTGCTGCCGGCGGGATGTGATAAGCTCATATAGGCCACTGATAGACAGTATAGAAACGGTAAAATACACGCAGCCAGGCAGTTGCAGCAGCCACCAGGCTAGCGCCGCCGGCAGCCCAAGCGCACCCAGCGGCAGGCGCAGGCGGGTATTGCCCCAGAAACCGGCTGCTCCCCCGGCTACCGCGCCGAAGGCAGTAGCCAGCGCCACGGCCGGCAAGCTGAGTTTGACGAGCCGCTGGGCCCCCGTTACCAGGCCCGCAAGTACATCGCGCCCCAGCACATCGGTGCCGAAGTAGTGAAGCGCGCTGGGAGGTGCTGCCATGTGCAGCAGGTCGGGTGCCGTGCTGAGATAGGGCAGGCGCAGCCAGGAGCTAAGCAGCCCGGTAGCAGCTACTATTCCCAGCCAGCACAGGGCAAGCCAATAGCCAGGGCGCTTCAGTAAACCAGCGGGCGTCATGCAGTGGGCCGGAGGCGGGGGTCGATTGTAAAATATAGAATATCTGCTAGTATTAACCCGAGCAGGCGGGCTGCTGCCGTAAGCAGCACACCTGCTACTACCACCGGATAGTCGTGGGCGGCCGCGGCTTCTGCCAGCAGGCGGCCGCTGCCCGGCAGGGAAAATACGACCTCGACTACTACCGTGCCGGCTACCAGAGCCGGCAGCAGGTCGGTGAGCGTGGTGAGCAGTGGCAGCAGGGCATTGGGCAGGGCATGACGCCATAACATCTGCCCGGCGCCCAGGCCCTTGGCGCGGGCCGTTGTAGCGTAAGCCAGCCGCGCCTCGTGGCGCAGCGCGGCTTCCAGCGGCAGCGTCAGGCTGGGCACTACGGCCAGTACCAGGCTTAGCAGCGGAAGGGCTGAGCGGGCTGCCCAGTAGCCCATGAGCTGCCCGGCACTACCCGTAGGCGTATCCGAAATACGACCGGTAGCCGGAAACAAGTCCAGCACATCCGGGTTGGCCAGCAGCAGTAGCAGGGCCAGCGCCAGCAGAAACAGCGGCATCACCTGTAAGCCGGCCAACCCAGCCCGGATGATAGCGCGCGCCTTGCCTCCCGAAGCGCGGGCCAGATAGAGCGCCAGCGCCAGCGCCAGGGCGGTGGCCAGGGCAGCCGCTCCGGCCGCCAGCGGCAGGCTATACCCCAGCGCTTGTCGTAGCAGGCTGGCTACGGGCTGCCCATCGCGGTACGACTGGCCCAGGTTGCCGTGCAGCAGCTGCATTACCCACTGGTGGTATTGGTTATGGGCCCCGTGCCAGTGCCAGCCAACAGGTTTGGCTGCCGAGCGGGTAATATAAAAAGCTGGCTCGTCGAGCCCGAGGCGGTGGCGCAGCTGCCGGGCGGCCGCCGGGGCTGCTACGGCGCTCATGGCTGCGGCCGGGCGGCTTAAGTTACCAGCATCTTCCAGGGTCGCCAGCTCGGGGCCGGTTGGTAGTTGGCGGCTTAGGATAAATACCAGCGAGGCGATGCCCCAGGCAGCCAGGGCGGCGCGACCGAGCCGGGTGAGCAGCCACCAACCCATCGTTAGTGGGCGGGAGCCCGCAGGCTGTCGGCGGTAGCCCAGGCCAGGGTAGCAGGCATATAGCCCGGCTTAAGCCCCGAGGTAGCTACTGGCTGCAGGCGACGGCTGGCAACCAGGCGGATAGGCAGAAAAAATAACGGTACCAGCGGCATCTCTTCCCGAACGACGGCTTGCAGTTTGCGGAGCATCAGGCGTTTGCGGCGCTCATTTCCTTCGACCGCAATCCCCTCGAGCAGCCGGTCGGTGGCGGGAGTGCCGAAGCCGGTAAAGTTGCCGTTGCCAATAGCGTTGGAGTGCAGCACGGGCATAAAGTTGAAGCCAAATGGACTGCCCCTTACCAGACGGATATACATGTCAAAATCGCCGCTGCGCAACGCGCTCACCAGCACCGAGGTTTCGGTAGGAACCAGCACAATCGGAATGCCGAGCTGCGCGGCCGCCGCCTGAAGCTGTAGGGCGGCCGTCGCAAACGTCGTTTCATCGGTGCGATAGCGAAGCCGTAGTGTAAGCGGACTGGCCAAAGAAGGGTGTCGCCAGGTGCCATCGGGCTGCCGCCGCCAGCCCGCCTGCTGCAGCAGCGCTACTGCCCGGGCGGGTGCATACGTGAGAGGCGGCAGGCTGTCGTTATAATAGGGGCTGGTGGGCGGTAGCAGGCCTATTGTAGTACTGCCTTGCCCCAGCTGGGTTGCCTTAAGCAGCGCAACAGGGTCAAATAACCGGCTGATTGCCTGGCGGGTACACTTATCGCGTAAGGGAGCGCGCCGCGTGTTAAATCCAGCCGTTACGATATCGTAGGATGGGCTGCTGTAAAAAAATAATTCACGCTGGGCCGCTGCGGAAGTCTGTAAGCGCTGAAAAAAGCGGGCTGGTACCGGCGAATATACTTCCAGCTCGTGGCGGCGCAGCGCCAGCGTAGCGACGGCATCATCGGGAATAATAACGAAATCCAACTGTTGGGGGCGAGCCTGCAGTACCGGCGAGGCCGGGCGTAGCGCATCGGCCCACCAGTGGGCCTTGCGTTGCAGCAACAGGTGCCACCCGGTTTCCCACACGGCGAGCTTATACGCTCCGCAGCCTGGCAGCCGCTCGGGGTGGCGAGCCAGGTCGGCTTGCTGATACCGTTGTACCAGGGCGGCCACCGCCGGGGCCGGGGCGCGCGACTCGGGCCAGTCTTGCAGCGCGGCCAGCGAAATGCCCCGCAACGCATGCGTCGGGTCGAGCACCGCTTCGGGCAAGATTGGGTAGTCGCCGGAAGCGGTTGCCAGCTCGGTGGCCTGGCCACGACACACTATCGTGAAATGGCGGGGGTTGGCCGGGTCAAGCTGAATTTTCCGAATAAAGCTGAATTGTGCGCGAGCACCCTCGTTGGGCAGCCCCGGGCATTGCATTAATTTAAGCGTAAAGTCAACATCGGTAGCTAATACGGGCTGCCCGTTGTCCCAGGCAGCGGCGGGCCGCAAATGATAATCCAGGGAGGTAAGCGAATCCCCCATAAGCGTTACCTGCGGCAGCGACTGGGCCAGGGCTGGCGCGTATCTATTGCTTTTATAATCTACTTGCAGCAGGCTTACATGCAACAGATTGGCTACATCGATGGCGTTTTGATTGGGAAGCGCCATAGGGTCCAGCGTTTCCGGGTCGTAGGCCCATCGAATGCGAATCGGAGTAGAAGCGGACTCTTGCCGGGTAGTAGATGACGAGCAAGCGCAGGTCAAAAATAGCAGAAATCCACCAAGCCAGAAGTATTTCATTTCGCAATGGCATTACAAATGCCATTGGCAAGTTAGCAGGCTGGACTTCAAATTAACCTCTACTGCTACTAGGCAACGTTGCCGCCTTAGTTGCCGCCGACGCTAGTCGTAGGTTGAGTAGGAGCTACAATGTCATTACCCCAACCGCTGCTGCCGATGTTGTTGGTGGTAGGCTGGCTAGACAGGGTAGCGAGTTGCAACAGGGCGAAAGTAATAAGCTCAAACATGGTAGGGAAAGGTTTGTGGTGGATTGTTGATACAAAGCTCCTCTCCGTGGAAGGCCCTCAAAAGGACATAAGCATTTCTGCTGTGACAATAATTATTTTTATAATTTATTGGACTTTTCTTGTTAATGATGCTGATTTTCTAAGTTATCTGGTTTGGCTGTGGAGTATTTATCGAAGCGGCTTTTGCGAAAAAAAACTGAATTGTGACATCTTATCGTGTAAATTGCGCATACTAATCCAAGATGCAAAGCTTGAAAAAATGCCAGGGCTTTACAAGGACAATCTGCTAAGTTTTGAAAACGCCTGTTTGGGATAGCAAGCAAGATTAAAGATGCCTTTAAACGTTGCGGAAGCGCTTTTTTAATGAAAGAGATTGCAAATTTGGCGCGAATTGTGACATTGCGTCGGTCAAAACAGCGGCCTCTACTCGACCTGGATGCTTCCCGCATGGGCAAGGAAGAGCGGCTGATGCAGGAAGTAACAGCCAACCCGGAAATGACCACCATACAGCTAACCAAATCGCTTTATGGGGCAAACTCGACCAATAACCAAGCTGCTATGCGCCAGCTGCGGGCGCGGGTGCAGGATAAACTACTTAATCACCTATACTTTCTGGACCATTCTGACCCGCGCTTTGTAGTATCGCGCCGCTATGAGGTCGAATGCCTGGACTTGTTACACAAGGTAACTATTTTATGTTTAGAAGGAGAGTATAGCCTCAGTGAGCGGCTGTTACGTCGCTGTATGCGAATGGCCCTGCAAGGTGAGTTTATGGGCTATGCCGAGCAGGCCGGCCAGTGGCTCCTGACTATATACGCCCAGCAAAACCTGCCGTATAAGTATGATGCGCTAAGCAAAACCCTGGCCAAACTGCGGGAGGTTATTCGCTGCGAGCGGGAAGCCGAAGAGCTTTCACTGTCTGTAAGCCTGGGCATGGCGCGGGCTGTGGCCAAGCGCCGGGCCATTTTGCTGAAGATGCCGGCGTACCTGGCCCGGGCGGAGGAGCTGCACAAGCAGGCCAAAACGTTTACCACGTTTATGGCGCTGTAT
This sequence comes from Hymenobacter baengnokdamensis, assembly GCF_008728635.1. NCBI lineage: Bacteria > Pseudomonadati > Bacteroidota > Cytophagia > Cytophagales > Hymenobacteraceae > Hymenobacter > Hymenobacter baengnokdamensis. The sequence goes on along the minus strand of NZ_CP044285.1, from coordinate 276,220 downwards.
CGGGTGCGCATCGGCAACGCGGAGCTGACCGGGCGCTACGAAGACATTGTGCAGTATACCACAATGGCCACCCGGCTCCTGCAGCAGGGCAAGCTCAATGCCCGGCGCTTCGACCAGCGCTTCAATCAGTTTATGATGGTGTATGCCTACCTGCGCACCCGGCAGGCGGCAGCGGGCCTGAAGCTGGCGGAGACTTTCGCCCAGGAGATGCATCCTACCTCCAGCAACTGGTTTTATTTCTACGAGCATTATCTGCTGCTGGCCCTGCATGCGGGCGAGTATGAGCAGGCGCAGCTGCTGCTGCACCAGGCGCACAAAAACCCGTCGTTTATCAAGCTGCGGCCCTCGGCCTTGCAGCGCTGGGAGCTGCTGGAGGCCTACATCGAGTTTATCCAGCCGCTTGAGAAGCTGCCGGTGCGCCGCCGCAACCAGCTGGCCGTGTTTGCGGCCCTGACCGTGCCCGAGTACAGCCGCGATAAGCGCGGCCACAACGTGGCCATTCTGGTATTTCAGCTGCTGCACTACCTGCGGCAGCGCCTGCTGGAGCCCGTGCTCGCACGGCTGGAACGCCTGCGTAAGTACCAGCAGCGGCACCTGCGCGATGCGGCTACCCTGCGGAGCCGCACCTTTCTGCGGCTGCTGCTGCTGCTGCCCGAAGCCGACTTCAACCCCGAAGTGCTGGCGCAGCGCAGCAAGCCCTTGCTGGCAGCGCTGAAAAAGGCCCCGCTGGTGGGCGAGGCCGATGCCGAAATCGAGATTGTTCCGTACGAGGATTTGTGGCAGCTGGTATTAGACATTCTGAGCCAGGGTGCCCCGCAGTAGCCTTTGTGCCGCTACCTAAGGCTCCACGATAACTTCCTGGCTGACGCAGTTGCTGGCGGCGCAGGCTCCGGGGCCGTAGCCGCGCAGGCTCATGCGCACTGGAAAGTGCCCGGGCTTGCGGAAGCTGTGCTCGACGCGCCGCCCCTGCTGGGTAAAGCCATCGCGAAAATCCCAGATGACCACTACCGATTGACAGTCGGGCAATACCGAGTCCAGCGCATCGAATGCTACTGCCTGCCCGGCCCGTACCCGAAGCGCGGGGCCCACGCTAAAATTGAGCACCGGCTTGCGCAGCAAATCCACGTCGAAGGTTTTTTCGGCGCGGCGCACTTCGCCGGTGGCCGGCACCACTACATCGAGCACCACCTGGTAGTGGGCCCGAGTGGCGTAGCAGTGCGTGATTTTCAGGCCCGTGAGCGTAGTACCATCGCCCATATTCCAGCGGTACTCCAGGGGGCCGGCGCCGGGGTCTAGCGAGCGGCTGGCATCAAAATCAACGCATAGCTCAACGGGTTGCAAAGGGCCGCAGGCAGCCGCCTGAGTTGCAGCAGAGTCTGTCGGGGTAGCTTGGGCGGCCACTACGGCTGGCATACTCAGCAGCGCTACCACTGCCAGGGCACCCCGCAGCCAAACAAGAACAGGCGAAAAGGAAGCGGCAAAAGGCACTGATAAGAAGCGGTTAGCGTGGAAAATAGCGTCGGCGGGCCCGCGCACCCTACAGCTTGTTGAGGCGTTGCAGCAGGCCGCGCATGTACGTTTGGCCCACCGGAATATATTTCTCCTTAATCAGCAGGGAGTTGTCTTCCAGCGCCTGCACATAGTCGATATTGATGATGAAAGAACGGTGCACCCGCACAAAGCGCTGGGGCGGAAACTTCTCCTCAATGGCCCGCATGGTACTGTAGACAATAAGCTTGCTACGGGTAGTAACCAGGTGCACGTAATCACCCAGGGCTTCAACATAGTAAATGTCGGCAAAATCGACCCGAACGAGCTTAGTATCAACCTTTACGAAAGTGAATTCGGGGTTGGAGCCTATGGGCGCCGCCTGCGTATCGGGGTCGGCCGCCGTTCGCTGGGCCGTAATAGTTTCGAGCACTTTCTGGGCTGCCTGCAAAAAGCGCGGGTAGCTCAACGGCTTAAGCAGGTAATCGGCCACGGCAAATTCGAAAGCCTGCACGGCATACGACTGGCTACTGGTAATGAGCACCACCTGCGGGGCCTCCGGCAGCGAGCGGAGTAGGTCGAGGCCCGACATCAGGGGCATCTCTATGTCCAGAAATAATACGTCGAAGGCCTGCGTGCGAAGAATCTCGGCGGCTTCAATGGCACTGCTGCACGCCCCGGATGCTTCTAAAAAAGGGGTATTGGCAATGCAGTTCTGCACTATCTGTACTGACAAGGGGTCGTCGTCAACAATGAGGCAACGCAACGGAGCCGGGGTGAGGCCATCAACTTCGGGAGAAGAAAAGGACATAGGGCAGCGAGAAAGCAGGTAGATAGGTCGGGCAAAAGTAGGGACTGGCTCCGGGGTATGGGCGATAATGAGCGTAAAGAGCTCTGGTTTACTTTATTATTTGACTCTCATTCCCCAAATCAGGCTCTTTGCTGAAGCTGGGGGTATAATTGGCCGAGCTGCTGCCGCACAGTTTGCAGCAAGGGCTCGCAGAAAGGATAGCCGGGAGTACGGGCGCTGCGCTCCAGCTCATCGAGCTGCGCGTGCAGGCCGGGCACGCCAAAATAAGCCACCTGGCCTTTAAGCTTGTGCGCCAGGGTGGCCACGGCGGTGGGGTCGTGGGGGCAGGCAGCGGCCAGCAGCTGCTCAAGGGCCGGCGCCTCGGTCAAGAAAGTATTCACAATCTGACTGATAAAGCCGGCATTACCGCCCGCCAGCTCCTCGAGCTGCTGCCAGTTGGGGTGCAGGGCAGGGGGCGCGCTGGGCGGCAAAGTAGCCGCCGGCGCCGCCTCAGGCGAAGAAACTCCGGCCAGCCGCCCCGTAAAATGCGCCAGCCGGGCGTAGAGCACGGCCGGCTCAAAAGGCTTGGCCAGCAGGTCGTTCATGCCGGCCGCCAATGCCAGGCTACGGTCTTCGGGCAGTACCGAGGCCGTGAGGCCGATAATGGGCAGCCTGGTAGCGTCGGGGCAATGCTGACGCAGGGCCCGGGCGGCGGCGTAGCCATCGAGCTCCGGCATCTGAATATCCATAAACACGGCGTCGAAGGGCTCGGTAGCCGTTAGTACGCGCTCCACGGCCAGGCGACCATTTTCGGCGATAACTACCTGTACATTCCAGTTTTCCAGCGTTTTGCGCGCTACCAGCTGGTTGAGCTGGTTGTCTTCGGCCACCAGCACGCGCAGCGCGGGCTCGAATGCGGGCAGCGGCCCCGCTACCGCGCCCGGCCGGGTTTGGGCCGGGTCAGCGATGGGGTAAGTCAGCTCAAAATAAAACACGGAGCCGCTGCCTTCCTGGCTACGCACGCCCAACTCGCCGCCGTGCAGCTGCACGAGGTTGCGGGCAATGCTGAGCCCCAGGCCGGTGCCGCCAAACTCGCGGGTAGTGCTGGCATTCGCCTGCGAAAAATCATCAAAAATGGCTGTCAGCTTGTTGGCTGCAATGCCGATGCCGGTGTCTTCCACTTCAAACCTTAGGGCTGCGTGGGCCGGGTCGGGGGCCGGCCCGGGCGCCGGGGTTACCCGTACGGTCACGCCTCCGCGCCGGGTAAATTTCAACGCGTTGCTCACCAGGTTGACGAGTACCTGCTGCAAGCGCACGGGGTCGCCAACCACGGCGGCAGGTATATCTTCTGCAACGAATGTATTAAAATCCAGCCCTTTGCTGTCGGCCGCGTAGCGAAAGAGGGTGCTGAGTCCGCGTACCGCCTCGGGGAGCCGGAACGCTACCTGCTCCAGAGTAAGCTTACCGGCCTCCATCTTCGACGAGTCGAGGATATCGTTGAGAATAACCAGCAGATTCTGCGACGACGAGTGAATGGCCGTCAGGTATTCACCTTGCTCAGAGTTGAGCGGCGTTTGCTGCAATAAGTTGGTGAGGCCGATGACCGCGTTCATCGGGGTGCGGATTTCGTGGCTCATGTTGGCCAGAAACTGCGCCTTGGCCCGGCGCGATGCTTCAGCCGCGTCACGGGCTACGAGCAGCTCACCATTTATCTGCTCGATAGCGTGGTTCTTCTGGCGTAGCTCACTGGTGCGGTGCTGCACGGTTTTTTCGAGCTGAAGCTTCTGGCGACGCAGTGCGCCTTCGCGGGTGCGCACCACGGCGATGAGCACCGCCAGCAGAGCCAACGCGCCCAGAGTCAGCGTGGTAGCCCGCTGCCACCAGGGGGTGGCAATAGTGAACGCGCTGCGGGCTGCCGGGCTCCAGGAGCTGCCGGGTATGGCCCGGCGCACCTGGGCCTGCAACTCGTAGCGGCCGGGGCCAAGCCCGACAAACTGCGCCTCGCCGGCCCCGCTCGGGCGGCTCCATTCGTCAGACAGGCCGCGCAGGCGGTAGCGGTAGCGGAGCGCCGCCGCGCCACCCGGTGCCAGGCTAAGCCCCTGAAACACGAAGCTGACGCGGTGCTGCCCCGCCACCAGCTGGCCAAGTGTGGTAGGCGCGTGGGCTTCGCCATCTACCTCGGCCCCGGTTAGCACTACCGGAGGGGTGGAAAGGCGACCCGGCGTTGAGCCAGCCAGCTGGTCAAGGTCGAGGCGCAGAACGCCCGCCTGGCTAGTGAGCCAGGCCAGCGGGTCTGGCCCGGCGGTGAGCGCGGCGCTCGGCAGCATAGCCCGAACGAGCTCATTATCGGCTGCGGCCAGCGCAATGGCGGCCGTATGCCCAGGGCTCAGCAGGCTCAGGCTCTGCGGGTGCACCAGCAGCAGCGAGCCCGCCAGCGGGGGCGGCAGCGGCAGCAGGGCCGTGAGGTAATCGCTGGGTAGGGCTTTGGTGGCGGCCGTTAGCTGCTGCCACGAGCCACTGGTGGGTTTAAAGAACAACCCCTGGCCTTCGGTGCCAACCCAGATAGTACCGGTAGCGTCTTCGGCCAGGGCGCTGGCATCGAGGCCCACACTGTTCAGCTTATGATACACAAAGCGTCGCTGCGCCGGTTCCCATACGGCCAGGCCGGTATTGTGCGTGGCCACCCACACGCGGCCGGTATGGTCGGCCAGCAGGGCATAAATGCTGTTGTGCAGCAAGCCATTAGCCGTGGTAAAATGCTGAACAACTGGGGTAGGGTTAGTGCCTGAAACATTAGGTAAATTATATAGGCCGTCGGCAGCCGTGCCCACCCACAGTCCCGTGCCGGGGCTGTAAGCCAGCGCCGTTAGGGCCGAGCCCAGATTTTGCGAGAGGCCGCGCACCGGCTGCCACGGCCGGCCGGGCATAGGCTCGATATATACGCCCGCCGTAGCAGTACCAACCCAAAAGCCGCCGCCCAGCGAGGCCGGGCGAGCCAGCAAAACCGTGGTGGCCTCGCCAGGGGGTGGGGGCATACGCCAACTGCCAGCAACTATTGAGTGGCTGCCCCGCGGAGGAAACTGGTAATAAAGCCCGCCGTCGTAGGTGCCCCATACCTGCTTTTGCCCGCCTGCATCGGGCAGGCTGCCCAGCACGAGTGCGGCTGTCGGTTGGCCGCCGGGCCGGGGCCACAGGCTCAAAAAGCGGTCGGCGTGCTGCCACAGGCCCTGGCCGGCGGTGCCCAGCCAGGCATTGCCTTCGCGGTCTTCAAGCAGGCAGCTAGGTACGGCATCGGCGGCCAGGCGCAGGTGGTAGCGGCGCTGATACGCGCCAAGACGGGCGGTATCGGGAGCAGGCGACCCCACGCGGCCCGCCGGGCCGCCCCGCATGGTGGTAGGCGCGGCGCGAAAAGCGTGGCCCACCGGCCGCACCGACCGGCTGCCCTCGTGGTGCAGTACCCAGAGGGCGCCGCTGGCCGGGTCTTCCCAAAGGCCCGTTACGAAGTTCTCGGCCAGGCCGTCGCGGGTGGTGAGGGTAACGAAGCGGCTGCCATCGTAGCGCACCAGGCCCTCGGCGGTGCCCAGCCAGAGGTAGCCTTGCCGGTCTTGCAGCAGGCAGTAGATAAATGGCTGGCTTAGGCCTTCGGCGGGGCCGAAATGCCGCACGAATGCCCGCGGTGCCGGGGCCGCGTAACTCAGCGCGGGCAGTAGCCCCGCCACCAGCAAGGCAAGGGCTATGGTTTTTTTAATATAGTGAAAAAACAATGTAAACACCAGCAAAATAAGAAGTGCTACAAAAGGCAGTACTTTTATTCTCCGCAAGTTACCAGCCTCTGACAGCTTTCGGGCGGCCTTTTGGTTAACCTGGGGATGTTACTCGGTCAGTAAGGGGATTTTGCCCGCCGACGTGCGGCCGGGGCCAAAAGCAAAGGGCCGGGCTACTGCCCGGCCCTTGCCAAAAGCGGTTGAGCCAGCCTGCTACTCAAACACGAGGCGCCGCGCGGCCGGGGTGCCGCCAGCCGGAGTATACAGCAGGTTGTAAAGGCCCGGTGCCAGGCCAGGGCGCAGGGTGCGCTCGAGTACGGCTCCGCTTTGCTGCACCTGCTCCTGCCACACTACGCGGCCCAGGTCATCGACCAGGCGCAGGCCTACGCTGCCGGTAAAGGCGGGCAGGCGTACGGTAAGCGTACCGCCCTGGGGCGTGGGGTTGGGCCAGGCTTCGAGGCCTACGACGCTGGCCGCCGAAGTCAGGCTGAGTAGGTTATTGCCAACCAGTACATTATCGAGGTAGAGGTACTGGCCGTAGCCGTTGCGCCCCACAAAGCGGATAACCACCGACTTACCAGCGTAGGGAGTCAGGTCGACGCGCTCCTGCCGCCATTCGGCCCCCGAAGCGGGCAGGAAGATAGTCTGGTCTTTGGGCGACGTAGTAGGCAGCGTCCCCGCCGCGCCTTTGGCGTATGGCTTACCCAGAATGGCCCCGGAGCAGGCATCCGCAATCTGCACGCTCAGCGAGTCGAGCTGCTGGTTGCTCACTTTGCCGTAAGCCACATCGAAGAGCAGGTTAGGGCTGGCGCCAGTCAGGCTCAGGGCCGGCGAGTACACGGCATCGTGCTCGCCCACATTCGAGTCGAACCAGAACGGCGCCCGCAGGGCGCGGGTCGGCTGGTTGTTGCGCCCGATAATATTGTCGGCCAGCGTCCAGGTCACGCCGTGGTCGGGGTTAACGATGGACCAGCCCGGCGGCAGCGTCTGGGTATTGGGCGTATTGTCGAACGTTTCGGCCAGCGGCAGGAGGCGGCCACCCACCGCCACCAGAATAGTGGTGGTAGTGCTGCCATACGCATTGCTCACGGTGAGCGTAGCCGTGTAGTTGCCCGCCGTGGCGTAGGTTACTGTGCCGGGGCTGGCAGCAGTCGAAGTGGCCGGCGTGCCGCCCGGAAAGCTCCAGCTATAGGTACCGGGGCAGTAGGCGGCCGTGCTGCTGAACGTAACGCTGCCGCCGGCACAAATGCTGGCATTGGTGGTCGTGACGGTGGCCTGCGGGGCGCGGCCGTAGATAAACACATAGCCCGTGTCGGTACGGGCTGTGGTGCCATTGGCGTTCATTACGCTCAGCACCACCGGGTAGTGGCCGGGCGTGTTGTAAACTACTGCTGGGTTGGGCAAGGTGGAAGCGGCCGGTGTGCCACCGGCAAAAGTCCAGGCGTAGGTAGTGGGCTTAAACAGCGAAGAGTCAGCATACTGCACCGTCAGGCCCGGGCAGCCGATAGTAGGCTGGCTGGAGTGATAAAGCGCCACCGGCGCGGGGCTCAGGCCCGTAACGGCGATGTCGTCAAATACCCGCCCGGCCTGGGAAGTGGTGTTGCTGCCCGTGGCGGCGCCCGCTCCGTACTGCTGAAACTTCAGGCGCACATCATTGCCCAGCGTAACGCCCAGCGTAGTGGCCAGCTGCGTCAGGTTTACCGATTTGGTCTGGTAAGTGGTAGTTGCGTTGGTGCCGGTGAGGTCAAATACCCGGTACCAGGTAGTGCCGCCATCTACGCTCAGCGCCACGCCGTCGGAACTGCTGGAGCCGGTAAACTGCGTCGGCATTAGCTCATCGGTTTCGGCAGCCAGCTTACGCTCTCTAAAAGTCAGCAGCGCATTGCTGGCCGTTACGCCGTTGAAATACCATACTGCCTCATTCAGGGCGCGGTTGCTAATGCCGGGGTACGAATCGAGCAGCAAATGGTGAACGCCGGAGGCCGGGTTGAGGGTCGTGATTACCTGCACCCGGCCCGCCCGCGTGCTGTTCACAGTCCAGCTGGTAGGCAGTGCGCCTTTTTCCATGTCTTCTACCGCCGGCGGCGTAGTAGCCGCAACGGGCCCATAAATCGCCGTAAAGGCATCAACCAGGCCTGGCCCCGTGAGCGGGTCGGTGGTCGTGGCGCCAATCAGGCGGGCCGTTGAGGCCATCCGGGTGTACACCTGGGCCGGCGTTAGCGTGGGCTCCGACTGCCGCAGCAGCGCGGCCACGGCGGCCGCGTGCGGGGCTGCCGCCGAAGTGCCGAAAAAATTGGGGAAGCCATCGCCTTCGTAGTCGTTGGCACTGGTCCCAAACGAGGAGGTGTTGACGCCATCAATAGCCGCCAGGTTGGGCTTTTGGCGCACTTCGGGGGTAATAAGGGGCGTGCCGTCGGGCGCAAACAGGAAGGTTGGTGTTCCTTTCGACGTAAAGCTTTCGGGTGCGCGGGGGTTGTCGTAGCGCACGGCCGCTACCGATATGGCCGCCGCCGCCGCCGTGTGCCCGACAATGGTGCCGCTGTTGGTTTGCCATTCGGTGGGGCCTACCACGGTGGGGGAGAGGCCGTTCAGCTCGTTTACATATTTGATGCGCGTCGGATTGGCCGTGCCTGCCCGACGACGAATTACGAGGTCAAACGCCGTGGTATGAGTTTGGGTGGTGTCGTTATGAAAACCAATATATTCGGCCGGGTATTCCAGCTGGATATTGTTGTCGGTCGAGCTGGCCACTACAACGCCTTTAGCCGAAATCAGGAAAACATCCAGGTCGGTTTTAACGCCGTTAGCGGTATAAAACGGGTCCGACCATTGCAGCGGCAGCTGCAGGTCGTTGCCGTTCATCACTACGAAGCGCTGGGTGGTATCGGGAGTGCTGGTAGTGGAGAAATTCAGCTTGCCTACTCCTTTGGCATCGTTGATGAAAACAGGGGCCGTATTCTCATAGCTGTTGTTGGCATTGTTGCCCGCCGACGAGAAGTAGCTGACGCTCCGCTGACTTACTACCTGCGTAATAGCCTGCGCGATAACGCCATCCTGAAAAAACGGCTCGTTGAAGTAGCCTACATCATCTACTATCACCTGGCAGTTGCCCAGGGCCGGGTCGGCCAGCCGGATAATCTGGTTGGCAAAGTCTCCTTCACTCACATTAGCCGTACTGAACGCCAGCGGCGAGCCGGGGGCCAGGTCGTGCACAATCTGGCACATGGCGCGGCCTTCGTCGGTGGTGCCGTCGTCGAGCAGCACCTGCACGCCGGTGGCGGGCAGGTCGCCGGTGGCAATGTCAGTAGCGGCCCCGTTGAGCGAATTAAACGAGTCGCTGATAACTCCTACCCGCACGCCCTTGCCGTCGAGGTTGCGCGGCTGCAGCGCACGGGTGCGGGCTGCTTCCATCGTAACATCACCCTGGCTGGTAGTGGCCCCTACGCGCAGCAGGGGTCGGTAGCTGGGAATTACACCCAGCAGCCCCTGGGCCGAAAGCGCCGCGATGCCCTGGCTGCCGGGTGCCAGCTGGCTCACGGGCAGCAGGCCTTCCACAAAGTGCAGATTGGGAAAAGAGGCTAGCGTTACAAACCCCTTGCTGAGCAGGCTTGGCAGCAGCGCCGTTACATTCTGGGCCATGATGCGCACCAGTACCGAGGTGCCGCTCTTTCCAAAGCGCAGCTGCGGAAAGGTCTGGCTTGCCGCGCTGGCGGCCAGACTGCGATTGGCCAGTCCGACTTGATAGAGGCGCTGCAAATCGCCGCTCAGGCGCGAGCCAGCGTCGGTGCGCTGGGCGGTGATAGCCAGCGCCGCTACCTGCGGCTGCGTCGCTGCCTGACGCAGCGAGCCGGGCAGCGGGACGGGCTTCTGGGCTTGAGCAGAGTAGCTAAAGCCAGCGCAAACAGCCAGCGCGCAGATAACTGCCCGTGGCATCCGTGGAAGAAAGTTTGGAATCATTCAGGAAATAATAGATGAACTAATAATGAAAAAAAATCGAATTTATGGCTTCATAATGAGGCTACTAGCCGCCGTGAAGCAAGATAATAGCAAGCAGGCAATCGGGCTGTTGGGGCAGCAGCCGGGCTTGGCGCTTCCGAACCTTTTGCTAGCTACGGGGCTTGTACTGCATTAATGCGGCCAGGCCGTATTTTTGTAGTGGTGCAGGAAGCAGTTCTGCTTCTCTGCGCCTTCCTAGTAACTTTTCTGCTGTATAAAATGGCTGTTTACCCCGAATACATGGTCGCCCCCATCCGTCAGGACCTGGTAGAGGCAGGCTTTGAGCAACTGATGTCGCCCCAGGAAGTCGATGCGGCGCTGGCTGAAAAAGAGGGTACCGTGCTGGTAGCCGTTAATTCGGTATGCGGCTGCGCTGCCGCAAAGGCGCGCCCCGCCCTGAAGCTGGCCCTGGCCAGCGCCGACAAAAAGCCCGGCAAGCTGGTCACCGTTTTTGCCGGCATGGAAACCGACGCCGTAGCCAAAATGCGCGAGCACCTGCTGCCTTACCCGCCCTCGTCGCCTTGCATCGGTCTTTTCAAAGACGGCGAGCTGGTGCACATGATTGAGCGCTACCACATTGAAGGCTCTGACCTCATGCGCATTGTGAATAACCTGCAAGGCGCTTTTGAGGAGTATTGCTAGACCACGGATTAGCGCGGATTATAGCGGATTTCACGGATTTTGTGGACGGCTTCAACGGTGTTGAGGCCGTCTTTTTTATACCCTGGGCTGGCGGGTAGGATTATGGAGCAGACGTCGGAATCTAAGGCTGGCTTCACCAAAATTTATGAGGAGAGCTACTTCCAACCGATAAGCTTTCAGGTAGTTTATGGTTTGTGCATAGTGTGCATCAGACAATTCGCTCACGGCTTTTAATTCAACCAGTACCTGGCCCTCAATTAGAAAATCGGCGCGCCGGGCACCGATAGCGGTATCTTTATAAAAAACGGGTAACTGAATCTCTCCTTGAAAACTAACCCCTTCCTGCTTTAGCTCCACCGCTAGCCCGCGTTGATAAATCAACTCAGGAAAGCCGCTGCCAAGCTCACTATGTACCCGCATCGCACAGCCGATAACTCTTCTGGTAAGGTCGTGGAAACGGGTATCAAGTAGCATAAATACAAATGAAGCAAAATATAAAAAAAGACGGCCTCAACACCGTTGAAGCCGTCCACAAAATCCGTGAAATCCGCTATAATCCGCGCTAATCCGTGGTCTAGTTAGCCACTTCGCTTAGAAACTTAATGCGCATCAGCCTTACCTCTTCCTCGGTAAAGTCGTCCGGGCCCAACTCGTTCATTGCCAGGGCAATGTTGTCGGAGCTGGCCGACATAAAGTAGTCGAAAATCTCGTCCTGCTTATCCTCGTCTACCACATCCTGAATGTAATAGTCCAGGTTGAGGCGGGTGCCCGAGTAGCAGATATGCTCAATTTCTTCTACCAGGTCGGCCATCGAAATGCCCTGGCTGCGGGCAATACCCGCCAAATCCATCTTTTTATCTATCTGCTGAATAATATATATTTTCAGCTTTGAGCGGTTGACGGTGGACTTAATAATGACATCGGCCGCCGTTTCGATGTCGTTGTCTTCCACATACTTCTTGATGGCTGCCACGAAGGGCGCGCCAAACTTCTGCGCTTTGCCCTGGCCTACGCCCGAAATATGGGTTAGCTCGTGCAGGCTTTGCGGGTAGGTAGTAGCCATTTCCTTCAGGCTGGGGTCCTGAAAGAGCACGTAGGGCGGCAGGTTTTTCTGCTTGGCTACTTGCTTGCGCAGCTCCTTCAGCAGGGTAAACAGCGCCTCGTCGTGGCCGGCCGCCTGCTGCACCTTCTCCTCATCTTCCTCTTCCTGCTTCTCAGCCTCAAAATCGTGGTCTTTGGTCAGCGTGAACGGCTGCGGATTCTCAATAAAATCAATGCCTTTTTCGGTGATGCGAACCAGGCCGATAGAGTCGATGTCCTTTTCCAGCAGGCCGTTGAGCAGGCACTGGCGCAACACCGATTGCCAGTGCTGCATATCGCCGCTCAGCTCCTTGCCCTGGCCATACACCGGCAGGCCGCTGTGGCCGTAGCTTTCGATGTGCGGGTTGTTGAGCCCCAGCAACACCTGCGCCACGTGGTCCAGGCCAAAGCGCGCTTCGGTTTGGACCACGGCCCGCAGCGCCAGGCCTACGTGCCGGGTGCCGTCAAACTTCTCTTTCGGATGGCGGCAGTTGTCGCAAAAGCCGCAATCCTTGTCGAGGTGCTCGCCAAAATAATGCAGCAGCTGACGGCGGCGGCACACGGCGCTTTCCGAGTAGTTCGTCATTTCCAGCAGCAGCTGTCGGGCGTTGTCGCGCTCGGTTACGGGCTTGTCCTTGCTGAATTTTTCGAGCTTCAGAATGTCATCGTAGCTGTAAAACATCAGGCAGTTTCCCTCCAGGCCATCGCGGCCGCCGCGGCCGGTTTCCTGGTAGTAGCCCTCAATGCTTTTCGGCGCGTCGTAGTGAATAACGAAGCGCACGTCGGGCTTGTCGATGCCCATGCCGAAGGCAATAGTTGCCACAATCACGTCGCAGTCCTCATTCAGGAAGGCATCCTGATTGTTCATGCGGGTATGCGGGTCGAGGCCGGCGTGGTAGGGCAGGGCCCGCACGTCGTTGACGCGCAGCAGCTCGGCCACCTCTTCTACCTTCTTGCGACTCAGGCAGTAAATAATGCCGGCCTTGCCTTTGTGCGACTGCACGTACTGAATCAGCTGCTTCTTGGTGTTGCGCTTGGCACGTACCTCATAGTAGAGGTTGGTGCGGTTAAACGACGTTTTAAACACGCTCGCGTCGTCCATGTGCAGGTTTTTCTGGATATCGAGCTGCACCTTGGGCGTGGCCGTGGCCGTGAGGGCAATCAGCGGAATGCGCCCGCCCAGGTTGTCGATAATGCCCCGAATCTTGCGGTACTCGGGCCGAAAGTCGTGGCCCCACTCCGAGATGCAGTGCGCCTCATCGATAGCCACAAAGGAGATACTGGCTTTTTGCAGAAAGGCAATAGTGTCTTCTTTGGTCAGGCTCTCGGGCGCCACGTACAGCAGCCGTACTTCGCCCGAAATCACGTCTTTTCTGACGCGGTTCATCTCCGTCTTGGTCAGCGTAGAATTGTACACCTGCGCGTTTACCCCAAAGGCTGAGAGCTGGTCAACCTGATTTTTCATCAGGGCAATAAGCGGCGAGATAACAATGGCCGTTCCCGGCAGCACCAGCGCCGGCAGCTGGTAGCACAGGCTCTTGCCCGCCCCGGTGGGCATGATGACGAACGTATTGTTGCCAGCTAATATGTTCTGAATAACAGCCTCTTGCGTTCCCCTGAACTGGCCAAAGCCAAATACCTCCTTAAGCTTGGTTTTTAATTCAGCAGTCGCAATAACTGGTTCTTCAACGGCGGTCAGTGACATAGACTAGCAAAATAAGGCGAGGCGGAGCGCGTAGGTTATTAGCGAAGATAAGCAGGAAGTGAACTTTTCTTTTAAAATCGGCCATCGACACGTAACATTTCAGAAAAGTTCCGAACCAAGGCTGCCAAAGTCCTAAACCGCGGGGCGGTTCGGGCGCATTGCTTTGCGCGCTGTTGTGGCTCACGTCCCACTTATGCAGCGTATTTTTGGCCGTGCAACCGACTTCCACTCCTCCTGCCGCTACGACGGCCCCCGTTGATGTGCTGGCCGTGGCCCGTCAGGTGCTGCTTACCGAAGCCGATGCCCTGCGCGACGTTGCGCAGGCCGTGGGCGCTACGCCCGATTTTGCTGCCTGCGTGGCGGCGCTACTGGCTCTTCGGGGCCGCGTGGTCGTAACGGGCGTGGGCAAAAGCGCTCACATTGCCGGCAAGCTGGTGGCTACGCTCAACGGGACGGGCACGCCCGCCTTGTTTATGCACGCTGCCGATGCCATTCATGGTGACCTGGGCATGATTCAGGGCGAAGATTTTGTTATTGCCATCAGCAAAAGCGGCGACACGCCCGAAATAAAGGTGCTGGTGCCGCTGCTGCGCCGCAAAGGCGTGCCCCTGGCCGCGCTGGTAAGCAATGCCGACTCGTACTTAGCCAGGCAGGCCGATTTTGTGCTGCACGCGCCGGTGCGCCGCGAGGCCTGCCCCCACGACCTGGCCCCTACTACCAGCACCACGGCCGCCCTGGCCCTGGGTGATGCTCTGGCCGTGTGCCTGCTCGAAAGCCGGCAGTTTTCGGCCCAGGACTTTGCCCGCCTCCACCCCGGCGGCACGCTGGGCAAAAAGCTGTATCTGACGGTGGGCGACCTCAGCCGGCAGAACCAGCGCCCGCAGGTGGGCCTGGCCGCGTCGCTGCGCGAAGTGCTGCTCGAAATTTCGGGCAAGCGCCTGGGTGCCACCGCTGTGCTCGACGATGCCGGCCGCTTGGCCGGCATCATTACCGACGGCGACCTGCGCCGCATGCTGGGCCGCGGCCACCTGGCTGAGCTGGAAACCGTTGCCGCCCGCGATATTCTGACGCCTCACCCGGCCACCATCGAGATTACGGAGTTTGCCGCCGAGGCGCTAGCCCGCATGCAGGCCCGCAATATCACGCAGCTGATAGTAACGGAAAACGGACAGTTTGCCGGGTTCATTCACTTGCACGACCTACTGCGAGAAGGTTTAGTGTAAGAAATTTATAAATTTAATTAATAGTATGTTTAAAAATTATACTATTAATTAAATTTATTTTAGCGTCGGTAGCAGCCTTTTCCTTTATATTTCCCATTCTTTTCACACTACTTGTGTTTCCGAGTGCAGCCTCCTCTGGTTTCTTTCCTCATCCCAGCCTATAATGAAAGTGTGCGGCTAGGCCACACGCTCAGGCAGGTACTGGGGTATCTGAATGCCCAGCCGTATGCCAGCGAGGTGCTGGTAGTAGATGACGGCTCGGCCGACGATACGGCCCAGGTAGCGGAAGCTTTTTTTGCTGACCATGCTGGCCGGGTAGCTACCCGTGTGCTTAGCTACCAGCCCAATCGGGGTAAGGGCTACGCTGTGCGCCAGGGCTTGCTGGCAGCGCAGGGGCAGGTGGCCGTGTTTTCGGATGCCGACCTCTCGACGCCCATTGAAGAATTGCCCAAGCTAGTAAATCCGCTCCTGGCAGGCACCTACGACGTCGTTTTTGGTTCGCGGGCGCTCGACCGCAGCCTTATCGGGGTGCATCAGCCCTGGCTGCGTGAGCAGAGCGGCCGGGCCTTCAACCTGGTAATGCGCCTGGCTACCGGCCTGCCTTACTGGGACACGCAATGTGGCTTCAAGGCTTTTCGGCTGGCCGTGTGCCGCCCCGTAGTGGAGGCCGCCGTGCTCGACCGCTTCGGGTTTGATGTGGAGCTGCTGTATCTGGCCTACCGCGCCGGCCTGCGCCTGCTTGAGCAGCCTGTGCGCTGGAATGACGCGGCCGGCAGCAAAGTAAGCTTTCTAAGCGGCCTCGGCGGCTTTAGCGAGCTGCGGCAGCTGCGCCGCCGGGCTGCCCGGGGCTACTACGACGAGGCGCTGCGCCTCACGCGAATAGCCGCTGCCAATGCGGCGCCACTGGCCTTATCCAGCCAACCGGCCGGAGGGTAAGCCGCGCCGCTGCCATCCTTTTGCACTTTACTCTTTCGCCCTCCCACCTATCGCCCCATGAATCATACTTATCTCGTCGTGATGGCGGGCGGAATCGGCAGTCGCTTCTGGCCGTTCAGCCGCACTCAGTACCCCAAGCAGTTTCATGATGTGCTGGGGGTAGGGCGCTCCATGCTACAGCTTACCGTGGACCGCTTTCGGGGTATCTGCCCACCCGAAAACGTATTTGTGGTTACCAATCGCGACTACATCGGGCTGGTGCACGAGCATTTGCCCGAGCTGCTGCCCAGCCAGATTCTGGGTGAGCCCATCGGCCGCAATACGGCTCCCTGCATTGCCTACGCCAGCTACTGCATTGCCCAGCGCGACCCGCAGGCTACGCTCATCATTTCTCCCGCCGACCATGCCGTGCTGCGCGAGGAAGAGTTCCGGCGACTGATTCGCGAAGCGGTGGAGGCGGCGCGCCAGCACGCGGTGCTTATTACGCTGGGTATTCAGCCCTCCCGGCCGGATACCGGGTATGGCTACATTCAATATATGGATGGATCTATGCATCGCCTGCCCGACAGCAATCTTTATAAGGTGAAAACATTCACTGAAAAGCCGAATGCTGACCTGGCCCGCATGTTTATCGATAGCGGCGACTTTCTATGGAATGCCGGCCTCTTTGTGTGGCGGGCCGATGTCATTATTGAGGCTTTTCACCAGTGCCTGAGCGACATTGCCGAAGTATTTGACGAGGGAAAAAGCCAGCTTGGCACGCCGCAGGAAGCCGCTTTTATCGACGAGGCTTACTCGCGCTGCCGCAACATCAGCATCGACTTCGGGGTGATGGAAAAAGCCGATAACGTGTACGTGCTGCCCGCCGATATCGGCTGGAGCGACCTCGGCACCTGGGACTCGCTGCACCAGGTGAGCCCCCACGATGCCCAGGGCAACGTAGTTGATGGCGAGGTGCTGCTCTATGATACCCGCGACTGTCTCATTAAAACACCCCACGAGCGCCTGGTGGTGGTGCAGGGCCTCGAAGGCTATATCGTGGCCGAGCACGACAACGTGCTGCTCATCTGCCAGCGCTCGGAGGAGCAGCGCGTGAAAGAGTTTGTGGCCGACGTGAAAGCCAAGAAGGGGGTAGGGTATAATTAGCGCCGGCCGTATAAAAAGAACCAGGGCTCCCGCGCATGGCAGGAGCCCCGGTTCTTTTATTTTCACTCCTCTGCCCCTGACTGCGGGAGGCGGCTTGTTTTTACGGCGCTCGGCTACTCTTATCAGGGGGGTGTTACCAATTTAGCCAACGCATAAAGTGGTTGAATTTTTCTATCCCTAGTTCCGCCGGATATTTCCGCTGCACCTCCGGCTCGGGCAGCTGCCCGAGAAGATACTTAAAAAGAAAAGCTTGCTGGCTGCGTTCATATGTGACTCGTACTACTTCGTGGTGTATGGCAAAGGGCGTGTACTTGCTAATGACCAACTCATCTAACGAGGTAACAGCAAAAACCCGTTGAGCCAATAAGGTGCCTTTAATATGCTGCACCAGCGCCAGCAATTCTTCCTGATGCCAACCTTGGCTATTTAAGGCAATGAAATGGCTTTCAACAGAATACCAAGACCTGGAGGAGATTAATTGACTCATCGTTATCAGAATAACTACCCCCGGCTTTTCGCCACCTCAAACAGCATGATGCCGGCGGCAACGCCCACGTTGAGGCTTTGAATCTGGCCGCTCATCGGGATGCGCAGGCGCTGGTCGCAGAGGCGCAGCAGTTCGGGCGAGATGCCGTCTTCCTCCGAGCCCATCACCACGGCAACGGGACCGCTAAGGGTGGCGGGCTCGGTGTGGCCGAGGTCGGCATCGGCCTTTTCGGTGCAGGCGATAACGGTAAGGCCGCTCTCCTTCAGAAAGTTGATGGTCTGGCGCAGGTCGGCCTCGC
The DNA here is from genome assembly GCF_008728635.1 of Hymenobacter baengnokdamensis. Taxonomy (NCBI): domain Bacteria; kingdom Pseudomonadati; phylum Bacteroidota; class Cytophagia; order Cytophagales; family Hymenobacteraceae; genus Hymenobacter; species Hymenobacter baengnokdamensis. The sequence goes on along the minus strand of NZ_CP044285.1, from coordinate 258,665 downwards.
GGCATACGGGCAGGATGTTGAGCGCGCCGGCCGAGGTTTTTACGGCGTCGCCGTTGATTTGGGCCGCGCCGTGCGCGGGCACTACCAGCGCCTGCACGCCCATGCACTCGGCGGTGCGGGCAATGGCGCCAAAGTTGCGCACGTCGGTCACCCGGTCGAGCAGCAGCAGAAAGGGCACTTTCCCCTCCTCAAACAAGCCGGCCAGCAGCGAGTCGAGCGGGGCGAAGTCGATGGGCGACACAAATGCCACCGCGCCCTGGTGGTTTTTGCGGGTGAGGCCTTCGAGCTTTTCGAGCGGCACCAGCGACACGGGCACGTTGGCTTCGCGGGCCAGGGCCGAGATATCCTGCGTGAGAGAGTTTTTGGTGCCCCGCAGCAGGAAAATCTTGTCCAGCGTCCGGCCCGCATTCAGCGCTTCCAGAATGGGGCGCAGCCCGAAGAGCATGTCGATGCTACGGTCGGCAGCGGGGCGGGTAGTGTGCTCTTTATAAACGGGACTGCTGCCGCGCTCCTGGCCGCGACCTTCGGCCGGCCGGTTGGGCGTAACCTGCCGGCCGCGCTCATCATAAAACGGGCGCTGGGGGCGGGCTCTGCTGGCTCCGTCGTTGCTGCCGGTACGGCGGCGGTCGTCGCCGCCGGCCGGGCGGGCGGCCCGGCGCTCGTTGTTAGCAGGGCCTTCGCGAAAGCGGCGGGGCACGTAGTCGTCGCTGAACCCGTCGTTTAGCGGGCGGTCATCCTTGTTCTCCATTGTTCTACGGCCGCATACCAGAGCATTTCGTACTCGGGTCGGCGCACCAGTTCGTAGTTATCAGGCGCTAAGGTACTAGGGCGGGGCCGGAAGGTGAAGGCCACGGCCTCGCCCTGGCGGCCGGCCTGGTCATAGTGCCAGCGCTCTTCGCCGCTGGGCAGGCGGCGTACGCTTTGCGGCGGGCCCAGCACCACGTAGAGCAGGCCCCGGTCGGTAAGCCAGCCAGCTTTGTGCCCGGTAAATACTTCATTAGCAGTAGTTACGCGGCTGTAGTAGCGTCGTATCATTTCCCGGCCCCGCACCTGGTCGCCGCCCGCTGCGTCGAGCCAAAAGCGGTCAATTGCCCGCTTGGGGTCAGCCGCTTTCAGCAAGGCCTGGCGCTCGGCGGCTGTGGTAAGATAAAGCAGGGGCTCAATAACCTCGGGGGCAGTACTTTGGCCGGGAAAGCTGGCTGGCACTACCAGCAATGGCACCGTATGCCTGGGCTCGCCGCCCGCGCCACCAACTTTCAGCGCGTATAAGCCTTGCGAAGGAAGGCGCAGCAGACTACCCGCCGGCACGGGTGCCGCCGACGAATCGATAATACCCAGCGTGCGCGGGGCCGCGGCCTGGCTCCGCGGGTCGGTAAAGGGTGGCAGGGCCGGCGTGCCGGTGGGGTAGCGTCGCCAGCGCACGGGCTGCACCGGCCCATACGTGGCTACTGCGACCCCTTCGCCGGCATTCAGATAAGGCCGGTCGAGCACCAGCCCGGTCGAGTCGAGCAGTACGAAGGGCCGGCTCAGCAGCTCGGGCGTGAGGCGTAGCCAGGCGGTAGTGGCCGCGTCCTGGTCAGGGCTGGGCGGCTGGTTGGTGAGCGAGGGCTTCTCGAGGCTTACTTGCAGCACGGTGCCGGCCGGGAGGAGGGCAGCGCCCACCGCTGCCGTAAGCACCTGCACCGGAGCGGCCGGGTTGCTGCCGGGGTAGGGGCGGGCGGCGCGTATTTCCTGCCACAGTGGCTGCTTGGCCTCGTAAGTGGCCCAGCTAGTGAGGCGCAGCCTGGTGGCCGCGGAACCCGGGGTGGGGGCTGGGCGGTTTAGAAAAATACGCAGGCTATCGCCCTCGCGGCGCACTACGGGCCGCAGCCGGTCGGGTGCCGGGCGGTATAGCCCGGCAAAGTCGGGCGTAGCCAGCCAATGGGGGCTGGCGGCCAGGCTGGTGAGGCCCGCCAGTAGCAGCGCCACCCAGAACCTGGGCCCGGTCTTGTCGTAAATTGCCTTTCTTTTCAAACTGCTCATGGCTTTCACGCTTTCGCTACTGCTGTTTTTTTTACTTGTACGGTTTGTGCTGCCTCAGGTGCTGCGGGCAGTGCTGGGCAGCTTTGTGCGGCAGCAGGTGCATAAGGCGCAGCAGGGTGGGTTTTATGCGCCGCCCGGCGCTGGCCCGGGTGGCCGCCAGGCACCGCCGCAAGAGCCCGCTACCAGGCCCGGCCAGGTGCGCGTCGAGTACGTGCCGCCCACCGCGACTGGTGAGCGCAAGCACGAATTTCGCGGCGGCGAGTATGTGGATTATGAAGAGGTAAAGTAAGAGGTGTGCTGGCGGCGCACCTCGCCCCTGACTTCCCTCTGAAAAGAAGGTGGAGCGCCCGCTAACTGATTTTGCATAATTCCTGGCTTGAGAAATGGCGCCGGTAATGCCTGCCGTGGCTTCGACGAATTTCTATGCTTTGCCGGCAGCCGCGGAGCTGAGGCTATAGAAGCAATCTGCTCAAACAGGCAGCTGCCAGAGCTAGCCGAAAATCGTCCACAAAATCCGTGAAATCCGGTAAAATCCGCGCCAATCAGTGGTCTAGAAACCCAGCCCGATTCTTACCCCTGTGCCCACGCGCTGCCCGCTTTGCAGGCCGGTATAAAAGTCGACGCGCACTACTTTAAAAATGTGCTCCACGCCCGCGCCCAGCTCTACATACTGTCCAATCTGAGCAGTATGCAAGTAGTTGAACGACAACACTTCCTGCCATTTCAGCGCACGCAGCAGCGGAATCTTATTGAAGATAAAGCCATTAAAATGGTGGTTGAAATGCCCTTCGAAGTAGCTGGCGCGGGTGCTGTACTGGTAGTAGTCGAGCAGTTGAAACTCGTTGAAGTTAGCCGCCAGCAGGGTGCGGTTGCCCGAAAAATGGCGATAGTCGGCAAACGTCATTCCTTCCTGCTTGCCCACAAAGCCGCCCACTACGGCTTGTACCGAGGAGGTGCCCAGCAGCCCGAACTGCATAGCGTGGCGCACCGAGGCTTGCAGCAGCAGGTAGCGCACGTCGGCTCCCAGCACGTGCGGCACGGCCAGCCGGCCCTGCACGTTGAAGGTCGGCCACTTCGAGCCCAGGTTGAACTTGCCATCGGGCCGGGTGATGTAGCGCTGGCCGGGCTTGTAGCTGAGGCTCAGGCCCAGCGTAGCGGCCTGGCTGCTGCCAAAGCCGGTGCCCTGCGGTGCTTCCTCGGCCACGGGCTGGTTGGGGGTGAAGGCGCGGCCCGGCACGTCGTGCCAGAGGTAGTCGGCGGTATTTACCAGCTCCACCCGGTTGAAGTAGCTGGCCGCACCGCGCACCGTGAGGCCATTCACCGGCTCCCAGAAGTAGCTTAGCTCGGCCCCATCGCGCCGGTAGAGCTTGGCGTAGTTGCGGTTGGCATAAAGCGAATACGTGGTGTTGATAAACGGCGTGAGCTGCGAGTTGCGGTCGAAGTTCTCGACGGTGCGGCCCGCCACCAGGCCTAGCTGGCGCAGCTTCACCGGGTCGAGCTGCCAGTTTGCGGTGAGGCTGGGCTGCAGCTGCTTGTTGCTGAAGCCGTAGCGCAAAGTAGGCGTCAGGTTCACGAAGCGGCGGTCGTCGGTGCGCTGGGTGTAGGTGGCCTGGGCGTTCAGCACGTAGCCCTCTACCGTGTTGTATTGCAGCTCGTTGAAGATGGGGGCTACCACGAAGCTGCGCTTGGCGAAGCTATTGCTGTAGGTGTAGCCCGTGAGCAGCAGCTTGCCGGGGCTGAGGGCATTGCGCTTGCGGTCGAGGGAGTCCTGGTAGGGGCGCGACTTGCGCACCACCTCGCTGCTGTCCTTTTTGTGATAGTCAAGCTTTTCTTCTTCTGTGAGGGGCACCGGGCGCGCCTGGCTCCAGTAGGTGGTATCGCGCTCGTTCACGCCTTTTTCGATGAGCTGCACCTCGCCTTTTTTCATGCGGGCAATGGGGTCGTGGCGCAGTGAGTCGCGCCGGGCCTGCTGCACCTGGCGGCGCACCTGCCGGTTGAGGCCCGCCAAGTTGGGCTTTTCGCGCCGAATCTGGCGCGTCAGTTCCTTGGTGGTGACGGGCGCTATGGCCGGCGGCGTACCGGGCGGGCTGCCGGGCGCCGGCACCAGGGGCCGGGCCTCGGGGGGCGCGGGGTAAGTGGGCACTACGTGGTTGTAGTTGGAAAAAACGGCCGTGACGTAGCCCGTGCCTTTAAAGCCGAAGGCCGAAAAATCGACGGCCAGCTTCTGCGACTGAATAACCCAGGCGTGCGGCGCACCCGGCGCGGGGGCAAACAGCTGCTCGATGTGCAGGTCGTCGACGTAATCGAGCTGGGCATCTTTGGTGAGGCGCAGGTCTACAGAATGCAGCCTCCATGAGCCATCTACTATATAGATAAAACCCGCAAAAACCGGGTCGGAGCGGCGGCGCGGGATAACGCGGATTTTATGCACCAGCTCGCCGTTTTGCTGGGTGCTGCCCACCAGCTCGTACTGGTAAAAGAGCAGGGCATTGGCGGCAATCGGCGACACGAAGCCGCGCTCCGAAAAGCCCGATTTTACCAGGTTATTATAAAAGCTGAGGCCGCGCCCGGCGCTGGCGCGGTTGAAGCTGATGCCGTGCGAGTCGCCGCTGACCCGGCTCGACAGCATGTGCTCTTTTACCACATCGGGCTGCGTAAAAGCAATGTCCGACAAGCTTTCGGATAAATAAAAAATGCCGGGCTTAACATCGGGGCCAACTTTTATAAGCCCAAAAATCTTGCTGGGCGTTTCGCTAAGGCGGCCCAGGCTTTTGATGTAGATGCGGGCCCGGAAGGCGGCTACCTCGCGCTGGTGGTAGGCCCGCCACTGCTGCGCGTGCTGAATAATGGCGTAAGCCGGGTCGCGGTCGGAGCCGCGCACTGTCACCTCCGTCAGGCTGTACGACTCCGGAACCAGCGTTATATTAAAGGTCAGGGTAGAGTCATTGGTGGGCACGCGCACGGTTTCGGTGCGGGGGCGGTAGCCTACATACTGAAAAACAAGCTGGTAAGAGCCCGCCGCGAGCCGTAGCTGGTACTGGCCCTGCTCATTGGAGCCCGTGCTGGTGGCTGAGCCGCGCACGGCCACGTTGGCAAAAGGCAGGCCCGCGCCGTCGGGGCCGCTGACCTTGCCCCTGATGATGCCCGCATGAGCCGCGCCGACCAGCAATAGCCAGCCGATGAGCGATAAGTAAAAACGCATCCGAGTAGCGATAGCCATAAGCAAATACCCTTCTAAAGCAGCCGGCAAGATAGGGCCCTCCGCTCAGGTAGAGGCCCACCAGCAGGGCAGCGATTAGCGGCCTTAGTGGGGCCGTTGCTGGTGCCGCGCCGAGTACCAGGCGTTCAGGCCTACGCCCAGCAGCACCAGCGCGATGCCCGGATAGACGCTGGGCCTGATTTTGTCGCCGAATACAAAATAGCCCAGTGCAACAGCATAGATGAGCCCCAGGTAGTCGAGGGCGGCCAGGAAGCCGGCCCGCTGCTCCTGAAACGCCAGCGTGGTGCACCACAGCGCCACGTGGGTAAGTACCCCGGCCAGCGCCAGCCACAGCCAATCGCTGCCCTGGGGCCATTTCCAGCCAAAAAGCATCCAGCCGAAGGCAATAGCCAGCGGCACGATGTTGAAGTAAAATACCGGTACCAGCGGCGCAACTTTGGCGCCCACCCGTCGCAAAAAAGCACTGCTCAGCCCCGACGATACTGCCGACCCTACCCCTAGCAGTACTCCTGCCGAAAGGAGCCCGGCCGTGCCTTTGGCCAGCACTACGCCTGCGATGGCCACGGCGTAAAACACGCCCTGCCAGGGCCGTAGTGGCTCATTCACCAGCCAGATGGCGGCTATCGCCGTCACGGCCGGGGCGAGGTAGCTGAGCGTAATGGCGCCGCCCAGCGGCAGCACCTTCAGCGCCAGAAAGCCCAGGATAAGTGAGCCGGCCCCAAAAATGCCCCGTCCCAGCAGGTTGGGCCGCGCCTCGGGCGGGCCCCACACGGGCACCCCGGTGCGGTGCAGCTGCCAGCTGGTAAGCAGAAGCGAGATAAGGCAGCGGGCAAAAATGATTTCGGCCGTGGGCACGCCGGCCAGCTTCTTTACGGCTACGTTGACGACGGCCAGCATAGCCGTCGAAGCCAGCATATAGAGGATTCCGGGCGAAACGCGCATAGAGGCAAGGGCAGGTGCCCCGGCACGGCGGCACGTTTGGGCTTCGCCAGTCGTTGGATTATGCCGGCGGCTCGCCTGCTACAACGGCCCCGCCGCTACTTCGTTTCCGTACTTTACGGCGGCTCACTGCATTTTTTATGTTTAAAAACCCCGATAAGACCCCTAAAACCTACACGCCCGGTGAGGCGCTACCCAAAATTGCAGCTTTTTGTGCCTACCAGGAGCGTACGCAGAAGGAGGTTGCCGACAAGCTCAAAAGCTACGGCCTCGACGAAGACGAAGCCGGCGAGATTATTATTCGCCTTGGCCGCGAGAAGCTGCTCGACGAGGAGCGCTATGCCCAGGCGTACGCCCGCGGCAAGCACCGCACCAACGGCTGGGGGCGTCGCCGCATCAGGCTGGAGATGAAGGCGAAAGGCCTGAGCGACTATTGCATCAAAAGCGGCCTCAAAGAGCTCGATGGCGAGGAGTACTACGACAAGCTCAAGCAGCTGCTTGGCCAGCGCGATGCCCGCGAAAAGGAAGCCCATCCTCTGAAGCGCAAGATGAAGCTCATGGCTTACCTCACGCAAAAAGGCTACGAGTCGGACCTGATTCAGGAAGCGTTAGGCGAGCTTAATATAGGAAATAACTAATATATTGGCTGCGTTGGCGATGCTGCTTGGGTAGAAGTAGCCGTTCATCGTCACTTTGACCGGCGGCTTCTTACCCGTATTCAGCTGCGCTACTACCTCGGCGGCCGGCAGCCATTTTATTTTCTTGCAGCAGCCGGGTTCGCAATGATATTTTAGGGGGCCAGGCGTTTGGCGGGGGCGCAGGGCGCGGCAAAAGCTAATAGTTGCTTTACCAGGGAAATATAAGCCGGGCCTTACATTTTGCGCGGCGGCCCCGGCACCACGAGCCGCTGGCCAATAACCACGCGCCGTCCCGTAAGCGTGTGCAGCATGGGCACCAGAATCTGCTGGGCGTTGCGCTGGGTTTCGGCCAGAATGCCCGCTTGCAGGGCCGAGCGGCGCACCTGCGCCTCGGCATAGCGATAGGCCTCATCAACGAGCTCAGCATCCTGAAAAAAACCGTTTTCGGTGCTGAACACCCGGCTCTGGCTATGGTCGACCTGGAAAGCGCACAGCTCCGGGGCCGGCAGGATGAGGCGCACCACCGAGTCGCCTTCGAACGTCACGTCCTGGGGTCTTAGCTGGCGCAGGTCGAGGCAGCCCACGGCTTCGCCACCCACGATGAGCGCGGCCTTGGCATCGGGCAAAAACGGGTATTTAGCCGAGCGCTTGTACTCTACCACGTCCTTAAAGCGGTAGCGCACCAGCTCCAGCTTGCCCAGGGCTTCTACCTGGGTAAGCACCGTGTTGTGGGTCACCGTCACCTGCGGCTCACGGGCTGCCAGCGGATTAAGCCCTGCCAGCGTAGCGCCGATTTTTCGCCACAAAAACACCCCCAGGGCAACGAGAGCAAGCAGCGGAAACAGGCGGCGAATGAGGCGGGGCAGCATAGGGGCAGCAGTGAACTAAGCCGGAGCTTATACGGGCAAGCGCCGCGCAAGCTACGGCGGCCCGTGCGCGTGAGCTGGCCGTGGGTGTAGCTTTGGCCCGCTATGGGCTCGCTTTCACACTTCGTTGCTATACTTGGCCGGTGCTGCTGGCGGGTGCACCCCTGGCTGCTGCTGGGGTTGTGGCTGCTGGTGCAGGCTGCGTTTCTGCTTAGGTTTCACGGCCCGCACTACGCCAACGACAGCGCCCGCTACCTCAACTACGCTACCAACCTGGCCACCCACGGCTACTACAAGCTGGAGCCGGGGGCCGCCTCAGCCACGATTGCCAACAACGGGGTCGATACGTTTCAGTACGAGCATAACCAGCGCTACATTCTCTACCCCTGGTTTCAGAGCGTGTGGCTGCGGCTGCACGCCGGCTGGTGGGGCATTGTGCTGGCCCAGCTGGCTATTTCCGGGCTGGCGGCGTGGGCGCTGTACGCCGCGGTGGGGCGGCTGGCGCCGGGCGGGCGGGCCGCTGCGGTGGCTACCGCCTTGTTTATCATGTGGCCCGATGTGCAGCAGTTCAACTGCTACTTGCTCACCGAGTCGCTGTTTATCAGCTTGTCGGTGCTCTCGTTTTGGGCGCTGGTGCGGGTGCGCGCCGGCGGCTGGCGGGCCTGGGGGCTGCTGCTGAGCCTGCTGCTGCTCACGGCGCTGGTGCGGCCCAATGGCTTCGTCGTGGCCGGGGCCGCTGGGGTCGCGGGGCTGGCCGTGCTTTACAGCCGGCAGCGCCGGCTTTTCTGGGGCGCCATCGGACTGGGCGTGCTGGCAGTGCCGCTGGTGGTGTGGTGGCTCAACTATCAGCTAATCAGCTTTTTTATTGTAGAAACCTACCAGCGCGGCGAGCTGATGTTTGCTACGCCGGTGTGGGCTATCCATCCAGGCGCGCCCCTCGATATGCCGCCCGACGGCATTGGCCAGATGTCGCGGGTGTTGTACTTTGCCGCCCACAACCCCGGCTTCCTGGCCCGGCTCATGCTGGGGAAGCTCCTCGTGTTCTTCAGCAGCGTAAAGCCCTACTATTCACTTGGTCATCGCCTGCTGAGTGTGCTGGTGCTGTGGCCGTTGTACTGGCTGGCGGCGCGCGCCATCCGCCGCACCGACGTGTGGCTGCCGGCGCGGGCGTTTCTGGCTGGCGTGCCGCTGCTGCAAGCCGCCGTGGTGATGCTCACCGTTGATGACTACGACGTGCGCTTTCTGGCCCCGGTGCTGCCGTTTGTGTTTGGGCTGGCTGCTTTGCAGCTCACGGCCAACAGCAAGCGGTGAGCAGGCGCTTTCCCGGCCACGGGTTTTTTATTGCCTACAAGAACCCCGCCCAGGCTTGCAGGCCACCCGTATGCACGGCTACCACGGTGCTGCCGGGCGTAAAGTGCCCTTTTTTGATAAGGTCCAGCACCCCAAAAAGCAGCTTGCCGGTATAGATAGGGTCGAGCAACACGCCATAGTCAGCCTGAAACTGCTGAATGAATGCCCGTAGCTTAAGCGGCAGCCGGGCGTAGCCGCCGAAGTGGTAGCCGGTGTGCAGCTCGTAGTTGGTGAGCGGGCGGTTGGCGGCGGCCTGCGTCAGCGCGTCAATCTCGGCGCGCAAAAAATCAGCGCCTTTCAGGGCCGCTATGCCCAGCGCGCGGGCCGGATAGGCGGCCTCGGCCAGCCCCAGCGCCAGGCCGGCCAGGGTGCCGCCGGTGCCGGCCGCCACGGCCACGGCATCGAAGTCGGTGTGCCGGCGCAGCTCGCCGATAAGCTCGGCCACGCCGCGCAGGGCCAGCGCATTGGTGCCGCCCTCGGGCAGCAGATAGGGGTGGCCGAACTGCCGCCGGATGTCGGTTAAAAATTCCGGCTCATTGCGGCGGCGGTAAGTGGCGCGGTCGAGATAGTGCAGAGCCATGCCATCGGCCACGCACTGCGCCAGGGTCGGGTTGAGGGGCTGGTGCTCTTCGCCGCGCACCAGGCCAATAGTGGCAAACCCGTAGAGCCGCCCCGCCGTCGCTACGGCCGCGAGGTGGTTGGAGTACGCGCCGCCGAAGGTCAGCAGGCGCGCGTGGCCCTGCGCAGTGGCCGCTTGCAGGTTGTACCTAAGCTTGCGGGCCTTGTTGCCGGGCAGGTCGGGGTTGAGTAGGTCGTCGCGCCAGAGCAGCAGGCGCACGCCGTGGCGCTCGGCGGCAGGGTGGAGGATAGGAAGTAAAAAATTGTTTGTCATTTCGAGCGCAACGCCCGGCGGGTTCAGGCGGCTTTGGCAGTGTCATTATCCTCATTAATCCGGCGCTGCCGGAAGCCGAAGATGCCCGCCGCCACCACCGCCAGCAGCACCCCAATGCTGGAAAGCAGCGATACTGTATTGCCAATCTTATATTCTTTGGGCTCGAATACAAACTTGATTTCGTGCGAGCCGGCCGGCACCTGCATGGCCCGCAGCACCCAGTCGGCCCGGAAATACGGCACCGGCTTGCCATCGAGGAAAGCCTGCCAGCCGTCGGCGTAATAGATTTCGGAGAACACCACCGTGGCCGGCTGGGCGGCCGAGTAGCGGTAGGTGAGGGCATCGGGTGCGTAGCTGGTGAGGGCAATGGTGGCCGACGAGTCGGCGTAGGTCGCCGGCTTCACGTCGGGAAACTTGTGGGTATCCACCACCGCTACCTGTTTGGTATTGAGGCTGGAGAGGGCGTTCATTTCCTCGTCGGGGCTAGCCACGGCTTTCAGCTCGCGCACAAACCAGGCGTTGCCCAGCGCGCCGGGGTTGCGCTGCACCTGCTCGGCTTCGCCTTGCTTCTGGGGCGGCACTATCACGTAGCGCGTGTTCAGCATGTTGAGCACGCCGGTGTTGTTCTGCGAAATCTGGCGCTCGATGAGGTCCTGGTAGCGGCGCAGCTTGGCGCCGTGGTAGCCGCCGATGCTCTTATGAAAGTACGAGGTGCGGGCCTCGTTGAACGGGTTGCCGAGGTTGAGCACGCGGTAGCTCAGGTCCTTGTCCTGGAGTATCTGCTGGTCGGCGGGCGAAGGCTGGAAGCTCTCGACGATGGTTTCATTCTGAAAATTCTTCTCGCCGAGGTAGCGCTTGTCCACCGTCCAGAGGTCGAGCAAGACCAGCGCTGCCACCGCCAGCGCGGCAAGGCGGGCGTCGATTTTGCCCTTCAAATAGAAAAACAGCGCCGCCAGCGTGAGGCCCACAAACAGCAGCCCGCGCCAGATATCGTTGTGCAGCAAATCGGCGCGGTCGGCGCGCAGGGCCGTCATCAGCTGGGGCGTAAAGCCACTTTGCGAGAGCCCGGCATCCTGCGGCGAGGCATAATCGAAGCTCAGGCTGGCAATCCAGCTCAGCAGCAGAAAGCCGGCCGTAATGGCGCCGGCATACAGCAACTGCCGGGTGCGCAGCTGATTGTCGGCCGACTCGACCACCACGGCCGGCGTGCCGGCGGCGGCGCGTGCCGCTTTGGCCAGGGCCGGATGCACCGGCTCGGCAGCGGGTCCGGCGCCTGGAGGCACCGCTACCGGGCGTGGCCGCAGGATGCGCGAGAGCGCCAGCGCGGCTAGCAGCGGCATAGCCAGCTGGGCTATTACCAGGCCCATGCTCACGGCGCGGAAGCTGCGGTAGCCCGGCAGGTAGTCGAATATCAGGTTATTAATGGTCTCAAAGTTCTTGCCCCAGGCCAGCACGAACGAGAGCAGCGTGCCCGCCAGCAGCCAGTAGCGCGTGCGCTTATCGACCACGAACAGCCCAAGCACAAACAGAAAGCAAACCGTGACGCCCACGTACACCGGGCCGGCCACGTAGGCCTGGTCGCCCCAGTAGGTGGGCATGCTGCCCAGGTATTCTTCGGGCAGGCCGGCGGCGGCCAGGTGCGAGTCTTTACCCAGTGGCATGGCGCTGCTGCCGCCATAGAAGTTGGGCACCAGCAGCGTCATTGTCTCGCCCACGCCGTAGCTATAGGCAAAGGCGTAGTCACGGTCCTGCTGCCGGGCGCTGGGGCTAGTCTGGCCGGGCTGGGGCGGCAGGACTTTTAGCTCAGAGGGCGAGCGGTTGCTGTATTTACTGTATTCGTAGGTAGTGTAGAGGCGGCCGAAGCTGACGCCCACAGCCAGCAGCGCACCCACGCCCAGCAAGGCTACGCGGCTAAGAAAGTCGGGCAAGCGCCCGGCCCGAATGGCGGCCACCAGCTCAATAAGACCATAAATAGCCACCAGCAAACCCAGGTAATAGGTGATTTGCGGGTGGTTGGCCCGCACGTTCATGGTCAGGCCCAGCGTGAAGAGGGCCGCGCCCAGCCATTTATTCTGGCGGAAAGCCAGCAGCAGCCCGCCCAGCACCAGCGGCGCGTAGGCCAGCGCCCACGACTTGGTGTTGTGCCCGGCCGCCAGAATGGCGAGGTTGTAGCTCGAAAAGCCCAGCGCCACCGCGCCGGCTACCGCCACCAGGGGCCGCACGCCCAGCGCCACCAGCAGCACGTAGCCGCAGAGCAAGGCCACAAATAAATTGCTCACTACGCCCGGCAAACCCAACGCCACGGCCTTCTGCACAAACACGAACAGGTCGCCGGGAAAGTGCACCGAGATGAGGTAGGTCGGCATCCCGCTGAACATGGAGTTGGTCCACAGCGGCTCGTGGCCGTGCTCGGCGGCCCACTGCTGCGTCTCGTGCGCGCCGCCCTGAAACTGGGTAATATCGTGCTGCGCTAATGTTTGGTGGTCGAAGACGATGGGCGCGAAGTAGGCCACGGCCAGCACCACGAAGAACAACACGGCCAGCACGTGCGGCCAGGCCCGCTGCCACAGCGGCGCAGGCGGAGGGGTAAGCGAAGCGGAAACGGCCATCGGGCGGTTTAAATACGATTGGGCAATGGAAGCCCGAAGGTAGCGCCGGGGCGGGTATGCAGGTAGCAAGCCGCCCAGGGCACAAGCTACTTTTACGATGCCGACGGCGCAGAGCTTGCCGAACCGGCCGCTTTTACTACTGCGCTGCTTGCCAAATTGCCCGCAAACCAGCGGGCCGCCGCCCGCTCAAGCTCGGTGTAATCGGGGTCGCGGTCGGCAGCCCAAGCCACAAACCCATCGGGGCGTATGAGGGCGGCGCTTATGCCTAGCTGGTCCTTGGCGCGGCCTAAGATGTAGGTTAGTTGGCCGTCGTAAGCACTCACGCATGCTTTCAGGGAAGCGTTATCCTCGAAATCGAGCAACATGCCGTGGCCCTCGCGCATGAGCTCGCCAAGGGTGGTGCCGGTTTCAAACTCAAAGTTGGGCGCGCTGTGGCCGACCAGCGGATGGGCGCTGCCCAGCTCGTAGTGCGTGGAAATGCCCCATATGCGCCCGGCAAAATAAGTCGCTCCGTCGCGGGTATGCAGCAGGTCGCGCACAATGGCGTGCAGCGCGCGGGCATGGGGGTCGGGCCTCATAATGGCCACCTGAGCGCGTGACCAATCCAGCACCTGCGCCCCGATAGGATGCCGCTCGGTGTGGTAGCTGTCGAGCAAGCCTGCCGGCGCTGTCCCGTGGATGGTGGCAGCAAGCTTCCAGCCCAGGTTCAGGGCATCGCCTAGCCCCAGGTTGAGCCCCTGGCCGCCCAAGGGCGCATGAATGTGGGCCGCATCGCCGGCCAGCAGCACCCGGCCGCGGCGGTAGGTAGTGGCCTGCCGGGCGCGGTCGGTCCAGGTGGTGGCCAGGTGCAGGGCCTGAATAGTCACATCAGTATCGGAAACCCGGCGCAGCAGGTGCTGCAGGTGCTCCAGCGTAACGGGCTGCTGGGCCTGGTGAAAGGTGCCCGCATCAAAATCCTGCAGTATCAGGTAGCCGGGCTGCGACTGCATGTACATGCCGGTCGGGGTTACGTTGCGGCCTGGCTTGAGCTTCTCGGGGTCGGCCAGGTCAACCTGCGCGGTGTAGCCGGTAAATTCGGGCTCCGTGCCGGCAAAATCGAAGCCAGCTGCTTTGCGCACTGCGCTCCGGCCCCCGTCGCAGCCCACCAGCCAGCCAGCCTCGAAGCAGGCATCACCCGCCTGCACAGTCACCCCGTCCGGGGTTTGCTGCAAGCCGGCAATGGCCCGCCCGCGCTTGATTACCACCCCCAAGGCCGCTGCCCGGCGCGCCAATACGGTTTCAAGCTCTTCTATCTCAGATAAAAGCTGGGTGCTCGTCGAGCTGGGCAGGCGGTATTTCCACTGGGAGATATCAATGGTGCTGCCCGAAAACGCAATGCCGGCGAAATGACCACCTGTCTGGGGCTTAGGCGTTTGGCTGGCCGGGGAGGGGTTGTGCGGGAAGCCGATGCGCTTCGACACCTCCAGCTCGTCGAGCAGCCCCCGGCGAAAAAGCGCCTCAACGGACGGCGCATTGAGCCCCCGCAGCCCAAACGGCAGCTGCTTTAGGGGCGAGTGCGGGCTCGGGGCCTTTTCCAGCACCAGCACCGAGCAGTTGGCCAAAGCCAACTCGCAGGCCAGAAACAGCCCTACTGGCCCGGCTCCGGCAATGATGACATCGTAAACAGCCTGATTTTGTGCGGATTTCATGTAATTAAGAGTCGCTTTCAGCTACTGGTGAAAGCGATACAAAATTCCGGAAGCCACCGGCGTCAGGCTTGTACAAACGCGACAAAATCGGGGCTCACTGCCCGTTGCTCTTTTTTGGCTTTGCGGGCGAAGGCGGCGGGTGTTGTGCCGCTGTAGCGCTTAAACTCCCGGCTGAGGTGAGCTTGGTCGGTATAGCCCAACTCCTGCGCCAGGCCGGCCAGGTTGGCATCGGGCGAATGCCATAAGTGGTTGCGTACCTGCTCAAAGCGCATCAGCCCCGATACGTCTTTCACCGTGTGGCCAGCCGCCTGCTTGAACTTTCTTTCCAGGGTGCGGACCGTAGCATGCGCCGCCGCTACCTGGCTTACCGGCAAGGTGCCGTTGGCGGCCCGCATTGCCCCGCCCGCCTTGTCAAGCAGGCCGTCGCTGGCTGGTTGCGCGCGGGCAGTCCGAAAATAGTCGAGTAGCTGAGCCAGGGCTTCCGCTACCCGGCCTGCTTGCACCCACTCGGCCAACGCAGCGTGAAGCTGGGCAATAGGATGCTCAAAAGTGCGCACGCCGTCTTTGCCGGCCGTCAGCCCGAGCAGCTCGAATACCGTCCAGGGAAAGCACCGGATGCCAAGGACTTGCAAGCGGTTTTTCGAGTAAAAAACGGCCGGCTGATTGAGCAGCCCCACCAGAAACGGGGAGGGCAGCGGCTGCAAGCCTTCGGGGGTGGCAATGCTGCAAGCGCTTCCAAAATGGAAAATAATTTCCGCGTAGCCATCCGGTACCACCTCAAAGCTCGCTGGGGTGTCTCCCAGGTCCATGCTGGTGTACCACACGCATTTAATGGCAGCGCGTAGCGCTTCGGGAGGCTCAACTTCGTGATGCTGCATGTTGAAAGGTAGCCTAACCTGGGAGGTAAACAAAGCCATCGACCGTGCTGGCGTTCTAGTTATGAGGGCATAATATATTTTATATGTTTAAAAGGCGCGTCCAGCCCAGCAGCGGCCTTCGGGTGGTTTAAAAAACTCCGTCCCGACCTTTGCCGGGCCATGTCTATTCGTTTCTCCGACTTGCCCAGACGGCTGAGCGGCACCCTGCTGCAAGCGCCCGCCGCTGACACCCCCGTTGCCACGCTGCTGCTCGACAGCCGCCGCGTCGGCCTCACCGAAGGCGCAGTGTTTTTCGCTTTACGCGGGCCTAATCACGATGGCCACCAGCACCTGGCGGCCTTGTATGCCAAAGGCATACGCTTGTTTGTAGTGAGCCAGCCGCCGGCCAGCCTGGCCCCGTTTGCGGGCGCGGGCTTCGTGCAGGTGGCCGATACGCTGGCTGCGCTGCAAGCGCTGGCGGCGCAGCACCGGGCCGCCTTTACCGGGCCGGTGTGGGCCGTCACGGGCTCCAACGGTAAAACCATCGTGAAGGAGTGGCTGGCTCAGCTGCTGGCACCCGATGAAGACATTTGCCGCTCGCCCAAGAGTTACAACTCGCAGGTGGGCGTACCGCTGAGCGTGTGGGAGCTGGCGCCCGGCCGGCACACGCTGGGCATCTTTGAGGCTGGTATCTCGGAGCGCGGCGAGATGGCCCGGCTGGCCGCGATTATCCGGCCCACCCACGGCATTTTTACCACGCTCGGCACGGCCCACGACGCGGGCTTTGCCTCGGCCGCAGAAAAGCTGGGCGAGAAGCTGCGGCTGTTCGAGCGGCCCGGCTTCGAGCTGCTGGTGTACTGCGCCGACCAGCCGGCCGTGCACACTGCCGTGCGGTCGCGGGGTCTGCCGGCCCTGGCCTGGACGCGCGGCGCTGCGCCCGGCGCGGCGCTGCGCTTTCGGCTGACCGCCAACTCGGCTGGTACCACCAGCGTGCGGGTACGGCTGGGCGAAGCCGAAGCCGCGGCCCATTTTACTAACGAGCGCCTGGCGCTGCGGCTGGCCGCCCGCTTCACGCTGCCCTTCGCCGATGAGCCATCGGTGGAGAATGCCCTGCATTGCCTGGCGGTGCTACTGTGGCGGCAGCTCGACCCGGCCAAAGCCCTGGCCCCGGCCGAGATTCAGCGCCGCCTGCTGCGCCTGCACCCGGTAGCTATGCGCCTCGAAATGAAGGCCGGCCGCCACGGCTGCTACCTGCTCGATGATACCTATAATAATGACTTGGCTGGCCTCTCGCTGGCGCTCGATGCCCTGAGCCGGCAGGCCCGACCGGGCGGGCGCACGCTCATTCTCAGCGACGTGCTTGAATCGGGCCTCAGTGGCGCCGAGCTGTACGCCCGCGTGGCGGCGCTGGTGCAGGCCCACGGCGTGACACGCCTCATTGGGGTGGGAGAGGAGTTGAGTTATGAGTTAGCAGAAGGGGTTCAACATAACCAACTCCTAACTCCTAACTCAAAACTCCTGACTCAATTTTACCCTTCCACCGAAGCGCTGCTGGCGGAGCTGCGACCGGCTGATTTTCAGAACGAAACTATCCTCATAAAGGGCGCGCGGCGCTTTGGCTTCGAGCGCGTGGTAGCGGCGTTGCAGCAGCCTCAGCACGGCACGGTGCTGGAAGTGAACCTGGATGCGCTCACGCACAATCTCCAATACTACCGCCAGCGCCTGAACCCCGGCACCAAGCTCATGGTGATGGTCAAGGCCTTTGCCTACGGCAGCGGCTCGTACGAGGTGGCCAGCCTGCTGGAGTTTCAGCGGGCCGACTACCTGGCCGTGGCCTATGCCGACGAAGGCCAGCAGCTGCGCGATAGTGGTATCAGCCTGCCCATCATGGTGCTGAACCCGGGGCCCGATTCTTTCGGCCAGCTGCGGCGCTACCGCTTGGAGCCCGAGATATATTCGCTGGAGCGCCTGCACGACTACCTGCAAGCCGCCCGCGAGGCCACCAGCGATGGGGCCGGGCCCTTGCCGCCGCTGCATATCAAGCTCGATACGGGTATGCGCCGCCTGGGCTTTGCCGAAGAAGAATTGCCCGACTTGCTGGCGCTGCTGGCCGCCCACCGCGCCGCCTTGCCGGTGGCGGGCATCATGACCCACCTGGCGGCGGCCGACGACCCGGCCCACGACGACTTTACCAGGCAGCAGCTGAGCACTTTCCGGCGCATGGCCGCCGCCATCGAGGCCGTGCTGGGCTACCCGGCGCTCAAGCACGCGCTCAACTCAGCCGGCATTCGGCGCTTTCCCGAGGCGCAGCTCGATATGGTACGCCTGGGCGTGGGCCTGTATGGGGTAGAGGCGGGGGCGGAGGATGCTGCTAATCTGCTACCGGTAAGCACCTTGAAAACAACTATCTCCCAGATAAAAACGCTGCCGGCCGGTACCACCGTGGGCTACGGGCGGCGCGGCGCCGCGACCGACCACGAGCGCCGCGTGGCCACGCTGGCCATTGGCTACGCCGATGGGTACGACCGGCGCTTCAGCAACGGCCGGGGCGTGGTGCTGCTGCACGGCCGCCGCGCCCCGGTGGTGGGCTCGGTGTGCATGGATATGGTGATGGTCGACGTGACGGATATCGCCGATGCGCGGCCCGGCGACGTGGCGATAGTGTTTGGCGAAGCGCTGGGCATTAGTGAGTTGGCGGCTCGCATTGGCACTATTGCCTATGAGCTGCTGACCAACGTGAGCGAGCGGGTGAAGCGGGTGTTTGTGAGCGAATGATGTGAAGGTGCTAACACTACGGCCGGGTTTCCGTATGTGGCCTAGCTTTTTGCATTCGTTCTAACCCTTCTTTCACCATGACCAAATCATTGTTTCCGCTGTTGGCGGCGGCCACGCTCGTTTTTGCCAGCTGCAGCGACCTTAAAAAATCGGATGAGAAAAACACCCTTGGCGAAGCGACCAAGGATACCGCTGTAGTGGCCCGCACCGGCAAAACGGTGAGCGATGTTGCTACCGGAGCCGCGAATGGCGTCGATAGCGCCGCCAGCAAAACCGGCAGCGCCATCAGCAACGCCTTCGACCTCACCAAGGCCAAGCTCTCCGATGTAAAGCTTTCGGAGATTAACACGCCCGGCGTCACCGTGCGCGGCAATGAAGAGTATCAGGTATACGGGGTGGACGAGAAAATCCTCTTCGATACCAACAAGTCGGATATCAAACCCAGCGCTGCCGCTGCGCTCAAGCAAATTGGCGCCTCCATCAACCAGCGCTACGCCGGGAAAGAGGTGCGCGTACTCGGCTTTGCTGATGCCCGTGGCGACAAAAACTACAACCGCGAGCTGAGCGAGCAGCGCGCCCAGGCAGTTAAAAATTACCTTACTACCACCGATAAGCTCGCGGCCGACCACGTAAGCACCGAGGCTTTTGGTGCCAGTGCGCCGGTTGCCTCCAATGCAACGGCCGCCGGCCGCCAGGAAAATCGCCGCGTAGAAATTGCCGTACGCGTGAAGTAAGCCCGGCCGGCTGGCAGCAGGTAAAGTTATTGGCTGCGCAATAGCCATCCTTGTTAAAATACAAAATGCCTCCGTCGCTTAGCGACGGAGGCATTTTTAGTAATTCGCCTTTATAGTGTTGCCGGGTAGTGCCTTATCGAATGGCTAGCAGGAGGGGGGGCTCCTTATTTATAGGCGTCTACCTCGGCGCGCATCATGGCGTTGAAGTGCGAGCCGCCGTTGGCAAGCGTTACCAGGTTCCAGCCGCGGCCGATGGCGTAGCTCCAGGTGCGGCTATCTTTGAATTCGAAAGTGGGCCGCAGAATCTGGCCGTAGGGCGTGTAGTTGTCCATGAAATTGGTGGTGTAGAACTTGTCACCGCTCACAATCCACTCCATCGCTACGTAGAAGCCTTCTTCGGGCGCTACCAGGTTGTAGGGCGACAAATCGACCGTAAACCACTCGCCCCCGCGGGCGGCCGATACGATAACGCTCTCGGTCAGCATGTCTTCGTTGGGCGCGTTGTAGTTGCCGTTCGCTTTGTAGATACGTACTCGGAACGGCTCACGCGGGAAGCCGTTTTCTCCGATAAAAAACGATACTGTGCGGATAAGACCGAGCTTTTTAGCTTTGTCGTTTTTGCACATGAAGGCATACTGCTGGCCCGGCAGGCCCTGAATCATGCCGGCGCCCGGCGAGTTGGAGTGCGCGCCCAACAGCGTGGGTTTTACCCCCTTGGTTTCCACTTTTACTTCGGCAAGCGCCACGGCCTGCTTCGGAAGCTGGATGATAATCTCCTCCATATTGGCCCCGCGCTTCACGTAGAGGGCAGTTCGCTTATAGCCCAGCGCCATCACGACAACCGAGTCTTCGGTCACCTTGGTGGGCATAGCCAGCTGAAAGTAGCCGTATTCGTTGGTGAGCGCGCCGGTTTGCTCTTCGCGCAGGTTGATGGAGGCAAACGGAATAGGGTCCTGCGTCTTTTCATCAACCACGCGGCCCGTAATGCGGCCTTCCTGCTGGGCCCAGCTCAACGTGGGCAGCAGGCTGCCAATAATCAAAAGGAATAGTAAACGCTTAATCATACAGTAAAAAAGAAATGGATAGGGCTCCGGCCCACAAATTTAATTACAAGGCTTCGCATCTAAAGTAGGGTAGCCGGGAAATTTCTAGAAAAATTCCTACTTGGCAAATAAAAAAAGTGGTGACTAGTCCGCAACCCTGCTCCAGCCCGCCGCTGCCGCCCGGCTGGGCGTAGCGGCCCGCTGCCGGCCACTTATAAAATCCGGGTAGCTGGAAGCGCATTGCGCCGCTGGTTTCGTTGCGTTTGGCCCCTAACTTCGCCCGAGTAATGGCTATTGGGCCAGCTTTTTAATTGCCGGATGCACAATAGCTTGGCTCCCTCACTGCTATCTATGAAAACAAGTAGGCTGCTTGGCTTGGCGATGGTGCTGGTGTGGCTGGCGCAGGGCGTACGGGCGCAGCCCGGTACCTCTGCCGCCAGCCATGCCGGCCCGGCCGCAACCCTCGATGGATTATGGCGGGGGAAGCTGCTGGCCGCCGGCGGCGCCCTTGACTTAAGCGTGAGCATGGTGCGCCTGACGGGCGGCCGCTATTTTGCAGCGCTCGACGTGCCCGTGCAGAAACTCAATCGGATACCCATTGACGTGCGGCAGCCCACCGGCACCGACTCGGTGGTGCTGCTGGTGTCGGAAACCAGCAGCCGGTTTTTGGGCCGCCGCTCGCCCGATGGCCAGGAGCTAAGCGGCCTGTGGTGCCGGCAGGGCCAGCGCACCCCCCTAACCCTGCACCACGAGGCCTTCGACAGCAGCACCCCCGCCGATGCGGCGGCCCGGTTTAGGCCTCCTTACCAGGTTGAAGAGGTAACGGTGACGAGCTATACCGCGCGGCTGCGGCTGGCGGGCTCCCTCACGCTGCCACCGGGCACGGGCCCGTTTCCGGCCGTGGTACTGGTATCCGACTTCGGCCAGCAGGACCGCGACGGGCTTACGCCGGGCGCGCCGGTTACGATGCTGAGCTACCGCATGCTGGGCACCCTGGCCGATTACCTCACCCGCCGCGGTATCGCCGTGCTGCGCCTCGACGACCGGGGCACGGGGCAATCGGGCGGCAGCGGCGACTCCGCTACACCTATTCAGCGGGCCGGCGACTTGCAGGCGGCGCTCAACTACCTGCGTACCCGCCCCGAGATAGACCTGCTGCACCTGGGGGTAATCGGCCACGGCGAAGGAGCCAACGTGGCGCTGCTGGTGGCTGCCTCGCCGCTGCCGCCGGCTTTTGTAGTGGGCCTGGGCATCTACGGCCTGCCCGGCCACGAAACCCTGCTGTTGCAGCAAGAGCAGGTGTGGCGGGCGCAGAAGCTCCCGCCCGCGCAGTTTAGCCTGCGGGTGCGTCGGCAGCAGGAGCTGTACGACATTATCCGCAACCCGGCCAACCTGGCCCAAACCCAGACCATCGTGGCCAATATGCTACACCAGGGCGACCCAGCCCTGTCGGCTGCCGAGGGCCAGCGCCAGACGGCCGCGCTGCTCACGCCCTGGCATCGTTCCTTTTTATCGTTCGACCCGACCGAGAATATCTACGCCGTGCAGTGCCCGGTATTGCTGATTACGGGCCAGGCCGATGAGCAGGCCCCGCCCGCCCGGCACCTGCCGGCCCTGAAGCATGCCTTTAAGGCCAGCGGCAACCGTTTGGTGACCCTATACCGGCCCAAGGGCATCAACCACCTCATGCAACCGCCACTATACCAGTGGAATATGCTGGGCGGCGAGCCCAAGCCTACGTTTGACCCCGGCGTGCAGGAGTTTATCCGGCGGTGGGTGGTTGGGCACGCGGGTAACTAAGTATTCCAGCCAAGCTAAAAGGGTTGCCGCTGCTCCGGGGTATGGAGCGGCGGCAACTCTTTTAGCTTGAATTAACTATATAGTTTTTACTTAATCATGTCCACTTCTGCCTTAATCATGGCATTGTAGTGCTGGCCGGCGGCGGTGGCCATCGTCAGCAGCGTCCAGCCTTTGGCGATGGAGTACGTCCAGGTACGGCTTTCCTTGAACTCGAAGGTCGGGCGCATAATCTGGCCGTAGGGCGTGTAGCTGTCGTCCATAAAGTTGGTATTGAAGAACTTGTCGCCGCTCACAATCCATTCCATCGCCACAAAGAAGCCTTCTTCGGGCGCTACCACGTTGTAGGGCGTCAGGTCAACCGTGTACCATTGGCCGCCTTTCGGGGCCGATACTACCACGTTATCGGTCAGAATATCCGTATTGGGCGAGTTGTAGTTGCCATCGGGCTTGTAGAGGCGCACCCGGAACGGCTCGCGGGGGAAGCCGTTTTCGCCAATGTAGAACGACACCGAGCGGATGTTGCCCAACCGCTTGTTTTTGTCATTCTTAACAAAAAAGGCATACTGCCCACCGGGCTGCCCTTGCAGCAGGCCATCGCCCGGCCGGTTGGAGCTGGTGCCCAGCTCCAGGTTTTTCACTTTGCCCCCTTTCACCGTTACTTCTTTCAGGGCAATGGCGCGGCGGCTCACTTCGAGCACGAGGTTGGCCATCGGCTTACCCTTTTCTACTGCGATAGCCAGATGCTCATAGCCCAGCGCCATTACAATGAGCGAGTCGGTATCGTTTTTCACCGGCCCCGGCAGCTGAAAAACCCCAAACTCATTGCTGAGTGCTCCGGTCTGTTCCGCCTTCAGGCTGAGGGAGGTAAACGGCAGGGGCTCCTTCGTGGCTTTGTCAATAATTTTGCCGGCTAAGAGCGAAGGAGTGGGCGAAGTAGACTGGGCTCGTACGGTGCCGCTGGCAATGCATACGAATAGTGCAAAATAAAATAAACGTTGAAACATTTGTAAGTAGAAAAAGGACTGCCTAATGCAAAAATAAGCTTGAAAAGCTTAGGTTGTGCATAGGTAAGCCGGCCTTTTAGCCAAGACTTTAGTGCGTTGCGGCGAACCCCGCCGGATTGTAGGCGAATGGTCGTAAAGCGGATAAAAAATCCTATTGGCTGGGCCCGGCAACTAAAGTGCCGTATCTTTGTTTGAATTAAATCTAAATAACCAAACGCTCTGCTATCGTGGCTATTTTTCGTCGCTCCACCGCCGTGGCTGCTCCGCAGCCGGCCTCCGGCCGCCGCACCGCCAACGACCTGCGGCCCGGCGAATCGGCCACCGTATGCTGCCTGAAAGACCCGCAGATGGCCCTTAAGCTGCTCGATATGGGGTGCATTCCGGGTACGCAGGTGCGCCTGGCGGGCCGCGCCCCCTCGGCGACCCGCTCATGCTGGTGCTCGGAGATGAAGAGTACACGCTGTCGCTGCGCGTAAGTGAGGCCCTCACAATACAGCTCAAAGACTAACTCAAACGCAATGGTGGGCGCTACCAAGGATGTGCGGCCGGCGGCGCCGCTCCCCGGCCTGCGGGAGATGGCCCCGGAGCGCCTGCCCCGCCTGGCCCTTATCGGCAACCCCAACTCGGGCAAAACTTCGCTGTTTAATCAGCTGACGGGCCTTAACCAGAAGGTGGGGAATTTTCCCGGCGTTACCGTTGACCGCAAAACGGGCATTGCCCAGCTCGGCGGGCAGCGCCGGGCCGAAGTCGTGGATTTGCCCGGCACGTACTCGCTCTATCCCAAGAGCCTCGATGAGCGCGTTATTGCCGATTTGCTTTATAACCCGCGCTCGCCCGACTATCCCGACTTTGTGGTAGTGACCGTGGATGCCAGCAACCTGCGCCGCAGCCTGCTGCTGTTTTCGCAGCTCGCCGACCTGGGCCTGCCGGCCATCCTAGCGCTCAACATGACCGATGTAGCTGCTGAGCGCGGTATTCAGCTCGATGTAGCGACGCTGGAGCGGGAGCTGGGCGTGCCCGTGGTGCCGATGAATGCGCGCAGGGGCGTGGGCCTGGCCGCGCTGCGCATCGTCATGGCCGACCGCCTGGCCGCCCGGCCGCCGGCCGGCCGCTTCTGGCAGCCGGCGCCCGAGCTGCGGCTGCTGCTGGCCGAGATTCGCCAGCACTTTAAGCTGCCCAACGATTACCTGGCTCTGCACTATGCCCACCAGTTCCGGCAGCTGCACTTTCTGAGCGAAGACGACCGCCAGTACCTGGCCACGCTTACCGAAAAAGCTGCTTTCAACTCTACCGCCCAGCAGGCGGCCGAAACGGTAGCGCGCTACGCCCACATAAATGAGCTGCTGCTGGAGGTAGTGACCGTGACGCGCACCGAGCGCCGCGAGCCAGCTTCCAACCGCATCGACAAAGTGCTGACGCACCGCGTATTGGGCTACCTCATTTTTCTGGCAATTCTGTTTTTGCTGTTTCAGGCCATTTTTGCCTGGGCGCAGTATCCGATGCAGTGGATAGACCAGGGCATTTCGGCCCTGAGCGCCGCCATTCAGGCGCGTTTTCACGGGCCGCTGGTGCGGCTGCTCACGGAGGGCGTGATAGCCGGCCTGGGCGGGGTGCTGATTTTTATTCCGCAGATTGCCCTGCTCTTTGCCTTCCTGGCGGTGCTGGAAGAAACCGGCTACATGGCCAGGGTTACTTTTCTCATGGACAAGCTGATGCGTCCGTTTGGGCTCAGCGGCAAGAGCGTGGTGCCGCTTATTTCGGGGCTTGCCTGCGCGGTGCCGGCCATTATGGGCGCCCGCACCATTGAGAGCTGGAAAGATAGGATGTTGACGATATTCGTCACGCCCCTGATGTCGTGCTCGGCGCGCATCCCGGTATACACGGTGCTGGTGGCGCTGGTAGTGCCCGACGAGGCGTGGCTCGGCATCTTCAACCTGCGCGGGCTCGTGCTGATGGGCCTCTACCTGCTGGGGCTCACGTCGGCGCTGCTGTCGGCGCTGCTGCTGAAAGCCGTGCTCAAAGCCCGCGAGCGCAGCTACTTCATCATGGAGTTTCCGGTGTATCGCTGGCCGCGCTGGAAAAACGTGGGCCTGACGATTGTGGAGAAAGTAAAAGCCTTCGTAACGCAGGCTGGCAAGGTAATCATTGCTATCTCAATACTGCTGTGGGTATTGGCCAGCTATGGTCCGGGCCGGCGGCAGGAGCAGGCTGCCCTTCAGGTGCAGCAAACGGCCAGCGCCGGGCACTGGTCGGCTGCCGAAACCGAGCGGCGTGTGGCTTCGGCCCGCCTCGAAAACTCCTACGCGGGCTCTTTCGGGCATGTGCTGGAGCCCGCCATCCGGCCGCTGGGCTTCGACTGGAAAGTCGGGATTGCGCTGCTCACGTCCTTCGCGGCCCGCGAGGTATTTGTGGGCACTATGAGCACCATTTACAGCGTGGGCCAGGATGCCGACCTGGGCACGGTGCAGCAAAAGCTGGCCGGCGAAAAAGATGCGCAGGGCCGGCCGTTCTTTACGCCGGTGCGGGCCTTGTCGCTGCTGGTATTTTACGTGTTTGCCATGCAGTGCATGAGCACACTGGCCGTTACGTACCGCGAAACCAAAAGCTGGCGCTGGCCCCTGGGCCAGCTCGTGTACATGACCGGCCTGGCCTACGTGGCCTCGCTGTTTGTATGGCAGGTATGGGGGAGCTAAACAACACCAAACAGATGACGACCTACGAAACCCTGCTTCGCCTTACCTTCCGTGAGCCCGCTGAAGTAGCTCACTATCTTACGCCCGCTGCGCTGGGTGCCGAAGCCGGCTTCGAGCAGGCTACCGGCCGCGACCAGCCTTTCCGCTTCGAGCAGTGGCGCCTGGGTGTGGCCATGAGCCTGCTGCGCCTGCTCGGCGACCTGGGCGACCACGACGAAGCCCGCCGCGCTGCCGAAGTACTGCACCGCGCCTTGAACACGGCCCACTCGCCGCAGGAAATCGACAAGCAGATTGGCAAGGAAAACAAGTTGTTTGAGCAGATTTATACCAACCTCTACGTCAACGACGAAGGCGAAGCCCTGCTCGACCTCTTCGCCCGCACGCTCGACGCCGACGCGCCCGACCTGCTGGCCCAGGTGCAGGCCGAGGCTGTGGACCTGGCGCGGGAGCTGAGTTTCGATGAGGAAGACGACGACCAGGAATAGCGCCCCCGCCCGAATGCTTATGTCAGTGAACCGGGCGTTGACCGCAGTATTGCGCCACTTATTAATAGATAAGCTGGTCAATTGACCTTAAACAAAAAAGACCCGTCACGTAAGTAGCGGGTCTTTTTGTAGGCGTTCAGTCTTAGTAGCCCTGATTCTGTGTTATGTTAGGGTTGGCATTAATTTCTGCCAGTGGTATTGGAAATACCAGACGAGGAGAATTCCAAGCGATGGGAGTATTTGCAACTGGGTCGGTAGTCGATTCTTTGTTGCGCTTAAGGTCGCCAAGACGAAAGCCTTCAAAAGCTAGCTCCAGTTTACGTTCTTTTAGAATAGCAGGTAGTGTCAGGCTCGTCAGAGCGGGTAGATTAACGCGGGCACGGACAAGGTTGATATCGTTAAGGGGTGTATCACCTACCGTTGTGCCAGCGCGAAAGTTCGCCTCGGCACGGGTTAAATACATTTCAGCCAGACGAATAAGTTTTACGGTGCCGTACTGCGCATCAAATTTATCTGAATAGACCTGACTTGAGGTTAAAGTAAACAGATTCTTCCGGTCATCACCTGGTTCAAACTGATTCAGAAGTTGGTCATTAACGTTTACTTCTCCGCGCTGGAACTGCGAATAGAAGTTATTGAGTTGATTGCTGCCACTATTACTACCGCTCTGCGCCGAGTTCTGAATAGTGAAAATATCTTCCGGGGTATTGCTCACTAAGTCACCACCCTGATAGAATTCATCGGCGTAACTCTGGTCGAGTGAGAACGACCCACTAGCGATAACACGGTTTGCCGCCGCCGCCGCGTCAGCGAAGCGGCCCTGCTGCAAATACACGCGAGAAAGAATAGCCGCTGCCGCATATTTGGTAGCAAAGAAGCCATTACTGGCAGGCAGTTCCGCTTCCGCTTTTGTTAGGTCGGCAATAATCTGGGTATATACCTCAGCAACTGTATTACGCTTTACGTTGTTCGCATCGGTAACGACGGTAGTCGGTGTGAGCACCAACGGTACGCCTGGATTACTGCTAGGTGTGCCATCGCTCCAGTCGCGGGCGTAAAGGCGTACCAAGTCAAAGTACGTCAGGGAGCGAATAAACTCGGCTTCTCCTTCAATACGCGTCTTATTAGCTGCGATGGTCACCTTGTCTAAGTTGGCCAGCACATTGTTTGTGCGGTTAATGGTAATGTAGGCGCGCTGCCACATTGAATAGACAAAGCTATTATCCTTCCGAATAGCTTTGCGCTGGAATTCTTGAGGCTGTGAGTAAGTTCCTACGTAACTGATATCCCCATTATCTGCCAGTAGGTCTGGCATGAACTGGATATACCCGTTGTATGACTCAGCGGCCTGCAGACTGGTATAACTGCCTACTAAGGCAGCCTGGACATCGTCGGGGGTGTTAAGTGCCTGATTAGCATCGATAGCATCGACGGGCGTTACATCGAGCTTTTTATTGCAGCTCGTGGTCGTGCCCGCTGCCAGACCGGCAACCAGCAGACCTAATACTATTTTTTTCATAAAAGAAACACGTTAGAGAGAGAAGAATCCGCTCGATTTAAAAGCCCAGATTGACGCCTGCCGTGAAGGTGCGTGGCTGTGGAGCGGTGTAGAAATCAACTCCCTGGTTGATATTATTCTGGCTGGTACTGGTACCACCCGTCAGGTAGTCAGCGCTTACTTCGGGGTCCCAGCCCTTGTATTTGGTAAACGTCAACAAGTTGAGTGCCTGCACAAACACGCGTGCCGATTGCAGGTAACCGCGCTTAACTAGGGTGGCAGGTAAGTTGTAACCTAACACAACGGTTCGTAGGCGACCGTAGTCGCCGTTACGTACAAAGCGTGACGAAGCACCCGTACCATTGCCAGTGAAGAGAGAAGCTTTAGGAATGTTGGTAATATCTCCCGGCTTCTGCCAACGGCCAAGTTGGTCGATGGTCTGGTTATCGTAGCCGTTGTTAAAGCCTACAGAATAATACTGAGCTCCTCCATCATAAATCTGATTGCCAAATACGCCAACAAGTGTAGCCGTCAGGTCAATGCCTTTATAAGATAACGTGTTGGTTATACCACCTGTCCATGTTGGATTCGGATTGCCCACTACTACGGAAGTAGCCCCATTGATATCGTTAGTTGTCGAGCGGTCAAGGGTGCCATCCGCCTTCGTAGCATTTACATAATAGAGTGCATCACCGTTTGCGGGGTCCACTCCAGCATACTCTGGCCCTACAAACACGCCTAATGGCTGGCCTTCTTGCGCCCGACTTAAGTTGCTACCCAAAATCGCAGGCCCACTAAGATTCGTGATTTTGTTGCGGTTGATGGCGGCATTGAAGCTGGTCGTCCAAGTGAAAGCCCCCACGAGGTTACGGGTAGTAAGCACAAATTCCAAGCCCTTGTTCTCGAGGCTACCCACATTGCGAGCAACCGAGGTGAAGCCAGTAGTCAAGGGCACAGGCTGATTGAGCAGCAAGCCATTGGTGTTTTTAAAGTATGCATCAAACTCACCCGAGATACGGTTGTCGAGGAAGCCATACTCCAAGCCAGCGTCATATTGCGTGGTTGATTCCCACGTCAGGTCGGGATTACCGAGTTGCGAAGGTGCCTGACCGGGTACGCCCACATAACCTGACGTACCGCTAAACAGGTTGCGAGACCCAAAGTTGCCAAATCCTTGGTTACCAGTCTTACCAATGCTGGCCCGTATCTTAAGTAGGCTTAGTGTAGGATTTCCCTTTAGGAAGTCTTCTTCTGAGATGAGCCAGCCAGCCGAGGCAGCGGAGAATAGTCCGTAGCGGTGGTTAGAGCCAAAGCGCGATGAGCCATCTAGACGAGCACTGCCGCCCAGCAGGTACTTACCTGCAAATGCGTAGGAAAGGCGGCCGAAGTACGAAACCAAGGTGTTGCCACCGTTATTAAAGGAGTTACCAGCCGTAATAAGCGAGGCGTTGACAATTGTTTTGTAAGCATCAGAGGCAAACTGAGTACCTGTTACGCTATTGCCCGTTAGTTGGCCCTGCTCATAGGCCGTTCCTACAGTGACGTCGACTAAATGCTGTTCAGCAAAGGTTTTATGATAATTGAAATAGTTATTGATTACCAGTTTAGTATTCACCTGTGCTGCATTGTACCCATACCCATTAGTAGGGTTGGTATTGCGTGAGGTTACACGCCCCAAGTACTGCTCCTCATCATAGTTGGTAAAATCTACGCCCACCTCGGAGCGGAAGTATAGCTCAGGTGTGAACTTAAATTGAGCATACGTATTACCTAGCAGCCGATAGGTGGTGGCTTTGTATGAGCCGCCAATTATGCTCAGTAGCGGGTTGTAGTAAAAAGGAAAGTTGGTGCTGTAGATACCAGTAGCTGGGTCGAGGGCGCCACTAATTAATCCCGTACGTGGGTCAGTGAGGGGTGTAAGAGGCGAAAGGGCTACAATCTGCATCGGGGAACTGAAGGCATCATCGTTTGGCAGGCGGTCGTTGACCGAGCGCGTAGCCCCGAGGTTGATACCAAACGACAGCTTGTCAGTTGCTTGATGGTCGAGATTGAAACGTGCGTTCATGCGTTGGTAGCGGTTACCAACTATGATACCATGCTGGTCACTATACTGCCCTGAGATGAAGAAGCGGGTTTTGTCATTGCCGCCACTCGCGTTCAAGTCATACTGCGAGAACGGAGCCCGTTGAAATGCCTGGTGCTGCCAGTCAGTATTGAAGCTGGTTGGGTCTTGGCCAGCCGAAATAATTTTCAGGCGGCTGGCTGTCGAAGCTGCTGAGTAACCAGCATTATTTCGCGCTTCAGTCAGTAAATCAATATATTGCGAGGCGTTTAAGAATTCTCGCAGATGGGTTGGATTGCTTATCCCTGTCTGATAGCCAATCGAGAATTTCGTGGCCCCAGCCCGTCCGCGCTTGGTTGTAACAATGACAACGCCATTAGTAGCTCGCGAGCCGTAAATAGCCGTAGCCGATGCATCTTTGAGCACGTTGATGCTTTCGATGTCATTGGGGTTAATATCGGCAATGGGATTAGTGGCACTACCATTCGATGATAGATTATCGGTGAGTACCGGAATTCCATCTACTACATATAGCGGCTGAGTATCACCGCTAATAGATGACACACCTCGTACTCGTACCCGAATGCCTTGGCCTAGCTTGCCGCTACTGCTTTCGATAAATACGCCGGCTGCCTTACCTTGAATAGACTGCTCAAATGACTGAACGGGTTGATTACCAACATCTTTGGCAGATATCTGCGCTATGGAACCTGTAAGGTCAGTCTTGCTCTGGGTACCATAGCCTACAACTACTGCCTCAGATAAGTCGGTGGCGCTGGCTGCTAGTGTGACGGAAAGCGAGCTGCGGCCTCCTACTGCTACGGTTTGAGAGGTGTAACCGATAGAACTGATAACAAGTGTAGCCTGAGGCTTAACAGAAAGCGAAAAATTGCCATCTGGTCCGCTGCTTACGCCGTTGGTAGTACCGCGTTCTACAATAGTAGCCCCTGGAATTGCGCTACCATCAGGCCCTGTTATACGTCCTGTAACTACCTGGCTTTGAGCTAGCGCTGGTAACGCAGCTACTACCAGTATGGGGGTTAAAAATTTTCTCATAAATGATATTTAGGAGAGAGATGATAAAAGAACCTACTGCCCTGAAGCAGTAAAAACAAACTTTTCACAACTGCCTACAAATAAAGGATATTTTACCCCAAAAATGATAAGCACTGTGCAAAACTGCCTTAATAATTTTAGGTAAATTAGAAAAAAGCATAGTTTTTCGCCGTTGATGCCTTACATAAAATCTTCATGTTTCCCTAGTTCCTCTGAAAAGCTATGGTGATTTCGATGTCTGTTGCGTTTAGCCTGGCCCCGTACCTTTGCTGCCACGCATGAAGCCTACTATCCACTACCTCACTACGGCGGCCCAGGTGGCCGAGGCCGCCGCTCACTTCGCCACCCTGCCGCGCATTGGCATCGACCTGGAGTTTGACGACAACCGCTATCGGTACGGCCGTCATGTTGCCCTTATTCAGGTATTTGATGGAGAAAGTGTTTACTTAATTGACCCCCTTCCGCTGGAGCCCGAGATGGCCGCCGGGCTCGAGCCGCTGTTTGCGGTGCTGCGCGACCCCGCCGTGGCCAAGGTGTTTCACTCCTGCAAGTCCGATATCCTGCTCCTCGACGAGCTGTTTGATGTGCACTGTCGCACCATCGTCGATACCAGCGTGCAGTTTACCCTGCTGGCGCTCGAGGATAACAATATCTCGCTGGGCCGCCTGATTCAGAGCGAGCTGGGCTTTGAGGTAGACAAGGGCGAGCAAAAGTCGAACTGGCTGAAGCGCCCGCTTACCGAAGCCCAGAAAGAGTACGCGGCCAATGATGTGCTCTATCTTTTTGAGCTGACCGACCGCCTGGCAGTGCGCTTGCAGGAGCAGGGCCGGGCCCAGTGGGCGGCCGAGGAAAACCTGGCGCTCGAAGCCGTGCGCTACGGCCGCGACGAGCTGCGCCCCCACCTGCGCCTGGCCGGCAAGTTTCGCATCGGTCCGGCCGAGTTGCCGCTGTTTCGCGAGCTGTATGCCCTGCGCGACCGCGTGGCGCGGCAGCTCGACCGGCCCAGCTACATGGTGCTCAGTAACGACCGGCTGGCCGAGCTGGCGCATCAGCCTATTGCCTCGCACGGGGCCCTGCGCAATGCCGGAGGCCTGCACCCCGAGCTAAAGCGCGCGCCCTACGCCGACGAGCTGGTGGCCCTGGCTACCGCCGACCTGGTGCCCGATGGCCCGCTGCCCGCCGACCAGCGCCGGCCGCAGCCTTTTCGCCGCCGCTTTGGCGGCCCCGTGGCCGCGCGCGCCGAAGCCCGCGAAGCGCTGCTTACGACTATCAAAAATCATCTGGCGACCGATTACAGCCCCGTGCTGGCCAATACCGTGCTCAGCAACCGGTTGATTGGTGATGTGGTAGAGCAGGGCAGCCTGGCCGCCCTGCGCCCCTGGCAGCGCCAGCTGCTGGGCGAAACTGCTGCCCGTCATGGTTTGGAAATCACGGAATTAGAAGATGCGTTGCAGGGCTAGCGAGATAGCACTAAGCGTGCTGCCACACTTCCCAGGTATATTGTTAGGCTGGTAAGCCCGGCAAACCTATACAGACTGTCAAATAGGGAAAATCAAGTATTATTTATATTTATACATAATACTTAGGATATAAGACGTGGTTATTGCGCGGATGTCTGGTACATGCCACGGTTCATGCCTGTAATTTCCTGACTGAAGCCTTGCTACGGATTTGTAAGTCAGAATGTTAGCGTATGCATTATGCCAGTGAGCGTATTCGTGGTGTGCCGGCGGAAGCAGTAAATATATAGAAAATTATATGCGTGGCGCGGCGCAACTGGTCAGTGCGTGGCTTACCCGGCTGGCACTACTTTTGGCAATTTGCTGCCGGATGGCTACTCCGCGGGCTACCTTATGACCGAACCTGTTGTGCCTGTGCTCGTTGTCGACTCTTCCCGGCCCACCCGGCAGAGCCGGCGCGGCTGGCTGGTCGTCCTGGTGCTAGCTTTGGCCGCCCTGGCAGCAGGCCTGGCTTACCAGCTGCTGTACCGCTCCAACGTGCCGGCGGCCGTGGAAGGCCCGGCTTATCTCTACATCCGGCGCGGCGCGGGCTTGAAGGCCGTGCTCGACTCGCTGCGGCAACCGGGGCAGCTAAGCCGGCCCGAAGATTTTGCCTGCGTGGCCCGCTGGCGCGGCTACGGCAGCCCGGCCCGGCCCGTGCGCCCCGGCCGCTACACGCTGCCGGCCGGAACCGGCAACCTCGACCTGCTGCGCCTGCTCGAAAGCGGCCGGCAGGATACGCTGGTATTCACGCTCCGGCCCTTTCACTACCTGCCGCAGCTGCCGCGCCAGGCCGGCCGCCAGCTCGACACCGATACCGCCCGGCTGCATATGCTGCTGGCCGATAACGCGTACCTGGTCGGGCGCTACGGCCTCGACACCGCTACCGTGCGGACGCTTTTCATACCGGGCCAGCTGCGGCTGTGCTGGCCTACCCCGGCCGCGGCCTTCCTCGACTCGGTGGCCGCCCGCCACCGGCGCTTCTGGAATGCTAAGCGGCTGGCCGAAGCCGACTCGTTGAACATGACCCCGGTGCAGGTAGCGGTCCTCGCCAGCATCGTACAGCGCGAAACGGCCCAGCCTACTGATAAGCCCATTATCGCGGGTGTCTACCTCAACCGCCTGCGCCGGGGCCAGCCCTTGCAGGCCGACCCCACGCTGCTGTGGCCGCTGCACGGCCTGGGCACCCGCAAGCGCGTGCTCAACGTCGATAAAAGCGTCGATTCGCCCTATAACACCTACCGGCACAAAGGCCTGCCGCCCGGCCCCATCACCACGCCCTACCCGCAGGCGCTGGAGGCGGTGCTACGCCCCGCGCACCACCACTACGTCTTTTTCTGCGCCCGGCCCGATGGCAGCGGCTTTTCCGATTTTGCCGCCACCTTTGCTCAGCACAAGCAGAACGCCCGCCGCTACCAGCACCACCTGGATAGTCTGAAAATCAAAAGGTAGGCTTGATTTCATTAAATAATATAATTATTAAGTAATATATTTAAAAATAAATAAAACAAAACTAAAAACCAATTTCCACAAACCAACTATGCGCCTTGTTATCCAGCGTGTTCGCGAAGCTTCCGTTACCGTCAAGGATACGATTACCGGCCAGATTGGCCCCGGCCTGCTGGTGCTGGCCGGCTGCGCGCCCACCGACGACGAGGCGGCCCTGACGTGGCTGGCCCGCAAGCTGGTGGGCCTGCGGATTTTCAACGACGAGCAGGGCCAGATGAACCGCAGCGTGCGCGACGTGGGCGGCCAGGTGCTGGTAGTGAGCCAGTTTACGCTGCTGGCCGATGCGCGCAAGGGCAACCGGCCCAGCTACATCGGGGCCGCGCCGCCCGCCGTGGCCGAGCCGCTCTACGAGCGCTTCGTGGCGCTGGTGGCGCAGGAGCTGGGCCAGGCCGTGCCCACCGGCATTTTCGGGGCCGATATGCAGGTGCGCCTGCTCAACGACGGGCCGGTAACCATCGTGCTTGATTCGCCGGCTTAGAAGTTTGAATATAGTAAATAATTAATATAATGACTATTCAGCAGGCCCAGGCTACGGTAGACGAGTGGATAAACACCACCGGTGTGCGCTACTTCAGCGAGTTAACCAACATGGCCATCCTGACCGAGGAGGTGGGGGAGGTGGCGCGCCTCATTGCGCGGCAGTACGGCGAGCAGTCGTTCAAGGAGTCAGACAAGGGCCGCGAGCTGGGCGATGAGCTGGCCGATGTGCTGTTTGTCGTCATCTGCCTGGCCAATCAGACCGGCATCGACCTTACCGAAGCCCTCGCCCGCAACCTGGCCAAGAAAACCCAGCGCGACGCCACCCGGCACCACGATAATCCCAAGCTGAGTCAGAAATTGGGAATGCAGAATGAGGAATGAGGAATTATTGCCCGCGTAATTCTTCATTCCTCATTTCCAATTCTTCATTCTCCAGATGAATCCACACCTGAGCCGTTTGCTGGCCGTGGCGCAGCAGCCCAGCCGCCGCATCGTGGGGCTGATGTCGGGCACCTCGCTCGATGGGCTCGACGTGGCGCTGTGCCGCTGCACCGGCGCCGGCCCCTCACTGCAGGTTGCGCTGGAAGAGTTTGCTACCGTGCCGTACCCGGCTGACTGGCAGCAGCGCCTGCGGGCCATCAGCCAGCCGGTGGTGCAGCTGGAAGAGCTGGTGCTGCTGCATGCCGGGCTGGCCCGCTACCATGCCCAGCTGGTGCTCGATTGCCTGGCCCGCTGGCGGGTGCCGCCGGCGGCCGTGGATGTGCTGGCCAGCCACGGGCAGACTATCTGGCACGCGCCGCGCCACCAGCACGGGCAGGAAGGTTTTGCGCACCATGCCACGCTGCAAATCGGCGACGGCGACCATCTGGCGGTGCTCACGGGTATTATTACGCTCTCCGATTTCCGGCAGAAGCACGTGGCGGCCGGGGGCGAGGGCGCGCCGCTGGCCCCGCTGGCCGATGAGCTGCTGTTTCGGCGGCCGGGCACCAACCGGCTACTGCTCAACCTGGGTGGTATCGCCAACTTTACCCTTTTGCCCGCCGACGGTGGCCCCGCCCAGGCCACCGACACCGGCCCGGCCAACACGCTGCTCGACTACGTGGTGCGCCGGCACTACCCCGACCGGGCCTACGACGCGGGTGGGCAGCTGGCGGCGCAGGGGCGGCCCCACGCCGGGCTGCTGGCGGCGCTGCGGGCGCAGCCTTTTTTTGCCGCGCCTTTCCCTAAAACTACCGGCCCGGAGCTGTTTTCGCCGGCTCTACTGGCGGCGAGCCAGCAGCTTACGGGCACTGAGGCGCTGCCCGTGCCCGACCTGCTGGCCACCCTCGTGGAGCTGACGGCCAGCGCCGTGGCCCAGGCCGCCCGCCACTACCTCGGCCCGCAGCCGGTGGCCGAGGTGCTGGTGAGTGGCGGCGGTGCCCACAATAAGGCCCTGCTGGCTGCCCTGGCCCGGCAGCTACCAGCCGCCGAGTGGCGCAGTACCGCCGAGGCCGGCGTGCCGCCCGATGCCAAAGAAGCCGTATTGTTCGCGGTGCTGGCCAACGAGGCGCTGGCCGGACAGTCGGGCCTACGCCTGGGTAAAATCTCGCTGCCCGGCTAGTAAGGTAATTGCCGGGTATAATCGTTTGAGTCTGACGCGGGCTGCCGACTTTTTCGCCGGCTGTCCGCTCGCTGACCACACGATTTTGGGCGCCCGATGAGTGTACAGTCGGCGATACCCTGATTCTACTACCTAACTAGCTGAGCGGCGACGTGACTGGCCCAACTGCGCAGCGGAAATAAAAAGACCTCAGTGGCAGCTGAGGTCTTTTTATTTCCGCTTACTCCTTTATCAGTCTCAGCGTCTGAACTCCCGCAGCGGTTGCTAACCGGAGCAGGTATACCCCTGTTGGCAAGCTGCTAAAGAAGGTTAGTTCGAGTGCGGGTTGACTGGCGCCGGCGGGTAAGGGGCCCAATTCCTGGTTCAGTACTTGGCGGCCAACCGCATCGAGGAGCGTGAGGGTGGCTGAGGCGGTAGCCTGCGGCAGCACCAGGCGCAGTTGTACGGTTTGCTGATAGGGATTGGGCCAGGCTACCAACAGGCCGGCCGGGGCATCGAACAGCACCGTGCGCACCGGCGAGAAAGTGGCTGTGCCCTGCTGGTCTAGCTGGCGCAGGCGGTAGTAGCGCAGGCCGCTCTTGCCGGCTTCGCGGTCGGTGAAGCTGTAGCTACGGGGGGTGGCGCTATTACCCGCCCCGGCCACCAGACCCAGCGCCCGGAAGCTTTGCCCGTCCAGGCTCACCTGCACTTCAAATTCTTTGTTAGCCAGCTCCGTGGCCGTGGTCCAGCTCAGCACGACGTCGGAGCCCTGGCGCACGGCTTCGAAGCGTACCAGCTCTACGGGCAGCGGGGCAGCCTGGTCGCTGAGGGCCAGCAGGCTGAAGCGGGCGAACTGGCTGGGGCCGACCAGCGTACGAACCGGGGCAGGGTTGACGGTGGTAGCGTAGGTGTCGTAGCCACTGTTGTCGGCATTACGCTGACTGATGCGCTGGGCAGCCTCGCTGGCGATGGTGCCCAGTGAGGCCGGGTCGTAGGTGAGCGTGGGCTGGTAGGTGTAGCCGCTACCGTCGGCGTTGTCGTTGCTGAAGGTAAAGTAGGCGTTGGCGTAGCGGGCGCCGGCTGCAAAGGGCGCGGGCGGGTTGGTGCCCGAGTAGTAGCGGCCCGTCACGCTGCTGGGCACCGTGCCGGTGCTGCCGTAGCTGAGCTGGACCAGGGTGCGCCCGCCCAGCGAAAATGCCTGCGTACTGCCCGACGCGGGCGCGGCCGACACAGCCAGCGCCGGCGGGGTGCTCGTGGGCGTCATTTCCACTGAGCCGAGGTCGGGGGCGCCGGCGGCCACGGTGGTAGAGCGGGCCGCGCCCAGATAGTCGGTGCCGAGGGTAGCCAGCTGGGTGCCGGTACCGTTGGCGTACCAGGCGGCCGGGTTGGCCGGATTCACCGACAGGTCGCCGGTACTGGTATTGGTGAAGAGGCTGGCCGAGGGCAGCACCGACGCCTGCTCACTCAGGCTGCTGCCGTCGCCGCCGGTGGCCGCTTTGTAGGCAGCGAAGGTGTAGACGCTGCCGCCGTACTGGTTGACGTAGCTGCTGCTGTTAGCGTTGACGTACAGGTTGTAGTCGGCCGTGTTGGTGCCCGGGTTCGTGGGGGAGCCCACGAAATTGGTAGTCGAGGGCGTAGTCAGCGCCAGATTTAGGCCGCTCCCGCTCCGTTCGTTGTAGAGAATGTTGTTGCGCAGCACAAGGCCCGCAGTGGTGCTGTTGCGGTATAGCGCGTAGGTGCTACTGCTGCCCGTGCCGGCCAGATACACCGCGTTGTAGGCGTAGGTATTGCCGGTGCCATTTTCGTAGAGGCCGTACAGGTTGGGCGTGGCGGCCATGGCCCCGGTGCTCGACAGCTGGTTGTTGGCCACCGTTACGCCCGTGCCGTCGTTGTAGAGCAAGAGGAGGCGGTCGGCCAGCGAGCCGGTGCCGGTGCTGGAGGAGAAGAGGCCGGCCACGCGGTTGCGGGCTACCACGCTGCCGGTGGCTGCGCCGGTCACGTAAATGCCGCTCACGTAGTGATAAAAAGTAGAAGTCGGGGCGGTGGTCGACGTATTGCCGATGTTACTGAGCTGGTTGCCCGTCACGGTCACCAGCCCGGTGGCCGCCGTGAAGATACCGACGGTCTGGGCGTTGCGCGTAGCATTAGGCGTCGAGCTGTTGACGAGGCCGCTGACGATGTTGTCGCGCACTATGGGCGCGGCCCCGGTGCCGGTAGCGTAGATGCCGAATAGGAACACCCCCCCCATCAGGCCGGCGTTGGTTTGCAGGTTCAGCACCTGGTTGTTGGCGATGGTGGCAGCGGCGGTGCTACTTACGTAGATGCCGTAGCCGTAGCCCACCTTCAGCCCCTGCGTAGGCGAGGCGTCGCCGATGATGTTGCCGCTGACGTCACCGATGTTTACCGCGCCCCCCCCTACGTTGATGCCATTGCTGAAGGAAGACGAGCCCGCGTTGGTAAGGGCCCGGATGACGTTACCCTGTACGCTGGTAGCCGGCGCGTTGCCGACCACCAGCGCAATGCCGTTCAGGTTGCCCGAGGAGGAGCCCACGGTCATGGTGCCGCCGCTGGCTCCGCTGCCCGTGCCGCCGATGTAGTTGCCGCTTACCGTGTGGCCGGCACCGCCGCTGAAATAGATACCCGTGAAGGCCGCGCTGTTGGTGCCCGCCGTCTGGTAAATGTTGTTATTGCTGACCGTGTGGCCGTTGCCACCGGCCACCTGCACAAAAATCAGGGTTGTCGAGCGGGCCGCCTCCTGGTAGAGGGAGTTGCCCACTATTGACCAGGCAGAGTTATTGCTGCCGGCCAGGTACACCGCACCCGCCGAAAAATTATGCAGCTGGCTGTTCGAAACGGCATTGTTCGAGTTGGGTACCGTACCGCTCAGGCCCGCCGAGTAGATGCCATTGGCGTAGCTGGCGGTAGTGGCATTGCCGGGGCTGCGCACGTCGAGCCCGGTGAAGGTGTTGTTGTTGTTGCCGGTGCTGCTGCCACTGCCCAGCACGATGGTGCCGCTGCCGGCGTTGGTGTTGGCGCTTTCTACCAGCAGGTAGCTCAGCGTGTTGTTGCTGGCGTCGCCGGTCAGGCTGAAGGTGGGCGCGCTGGCCGTGGTGTTGCTGAAGCGCAGGTTTTGCGCGCCCGTCGGCTGCTGCCCGTTGAAGCTAACGCGGCTGGCCCCCACCAGGCGTATCAGGCCCGCAGTAGTGGTGGCCGTGGCCGTGACGTTGCGCAGCGTGCCATCCGACTGCACGGTGAGCGTGTAGCCGTTGCCGCCGTCGGCCAGCGCTGCCAGCGCCACCGCGCCCGTTTCGCCCGCCAGGTCTGAGGTAATGGTGACGGTGGTGTTGCCCGCCAGCGCCCCGTTGTTGAGGGCGTCGAACACGCCGCCTGCGTTGGTGAGCGAGGTATAGGGCTGGCCCGCGCCCACTGTCAGTGCCGTGGGCAGCCCCGCGAGCGTATACTGGTTGAGGGTGCTACCGGCGGGGCTGAGCGGGGCTCCGATGGGGAAGGCTGCGCTGCTGAGCGCCACGCTGGCCGGCGCGGCCGCGAAGGTACCCGCGTCGAGGCCCACGTTGGGCGTGGCCGCCCCGTCCTGGGCCACCACGAAGTACTGAATGGTAGTACCCGCCCCTGGCATGGTGGGCAGCAGGCTATAATCGAGCGTGAAGCTGAAGGGTGAGGTGTTGCCGCTGGCCTCCACCCACTTCCAGCCCGAAGTGGCGCTGGTGTTATCGGTGTAGGCGTTGGGGTCGGTCGAAAGCTTGTAATATACCCGGGGCCGGGCGCCGCTGGCGCCGTTCACGCCGCTGCCGGGCGTCACGTCCTGCACCAGCACGTTGGTAAAGACACGGCTGCTGAAGGGCGTGTAGGTGATGCCCGGCGCCACCAGGTCGAGGTAGGTGTAGCTGCCCTCGTAGGCCCCGATGTCGGGCGTGGTAGTGCTGCGCGTGGTGCCCGTGTAGTCCGTCGTGATGTCGGCAAGGGGGAGCGCCCCGCCCTCGATGGGGGCCGCCCCCGTGGGCTGCAGAAAATTGGCGTCGGTGCCAGTGGTGCTCACGAAGCTCACCGGCTGGCTGATGGTGCGCTGCTCGCGGCTCAGGCTGCTGTTGCCCGCTCCCGGCGCGGTGTACATAAAGCTGCGGTAGGTGAAGAGCGTGGTTTTGGCGTTGGTGGGGGTGGCCGTGGCCAGGCCCTCGGCGTAGAGCAGGCCGCTGGCGGCGTAGAGCAGGTTGCTGGTGCTGCTGCCGGCCAGGTTGGCCGGCGGGGTGCCGGCCGTGCCGGCTGCCACGCGGCCCAGGGCCACGCTCTTGCCGGTGCCGCTGGCGGTAGCGCTATTATACACCAGGTTGTTGTTGAGGGTGATGGTAGTGGGTGTACCCGTGAAGGCGATGCCCGCCGCTCCGAAGTTGGTACCGCCGCTACCGCTCAGGTACACCGTATTGTAGTAGGCATTCAGGGTGGTGCCGGCATTCAGGTAGAGCCCCGTCACGGCCGGGCTGCTGGTGCTGGCCGGGGCCGTCAGGTTGCCCACCACGTTGTTGGCCAGCGTGTGCATGCTGCCGAGGGCCGTGTACAGGCCATACACCGTGGCGGTGCCCGCGCCGGTGACGCTCAGGTCGCTGATTTTGTTGCCGCTGGTGAGCAGCGGCGCGGTGGCGCTGGTGCTGCTGGCCAGAAACATCCCGTATACGCCCGCTGCCCCGCTGCTGCTCAGGCTGCCGACGGTGTTGCCCGTGAGGCTGCCGCCCGGCAGGTTGCTGATAGTCGTGAGCGGGTTGCTGGTGCTGCCGCTGGTGCTGATGCCCACCACCGCGCCGGCCCCGCTCAGGTTCTGAATGGTGTTGCCCGCGAGGCTGGCGCCGGCCGCCGCGTTGCCGGCCACCCAGAGGCCCGTC
The DNA here is from genome assembly GCF_008728635.1 of Hymenobacter baengnokdamensis. Lineage (NCBI taxonomy): Bacteria > Pseudomonadati > Bacteroidota > Cytophagia > Cytophagales > Hymenobacteraceae > Hymenobacter > Hymenobacter baengnokdamensis. Next base: position 218,472 of record NZ_CP044285.1, on the reverse strand, counting down.
AGTGTCGAGGCACCCGTGCTGATGCCCCCGCCGGTAGCCAGCGAGCCGATGGTGTTATTGCTGACTACCAGCGTGGTGCTCGGGCCGGTCGGAGCCAGCAGGCCCACGAAGGGCGAGGTGAAGGTGCCCGCCGTTCCCCGCAGGTTGAGGCCGGTAAAGGTGTTGCCGGTGAGCGTGTGTGTACCGGCACTGGCGGGCGTGCCTGTATTGACGTAGCCATATACTACACTACCGGAAGTAGCATTCTTGGTAAAGCCCGTGAACTGGTTGCCCTGCACCAGTACGTTGCTGCTGGTGCTGCTGGCGTTGAGGAAGGTAACCCCGCTCGTCGAGGCCGTGCTGCTGTTCTGGTAGCGGTTGTTGCTGATGGTGAGTAGCCCCGTGCTGCTGCCCGTCGCCTGGATAATGGTCATGGCCCCGGTGCTGGTGGTGCTGCTGTTCAGCAGGGTGTTGCTGTCGAAGGTGAGCGTCGAGGCCGTGGAGCTGCTGTTAGCGACACCCGTAAAACTAGAAGTAAACGTGCCGCCCGTGTGGGTGCCGGTGTAGGTAAGGGTATTGTTGCTCATCGCGGCCGCGCCCGTCAGCGGGGCCAGGTTGATAATCCCGGTAAGCCCCGACGTAGTAGCGCCGGCCGAGGTAGCCAGCCCAAAAGTGAAGGTGTTGCCGTTGAAGCTGGTTGTACCGCTTATCCCGGCGCCTTGGTTTATTACTCCCGTCATCGCCGGGCTGATAGTGGCCCCGCTGTTAGTGATGTCTACCGTATAGTTGTTGTTGCTGACGACCAGGCTGCCCGGTAAGGCTGTTGTGTTGGTAACGCCCTGCACGTTGCCGGAAAGAACGCCGACCGTGGCCGGGGCGGCCGGCACCGTATAGCGGATGGTATTGCCGCTGATAGTCAGCGTCCCGCTTACCTGGCCACTGGTGACGATGGCCTGGGGCGAGGCCGAAATTGCGCCGCCGCTGTCGGTGTTAGTCAGCGTGTAGGTAACGGTGTTGGTGCTTACCGTCAGGTTGGTGGTAGTCACGCCGATGTTGAGGCCGAGGTGAGCACTGGAGCCGGCCGCGATGGTGCCGGGGCCGGAGTTGCTCACGTTGAAGGTGACCACGTTGCTGCTGATGGTAGCCGCGCCCGTCACCGTACCCCCGCAGTTCATCCCCTGAGCTGCCTGGTTGAGGCCGCCCGCCCCCGTATTATTTAGATTGTAGGTCAATTGGTTGCCGGTCACGTTCAGCGCCCCGATGCCGGAGCCGCTGACCGACTGCACCAGCATGCGGGTGTTGGTGCCGGCCGTGGCGGCGGCCGTGGTGGTGTAGATTACCACGTTGTTGAGCAGGTTAATGGTGCCCGTGCCGGTATGGCCCGCGTACACCCCCGTGGCCGTACCGATGCTGGCGTTGGCGGCCTGCGTCAGCGTCACCTGGTTGTTGTTCAGGTTGCAGTCGCCGCTTTGGCCTTGGCTGGCGTACACGCCCACCATGCCGTTGGGGGCCGCCACGCCCCCGCTGCCCGCGTTGTCCACGGTGTTGTAGCTGGCATTCACTGCACTTTGGGCTACCAGCTGGATGCCGCTGCCGGTCAGGCTGCCCACGCCGCCAAAGTTGCGGATGGTGTTGCCCGTGGCGGCCGAAGCGCCCCCGAAGTCGTTATTCTGGTCGGCCAGCGTGTAGGGCGAAGCTGCGGTGTAGCCGTTAACATAGATACCCAGCTGGGTATTGAGAATAGTGTTGGTGTAAAAGTGGTTGCCCGAGTTGCTGCCGGCCGCCGTCGTGGGCGTCACGGCCGTGCCGGTGCTGGTGGTTTGGGCCAGGTAAATGCCGTAGATAACGCCCGACGTCGAGTTGCTGCCCGAGCGGTTCATGGTCACGGTGCAGTTCTGAATGGTGTTGTTCTGGCAGCCATTGGTGGCTGTGGCCCGAAACAGGCCGTAGCCATACTCAGCCGCCGTGGTCTGGCTGTTGTTGCTGGCCGGGTCGAGCAGGTCGATGCCGTCGAAGGTCACGTAGTCGGCCCCGCTCAGCCGCACGATGCCATCAAAGATGGGAGAGGTGCCCACGCCGGCCTGAATGAGCGGGTTGGCCCCGGTACCGCTTTTCTGGAAGATAATCTGCCCCGTGGCGCCACCCGTGCCCTGAGCCGTGAGCAGCGGCAGGCCGCCCGCCGGGGCCGTTTCGACGTAACCGGCCGCCACGTTCACCGTCACGCCCCCGTTAGGAAAGCTGGAATTAATGTCGTTGATGGCTTGCGTGAAGCTACTGTAGTCGCCCGGCAGCGTTCTCGTGGTCTGTGCCCGGGCGCCGACTGCGCTCAGCATTACCAGCAGCAGTAGCAGGCAGCGCCACCGTGCGGTAGTGAGGGAGCCAGCCGCAGCGCCTACAAAGGGTAAATAGTTGGCTTTCATAATTAAAAAAACAGAAAGTGCATCATGCAAAGGTAGTATGGCCGCCGTTTAACTAAGCCAATAGAAAATGCCGTTTTCTGAATTTTTTGCCTTCGGCCGGGTCCGCGCCGCCGGCGCGAAACGCCCCTGTCCTAGCGTTTCCTGGCACACCGTCAAACTTATGAGAGTAGGGTTCGTCACCTTCGCCTGCTACTGCTACCGACTTGCTGGGGCGCTGTGCCGCCCGGCTCCCTGGCTGGTGCGACTACCACGCGCCCGAGTTGGCCCGACTGTCGTCTTGCTCCTAGCTGTGGCAGGTGCGGAAGGCTGCCATACCCCGAGTCGCGGGTAGAGGCAAGCCGGCAAAATCACTGCCTTTGCCCAGCCGGACCCCTGGTAGGTAGCGCTCGATGACCCGTCCACGCTGCCGGCCCGGACATCAGGGGCCCGCCGGCAGCCCGCCGGCGATGCCGCCCAATTTGACTTCCTAAACCGCTCCAGTGAGTTTGGCGGATGAAAGATACCAGCGCAGTATATAAAAAATGCCCGCTAGTTATATACTGGCGGGCATTTTTTATATACTGCACAACAGGCTCACTCCGTAGGCTTAGGCACCAGTACAAATACGTCTTCGCCGGGGCGCTTCATGAGGTATTTCTCACGGGCGAACTTCTCCAGCAAAGCCGGCGAGCTGAGCAGCTCGGCGCGGTCCTTCTTCACCACTTCAATATTAGCCTCGTAATATTCTTTCTCGGCCCGCAGCTCGCGCCACTTGTGGTACATGTCGTACTGCTTGCCGAGGTCGTTCGAGTCGAACACGGTCATCCACACTACAAAGCCGGCGGCCGTGAGGAAGTAGAAGTTGCGCAGCACGCGCAGAGTAGGCGAGAGAAAGGCGGGAAGCTGCATTTTTAATGACTAATGGTTAATGACTACTAGTTAATTATCAAGGGGATGCTGATGAGGTATTAACCATTGATAATTAACTATTAACCATCAAAATCTACATTTTCTTGCCGGGAAAGTACGCCGTTTCGCCCAGCTCTTCCTCGATGCGGAGCAGCTGGTTGTACTTGGCCATGCGGTCGGAGCGCGAGGCCGAGCCGGTTTTAATCTGGCCGGTGTTCAGGGCCACGGCCAGGTCGGCGATGGTCGAGTCTTCGGTTTCGCCCGAGCGGTGGCTCATAATGGACTTGTAGCCGTTGCGGCGGCCTAGGTTTACGGCCGCAATCGTCTCGGTGAGCGAGCCAATCTGGTTTACCTTGATGAGAATGGCGTTGGCCACGTGCTCGTCAATGCCGCGCTGCAGGCGCTCCACGTTAGTTACGAACAGGTCGTCGCCCACGAGCTGGATTTTCTTGCCCACCTGGTCGGTGATGCTCTTCCAGCCGGCCCAGTCATCTTCGGCCAGGCCGTCTTCGATGCTGACAATTGGGTACTTCTTGGTCCATTCCACCCAGTAGCTCACCATCTGCTCGCTGGTCAGCTTGTCGCCGGTGCTCTTCTTGAAGTGATAGTGGCCGTCTTCATAAAACTCCGACGCGGCCGGGTCAAGGGCAATCATCACCTGCTCGCCGGGCTTGTAGCCGGCTTGCTCAATAGCTTGCAGCACCAGCTGAATGGCCTCCTCGTTGCTCTGAATGTCGGGGGCAAAGCCGCCTTCGTCGCCCACGTTGGTGCTCAGGCCCTTCTTTTTCAGTACCGATTTGAGGGTATGGAAGATGTCGGTGCCCCAGCGCAGCGCCTCCGAGAACGAGCTGGCGCCCACCGGCATTACCATAAATTCCTGGAAGTCAATCTTGTTATCGGCGTGCGAGCCGCCGTTCAGAATGTTCATCATCGGCACGGGCAGCGTGTTGGCACCCACGCCGCCTACGTAGCGGTACAGCGGCTGGCCTAGCTCCTGTGCCGCGGCGCGGGCGGCGGCCAGGCTCACGCCCAGAATGGCGTTGGCGCCGAGGTTGCCCTTGTTAGCGGTGCCGTCGAGCTCGCGCATGATTTTGTCAATCAGCGCCTGCTCGTACACCGAGAAGCCCACTAGCTCCTCAGCAATCTTGGAATTTACGTTTTCAACGGCTTTCAGCACGCCCTTGCCCTGGTAGATGGCCTTATCGCCGTCGCGCAGCTCCACGGCTTCGTGCACGCCGGTGCTGGCGCCGCTGGGCACGGCCGCGCGGCCCACAGTGCCCGAATCGGTGGTGACGTCAACTTCTACGGTCGGATTGCCGCGTGAATCCAGAATCTGGCGGGCATGAATGGCTGCGATGTAGCTCATGAAAAAGTCGTTTGGGTTACAGTGATAATTAAACACAAACCTACGCTACTTCCCTAAAAGGAACTCGTTCCAGCCCGAAAGCCGCTGAAAAATTGCCAGCATTTCCGGGTAAGAATAAAGCCAGGAGTACTGCTTTGAGTCGAGCATGTTCAAACGCCGGATTTCATAGCGCCATTCCAGTTGAGTTATGCAAACCGCCATTTCATACTGTTCACAATCTACCTTCTCCAACAATTCTCCCATAAATCCCCCCTCGCTTTTGTAGACGTAGAACGTAGCTGATGAATCCAGCAGTCTTGCTCCTGCCAGTATATCGGGTGGTGCCTGTAGCTTTTGTTTCAGGTGGAGTTCAACAATCACTTTTTCCATTGGAAACTCTTTTGTTCAATACTAAAACGCTCCGATATCGTTCGCTATTCGCTTATAACTCGGCCAGTACTTCGGTCAGCCGGGCAAATAGCACCTCGTTGCCCGGCTGCTGGTAGCTGGCCAGCGCGGCCTCAAACTGCGGCAAGCCGGCCAGAAAAGCCTGCACATTCGCCGGCGTAATGGCCTCAAAATGCTGGCCATAGCCGCGCTGCTCAATCTCGGCGGCATTCAGCCACTGCTCGAACTGCGCCGGGATGGGCACTGCGCACACCGGCTTGTGCAGGTACACCGCCTCCGAAATCAGCGAAAAGCCGCCATTAGTCAGCACCGCGCGGCAGCCCGCCAGCTCGGCAATAAAGCCCGCCTCGGAGAAGGGCCGCAGCCGCACGTTGCCGTGCGCCTCGTCTTTGTTGAAGCCATACACCCGAAACTCCTGCTCCGGCAGCTGCTGCAAGATGGGAATAAGGTCGCCCTGCGTAGTGGCCGATTGGTAAACCAGTATATAGTCACCGCGAGTTGGCTGGGCCGCCTGAATCTCGGGTCGGATAATGCTGGGCACCAGCGTGGTGCGCCCAGCGTAGCGCGGGCGCAGCGGCAGCTCAAAAAAGGTGGTGATGAGGTAGTGTCGGGCGCGGGGCAGCTTGGCCCGCACCAGGTAGCGGGCCAGGTCGTAGTCTTCGCGTATGGCCGGGGGTATAGCCACATTGAGTCGGGCACGGCTGATAATCTGCATATTATCAATGCTGATGACCGGTACGCGCAAGAGCTTGGCAAAGAAATAGCTGAACGACTCAAAATCCGAAATCACCACCGCGGGCCGGAAGCCGCGCAGCAGCTGCCGGTACTGCCGGAAGTTGGTTTGCAGCGCCTCGGGCGCGGTGCGCAGCGTCAGGCCCAGCGTGCGCGATTTTGATACCGTCAGCTGCTTATACGCCAGGTGAAAGCCCTTTATCTCCAGCACCCGCCCCGGAAAAGCCTTGTCGAGCAGCGTAAAAGCCCGCGAGCTGCTAACTACTCGCACCTCGTGGCCCTGCTCCAGCAGCCAGGCAATGATGACTTTGCTGCGGGTAGCGTGGCCGAGGCCCTCGCCCGGCACGCCGTAGAGGATGGTCATTTAGAAGTAGTAGGTAATGGGTAATAAGTAGTAACTACTGACTAATGGGTAATACCCAATGCGCAGTAAAGAACGTCACTTCCCGCCCCACTACCCATTACCCTACTGAATAAGCAGCTTGCCGGTGCGGGTGCTGCCGCTGGCTTCGAGCTGCACCAGGTAGAGGCCGGCGGGCAGATTTTGCAGCGGTAGCGGCACTTGGCGCGGGCCGGCGGGCTGCGTCTGCTGCGTAAGCACGTTGCGTACCAGGCGGCCTTTCTCATCGAGGATGCGCAGGCTGACGGGGCCAGCCTGGAGCAAGGTAAAGCTGGCGGTGGCCGCCCCCAGCTCGGCCGGGTTGGGGTGGAGCAGGAAGTCGCTTTCGGCCCCGGCGGCATTGCCCACGGGCACGGCCGAGCGAGTGGCCAGGGCCACGGCTTCGTCGCCGGGCTGGTAGGGCACCAGGTCGAAGAAGCCGACCATCATCTCGTCGCTGGTATTTTCGCCCCAGGTCACGGTTTTCGGGGGCAAGTTGGGCTGGTTGGGGTTGCTGGTCGTGTTGTCGTAGGTAACATCGGCCTCCAGGCGCGAGCCGGCCGGAATGTACTGCATGGTCGGGAAGCGATAGTTGCCCTGCCAGCGAAAATTCCAGTCGTTGATTTTCAAGAGCTTGATGGTGTCGCCGCTGGGCTTGATGGCCCATACCTTCCAGCTTTTACCCAGCAGGTGCGAATGGGGCAGCACGGAAAGCAGGCTTACATCCTGCGACACGCCGAAGGTGTAGTGAAAGGTCTTGACCTGGCCGGCCGGAATGACAAACGGGCCGTTGGTAAGGCCCCAGAAGGGCGTAATAACGGGCTGCGTGGCTACGTAGCGCTGCACCGGCTGGCGGCTGTAAAAGATGTTGATAACCGACGAGTCGGTTTGGGCCACGCTCGTGGGGCCGTAGTGCACCTGCACCAGCAGGCGGGCATGGCGATACAGCTTTTTGCCCATGCCCGCCGGATAAAAGCGCGCCTGATTGCCCGGCACCCAGCCGGCAAAGTTGTCTTCCACGGTGGTAAACCCGAAGCCGCCGAAGCTGGTGTAGCCGTAGCCGGGGTCCTGGGCATCGCGCTGCTCGCCCTGGCTGGTGGTGTCGAGGCCGATGATGGCGTGGTGCACCAGCCGCTTGTTGCCGGGCCGAAACTCCACGGCGGCAATATCGTGGTCGGCAGATATAGTAACCGGCAGCACAAACACCCGGTACAGGTCTTGGTTGGTGCCCGGTACCGTAAAGGTCTGGCGCATTGGCACTACCAGGTCGGGGGTGCCGAGCTGCGAGCCGCTGGGGAAGGTTGGCACGGCCGGCGCCAGGGCCGGGTTGCCCTGGGGCATGCCGCTGGTTACCCAGCTCCGGATGCTGGCTATCTCCGTGGTAGAGAGAGTATTTTCGTCAAGGTAGTGGCGGTAGTTGGGGTCGGGCTTCCAGGGCGGCATGTAGCCCGAGCCCGTAACGGCCATAACGGTGGTGCCGTGGCTGACCACGTCCTGGTAGCTCAGCAGTGAGAACGGTGCCACCTCGCCCGGCCGGTGGCAACGGGCGCAGTGTGAATAGATAATAGGGGCTATGTGCTCGCTGAAATTTAGCTGGGTAGCCTGGGCCTGAGCGCGGCCGGGCCGCATAAAACCCGCTAAAAGGAGGAATAGTAAGAAAAATCTTCTCATAATACTGCGTAATACTTGATTATCTGAAAATTAAGAAATAATAACCGGCCCTGTTTAGCCTTTTTTACTGACCCAGCCCGGCTTTTTCGATGTAGCAGCCCACCGCCTGGGTGTGCGGCACGGCTACGGCGCGGCCCGCCGCCAGGTCGGCCAGGGCATCGGCCAGCTCGTGGTGCTGGCTTAGGGTGCGGCGCTGGCCCAGGGCGGCATACTGGTCGTCGAGCCGGCCTTGGTAAAGGATGGTATGCTGGTCGGCGGCTACTACCACTGCTTCCGGCGTGATGCGCGCCCCCAGGCGCTGCGCCAGTGCCTGGCCGGGGTCGGGCTGCGTAGTAAACGGCACCGTATAGGTGCGGGCAAAAGCCGCTACGCTGGCCGCGGTAGCCCCCGCCCCCGGAAATACGCCCACGAACTGCGCCCCCAGCGGGGCGTAGCGGGCATAAAGCGCCCGCAGCGGCAGCGTTGCCTGCTGGCTGATGGGGCAGCTTTCGGCCAGAAAAACATATACCGTGACGGGTAGGCGCGGCGCGGCGGGGCGGCTGGCTCCGGCCAGCATGCCCAGCCCGAGTAGCAAGAGTAGTTTGCCAGGAAAAAGTAGCCTCATCGCGGAAAGTGGCCGATGGCCCGTCAGAGTAAGGTGGTGCTAGCCCAGACACCAGCCAGCGGACTGGGGTTCCGGGTTGGCCCGGTTTTCGTATTGGGCCGTACACGTCGCTTCCACACTCTTTCTGCTTATGTGTATTTCTGCTGCTTCTTTTCCACTGGGCCGGGCTGCCGCTTTGCTGGCCCTGGCGGCTACGGCCTGTACTGCGCCGCGTGGCATCACTACCTCGGGCAAGGTCACGCCCCAGGGTGAGTTTCGGCTGGCCTACAACCAAGGGTTTAACGTGGGCTCGGCCCCGCTCAGCAAGGCCGGCTCGGCGGTAAAAACGGCTGCCAGCCAGCTGGGTAATCAGGCGGCCCGTGGCGATACCGTGCGCTACTCGGGGGCGGTAAGCAACCTGCAGACGGCGGCCCTGGCCTACCTGCTCGACCCTTTGCAGCCCACGGCCGACCTCAGCATTCGCTATGGGGTGGTGCCGCGCCTCGATGTGGGCTATAAGTATGCCTTTGGCTCGCACGTCTTCGACACCCAGTATCAGCTGCTCGGCCCCACGGGCTCGGTCGAAAACCCTGACCGGGACGCGGCCGGCGGTACCACATATGCCAGCATTGGCTTGCAGTATGCCATTCAGCGGGCGGCCCTGCCCAATCTGTCATTCCTGACGGACGTCAATAACCTGCTGGGTATCTCGGCCTCGCGCCACGATGTGCTGATTCCGCTCACGGTGAGCCAGTCATTCGGGCCGGAGGAAAGCATTGGCGCTATTAGCTACGGCGCGGTGTACGCGCACTCGTGGGTGAGCTATGGCTTCACCCCTAGCAATTTGTACAACGCCACCGGTGGTTCCAGATTACCCGCCCTGCCCCGGCAGAGCCGCAATTTTTCGTCCTATGGCCTGTTTCTCAACCTCAAGCTCGGCTATAAATACGTGTACGTAGTGCCCGCCCTCAGCCTGTACTATCAGAATTACGGCGATTTCACTCTGCTCGACGGCAGCACTACCTCGCTCAGTGGGGTCACGTTTATTCCTTCGCTGGGCCTTCAGTTCCGCATTCCTAACCTGAGTCGGTAGAGTGTACGCGTTTTTGTTACGCGCTGCTCGTTGATAGCCAAACTAAAAAGACTATCAACGAGCAGCGCGTAACAAAAACGGAGAATTAATAAACCAGCTCCGGCACTTCGCCGCCGGCCACTACGGTCAGCATGTCGGCGGGGCTGAGGTAGGTGCGGGCCAGGGCCTGTAGCTCGGCGGCCGTCACGGCCTGGGTGCGTTGCACCAGGTAGGTATAGTAGTCGGGCCGCAGGCCTTGCAGCACCACGTAGCGGTAGCGGTCGGCCTGCTCAAATACGGTGGCCGTTTCGCCCAGCAGCTTGCCCAGCGTATAGTTCTTAACGGTTTCGAGCTCATCGTCAGCCAGCGGCTCTTCCTGCAGGCGGGTTAGCTCGGCGGCAATCTCGAAGCGGGTGGCGCCGGCACTTTCGCCGTTTACATCGGTGCCGATAACCAGGGCGGTAGCCTGCTCGCGCGCTACCACGCTGGCATGAATGCCGTAGGTAAAGCCCTTGTCTTCCCGGATATTCTTCATGAGCCGCGAGCCAAAGTAGCCGCCCAGAATCTTGACCAGCAGCAGCAGCTCGGGCGTTTGGGCTTCGGTAGGAGCCGGCCAGCGCCGCCCTACGCGTAGCGAAGCCTGAATACTCCCCTCAACCGGTACGCTGACTATCCCGGTAGGAGCGGGCTCGGGCAGCAGTGGCGGCTGGGTAGGCAGCGCGGCGGGCACCGCGCCGGTAGCGGGCTGCCACTGGCCCAGCTGCGTCGCCACGGCCGCGGCCGCGGCGGCCACGTCGCCGCTCAAAAACAGCTCGGCTCCGGCCGGTGCGTAGGCGGCCGCATGAAAAGCCCGCAGCTCGGCCGCCGTAAAGGCAGTAAAGGAGGCTTCGTCAAACGGCCGGCCGTAGGCCGACTCGGCCCCAAACAGGTGGCGGTTAAACTCCTCACTGGCGCGGTAGCTGGTTTTCTGGCGCTCTACGCGCATATTCTGGCTGATGCGGGTTTGCAGCTGGCGCAGCTCGGTTTCGGGAAAGCTGGGGGCGGCCAGTACTTCGGCCACCAGCGGCAGCAGGTCGGGCAGGTGCCGGGCCAGGCAGTAGAGCGTGAGCGTACTGCGGTCGGGGCCCGACTCGCATTCGAGCGAGGCCCCGTAAAAAGCTACCATATCGGCAATCTCGCGTGCCGAGCGCGTGGCCGTGCCTTCGGTCAGCATGCGGGCCGTGAGCTGCGCGATACCTGGCTGCGGCTCCTGGCGCTTGCCGGCGGGCAGCACTACCTGCAGGCGCAGCACGGGCTGAGCATCGTTGGCCAGCAGGTGCAGGCGCGCGCCATTGGGCAGGGTGCTCACCTGCGGGCTGGGTAGTACAATCTGGGTAAGGGGCTGGGTAGGAGGGGGCTGAAGGCGATTGAGCACAGCGTTTTTGAATAAAAGCTTAAAAATAATGCAGTAAACGGGCAGTTTACATGCAGCAGCCAGCACTAAAAAGTGAGGCTGGGGAGCGGCGACTGCTTCAGTCCTGCTCCCCAGCCCCTTTTGTACGTCGTACCGCTTATTGCCCCTTTAGTTGGGCAGCGTGCCCTGCGTGCCACCCGCGCCTTTCTCATCAAAGGCATCGGCCAGCTTGTTGAGGTTGAAGTGCAGCGATACGCGGATGGTCTGCGCCAATGGGTTGGCCTGCGAGTTGGGCACCAGGTACGTGCCATCGACGCCAAATACCGACAACTGCGCGCCCAGGCCGAAGCTCAGGTACTGGCGGGCGCCGGTATGTGGGTTTTCGTAAAAATAGCCGACGCGGGCCGCAATCTTATTGTCGTACCAGTATTCCATGCCGCCGTGCAGGTTAATTTCCTGAAGCTCTCCTTTAAAGCCGCCCGGCGCGTCGTTAAACGAGCTGAAGATACCCGAAACAATGCCCTGCTGCTGGCGTTCGCGGTCTATGCGCTGCACCCGGGCTGTCTGGGCAGTGTCTTTGCTATTGGGGGTTTCGTAGTAGGGCGAGGGCACCAGCAGCTTGGTTGCGTCGAAGGCCAGCGTTATCTTATTGTAGGAGTCTATTTCGCGGGTAATGGCCGTGCCCAGGCGCAGCTGAGTGGGCAGAAAGCTGGGGTTGGTCGCATCCCGGTACACCATCTTGTTGCCAATATTGGTGACCGCCAGGCCAAAGGCCAGGTTATACACGCCCGTGCCAATGGTGGCATCCTTGCTGTAATAAGCGCCCAGGTCGGCCGCAAATGAGCTGCCCGGCTGGGCATCGCCCCCGCCCGGAAACGAGCCGATGATGTTGGAGCGCACGTAGCGTGCCGACACGCCTACGCCGAAGTTTTCTCCCAGCTTCTGGCCATACGATACCGTAAAGGCATACTCCTTGGGGTTGAAATTACCGTTGGGCAGGTTCTGGAAGTCGCGGTAGTCGATATTACCGAGGTTGAAGTAAAGCAGCGAGGCCGATATAGCGCCCCGGTCGCCCACCTTGCCGTAGCCCGACAGGTAGCTCAGGCTCATGTCGTCGGTAATCTGGCGCAGCCAGGGCGAATACGACGGCGAAAAGGCATACTTGTAATTTACAAAGCCCAGCTTGCCGGGGTTGTAAAAGGCTGCGTTGGCATCGGGCGAGGTCGCCACGCCGGCATCGCCCAGCGCCGCGCCGCGCGCATCGGGGCTCAGCGTCAGGATGGGCACTGCTGTGGTGATGGTGTGCAGGTCGGCAGTGGCTACTTGCGCCAGCGCCGCGGGGGCGGCCAGCAGCAAGAGCGCCGGCGTAAAGCCCAGCGTACGAAAAAAAGTCATAGGATTTAGTAAAGTGCTACTCTGAATGTAAGAATACAAGCGTCACTGAAAACGTTGCAAAGAAAGAAGGTTATTCTTACTCAACACGAAGGAGCTATTAAATTAAAAATTCATTATATAGTATAAATCTAATTTAATAGCACCAGCTTTTCAAACTTCGTAGCTACCTGGTCGCCCGAGCGGACGCTGACCCGGTACACGTACACGCCCCGCGCCAGCTGGTCGTTGTAGTCGTCGCGGCCGTCCCAGCTCAGGCTGGGGTCCTGGTGAGTGCTGGGGATATGGGCCGTGCTGGACGGAAAGCTGGCGTGCAGGGTTTTGACGAGGCGGCCGGCTATGGTAAATATCTGCACCTGCACATCCAGCTCGGAGCCCGCGCGGGTCTGGTCGAAGTGGAAGGTTGTGATGTTGCTGAAAGGGTTGGGATAGTTTAAGACGTGGTCGAGGGCCAGCTGCGCCGATTGCGCAACGAGGAAGTCAACTGTGCCTTCGGCCGAATTATTGTGCGTATCCCAGGCCTTGAGGCGAATAGTATGGGGGCCGGGCGCCAGGTCTTTGTAGAGGTAGCGCACCAGGCCGGTGCGGAAGTTGTCGACATCGGTAGTATAGGCATCGTTTACCACTACCAGCTTGGTGGGGTCGTTGTCGAGCGTGAGGGTGATATCGTGCCCGATGCCCGCGCTCGACGTGTTGATGCCCGATGCGTCCTTGAGCCGGGCAATGAGCAGCGGGTTTGGGGTAGCAGTGGCGCCCGATACAAAGGACGTATCGTTGGGCAGGGCTGAGGTAGAAATAAACAAGTGAACCAGCGGCGGCCGGGTATCGCTGGTGGCCCCGTGCGCGGCCCCGCCCACCAGGGCCAGCTGATACCCCTGGGCATCTACTTTGTTGACGAGGTCGGCGGCGTACAGGCTGATTTTACCTTTACCCACGTTATAGGCAATGTCTTTGGGCACCACAAACTTAACGGAGAAGCGGCCGGCCCGTACGGTGGCCTGCCCGCCATAAATTACGTTTTCCTGCGTCTGCACATCAATTTTAGGGGAGCCTGCATCACCCAGGGTCTGCACCGTTATGGGCTTGTCGAAAATAGTGATGTCGGCCGTGCCGCCGAAGCCGGGGTTCAGCACGCCATTGTTTTCGATGTGACCGCTCAGGCGCATCTGGCCAAGGGCCTGCAGCGTGTCGAGGCTGGTCGTAATTGTTTGCACGTGGTGGCCATTGATAGAATCGAGTACCACGCGCTGGCCAGGGTAGGCCAGGCGGGTAGTAGGGTCGGCGAGCAGAGTATAGTTGCGGTTGTTAAGGTCGCCGCCGGGCGAATTGTTTTTGGCAGTGCTGGCCGCCAGGCCCAGATAGGGCAGGGTGCCCGCTGCATTGCGGGTTAACACCTGGGTGTAAAAATTATTAACAACTTCCGTATTAAAATTTGAATAGACTACGCGGGTAGTGGTAAATAGCCCGACTGCGCCCCCCGTGGCATTATCGGTAAGCACCTGCTCGCCCGCCGAAGTAAAGTCGGGGTTGTCGTAGGTGCTCAGGTCGCAGGTGCCGGTTACGAAGAAAGTAAGGCGGTTCTGGTTATTGAGCGCCAGCAGCGAAGGAATCGTGATAATCTGCTCATCGGCCAGGCCGCGCGGCCCGCCGTGGCCGGTATAGCCGATGAGCAGCGAACCCTGCTCCAGTGCTTCGTCGATGGCGGCCACGGCGGCCGGCGAGCGCTGGCCGGCCGCTACGCTTACCTGCGGAAACAGGTCAAGATAATCCTTCCGCAGGTTGTAGGCCGGCTCGCTGGAGCTGATAGTGGGGGCAAAAATCGTTTCCGAATCGAAGGCAAACTCGTTCGTTTTTTCCGCGTCCGTATCGTCGGCCGTGAGGGTGATGCGATTGCGCCACTTGCCAAAGCTGGCCGGCGAGTCGTAGGCAATGAGCTTATCTACCACCTGCTGGGCCTGAGCCGTATTAGCCCGGTCGTTGATGGGCGTCCGCACGGGCAGGCGCCCGATGCCGATGTCGGTGGCTTCGAAATTGCCCACGTTAGCCTCTATCCACTCGCCCTCGCTATCGTCGAGCAAGCCATAGTAGTCTTCTGATGAATAGCTGTTTAGCCCCTCAATATTGTCACGGCTACTACTGAAGTTGTCCACCGGCTGAAACGATTCGCGCGACTCGTAGGTAGGCACGAAGTCTTGGTTAGCCGCGTTGAAGTTGGAAGTGGTTTTGAAGGGTGCGCGGGTCGCCCACCAGGCGGGCTGCTGGCTGGCATCGTTGTAGGGCGACGACTTATAGTCGAACGAAGCATCGCCAAACAGCAGCAGGTAGCCGCGGTTGCCTACCGGGTCGGGGTTGCGGTCGTACACCTGCTTCATCAGGTCGCGGATGGCGGTGGCGTCCTGCCCACCCGAGCTATATTCGTTGTACACCTGCTTGGTGGTTACCACGGCCACATTCAGGCCGTTGTAGTCGCGGCGGTGCTGGGCCAGCCGCTCCGCCTGCGCCTGGAAGGGCGGGTAGGTTACAATCACCAGATTCAGCTTGCCATCGCTGTTGAGCGCGTGCAGGTTCTGATTCGGAATTTTGCCAAACAGCCGGGGCGCATCGAAGGTGCCGCTGGGCTGCACGGCTATAAACTCGCGCAGCGAGTCGGTGTAGGCCAGAAAGCTGCCGCTGGCGTCCAGGGTCTGCGCCTGCGGCTGGCGCGGGTTGGTTACTTCCCACACCTGAGTGCCGGGGCTGGTATTGGCTACCGTGAAGGTGCCTACGGTGCCGGCCCCCCGCTTGTAGTTGAGCGAGTTAAACTCCAGGTAAGAGCCGCTGAGGCGCAGCTGGCGCTTCACCACCAGCTCCAGGTAGTCGAGGTAGCCGGTGCCGGCCGCATCGTACGAGGAAAAAGTCAGCGTCACCTTGGGGTCGGTGAGGCCGGCCGGGGTGAGGGTGGTAAAGGTGTGAAAATCGTTGGTAGCCACGGCCGTAAACGAGCCGTTGGGGATGCCGGGCAGCGACTGACTACCCAGCTTGGCACCGTTAAGCGCCACATCGAAGCTGCTGTTTTGCAAAGCGGTATTGGCCGTGGCTACGGTCAGGCGCAGGGTATCGCCGGCTACCAGGTCGGCCAGCGGCTGGTTGCCGTCGCCACTGAAAACGAAGTCGCGCTGGGGGTTGCTGCTCGTAAAAGCTTCGCCCAGCCAGCGGCGGCCCGAGTGTAGAAGGTTGACGAGGTCATGCTCGTAGAAGCGGCGGTCCAGAAACGTCGTGATGGGTGCTCCCTGCGGCGCTCTGCCGGGGGCAGCTACCGTTGGAATACGCCGCCCGTTTTGGTTGCCCACCGTCACAAAGTAGTAGGCCGTGTCGCAGTAAAAGTTGTTGATGTGCTTGAAGCGCCCGCCTTCGCCCAGCAGCCCGAACAAGCCGGGCCGGGTAGGGTCGGCGGCAAGCGCGATAGCCCCCGGCTGGCTGGCCCGCCAGGTATGCGGCCCTCTGGCATAGAACAGAAAGTATTCGCCGTCATCGAATACGCCATCTCCATTGCCTACAAACAGCAGGTTGTTTTCGGCC
The DNA here is from genome assembly GCF_008728635.1 of Hymenobacter baengnokdamensis. NCBI lineage: Bacteria > Pseudomonadati > Bacteroidota > Cytophagia > Cytophagales > Hymenobacteraceae > Hymenobacter > Hymenobacter baengnokdamensis. The sequence goes on along the minus strand of NZ_CP044285.1, from coordinate 202,652 downwards.
AGGTCGTCGGGGCGGGGCGCAGAGTTGGCCTGGGGCAGCAGCCCGATGGCGTTGCCAAAGAGCTGGATACGGCGTGGGTCCAGGGTGGCTACGGGCAGGCCCAGGCTTTTGAGCGTCGCCTTATCGAGCTTATAAACGCCATTGTGCGGCACGCCGATTTTAAACCAGTCGCCCTTACTCAGCACCGACGTGCTGACGTGGGCCCGGCCCGCCGTGGAGCGGGCGGCCGCGCTGCTGCCGGTAGCCTGGCCGGCGTAGGAAAACGACAGCAGGCGCTCGGCCTGGCCGGTTTGCGGGTTGCGGCGCACGGGCTGAATCAGCACGTAGGTGTATGGGCGGCGGGCCTCGGTGCCGTAGCGCAGCTGCACGGCCGGCGCGGCGGGTAAGGTAGTATTGCCCAGCAGCTTGACATCAGCGGCCGGAAAGGCTTCGTACACGGCATCGCGCAGCTCACCACTGCCGATGGTGCCGGCCAGGCGCAGCGTGTAGGTGCCCACCACGGCACCGGGCCCATGATAAGCGCCCTTAAAGCTAGGTACGCGGCGCGGAGCATCGTCGGCGTTGGCCCGCGGGTTGGGCAGGCTGGCGTAGGTGGTCCAGCTGAGGCTAACGGGCACTACCTGCGCCGGGCCGCCCGCCTGGGCATACGCTGGCACGGTAAAGCCCACCAGTATTCCCAGCAGCAGCATCGAGAAAAGGTTTCGCATATATACTACCTGCTAAGGCACTACTCAAATATAAACAGGCTGCTCGTGGCCCGGCAGCTGTCAGGCGGCTACACGATTGGCGGCAACCTAACAGTAATAGCGGCCAACTTATTGCGGGCTGCCGGGGCTGGGTTCGAAGCCGTCGCGGCTGCGCACCCGGCCGGGCACCGACATGAGCACGTAGAGCAGCACCGCCACCGGTATGCCGGCCGACCGCAGCGTGGCGACCAGCCCCAGCGCCACCCCTACAAAAATAAACCGCCGCCGGTTTCCCAGCCAGCGCAGGTTCTTAAATTTCAGGGCGAAGAGCGGCAGCTCGGCCACCAGCAGGCCCGAGAGCAGCGCAGTAAGGCCCAGCAGCAGCCACGGATTGAGGATGATACCACTCAGCCCAAACCGGTCGTGGGCCAGAATGAGCGGCAGCGAGGCTACTACCAGCGTGCAGGCCGGCGTAGGCAGGCCGATAAACGAGGTTGTCTGCCGCGTGTCGTTATTGAACTTAGCCAGGCGCAGGGCCGAAAAAATACTCACCACGAACCCCAGGCGCGCCAGCCAGTGCCAGCCGCTCGCTGCCCACGCCTCGTGGCTGGTCAGCAGCATGTACAAGATGGCCCCCGGCACTACCCCAAACGATACCATATCGGCCAGCGAATCGAGGTCTTTGCCGATGGGCGACGACACGCGCAGTGCCCGCGCCAACATTCCGTCAAAAAAGTCGGCTACGGCGGCGATGCCCACCAGGTAGGCGCCCATTACCAGGTTGCCCCGAAAAATAAACGTGAGCGCCAGGCACCCGCACAGCAGGTTGAGGCAGGTAACAGCGTTGGGAATATGTCGTTTCAAGGAGTTGACTGCCTGAGCACAGCGCCGGCTTTCTCATGCCTTACGCCACTGTTGTGAGTAGTAATTCTGACAAGCGAAGCCGTGAGTAGCTGCTTCCCCTTTACCCTGATAAAAGTTAAAAGTCCGAATTCAGCGCTTACTGCAAAAACGGATTGCTCCGCCGCTCCTCGCCGATAGTTGTGGCCGGGCCGTGGCCAGGGTACACCACCGTGGCATCGGGCAGCGAAAACAGCTCTTTTCTGATACTGGCCAGCAGCGTGGCGTGGTCGCCGCCCGGCAGGTCGGTGCGGCCCACACTGCCCTTAAACAGCACGTCGCCGCCCACCAGCTGCCCGCCGGCGGCATCATAGAGCACCACATGGCCCGGCGCGTGGCCAGGGGCAAAGCGCACCTCCAGCCGGCTCTCCCCCAGCTCAATAACCTGCCCGGCGGTTAGCTCACCCGTGGGCTCGGCCGGCTCGTAGGCCGCAAAGCCGTAGGGGCCGGCGTAAGTTGGCACGGCCCGCAGGGTGGGCAGGTCGAGCGAATGTAGCAAAAAGGGTATGTTTGGGTAGTGCCGCAGCACAAAGGCATTGCCCAGCACGTGGTCGATGTGGGCGTGAGTATTGAGCAGGTACTGCACAACCAGCTTTTCGCTTTCGAGGTAGTGGCGCAGGGTGCGCTGCTCATCGGCCGAGTAGGCGCCGGGGTCCACAATGGCCGTGGCCCGGCTCGCCTCGTCGATAAGCAGGTAAGTATTCTCGCTGAAAGCGTTGAAGGTAAAGCTGACTATTCGGAGCATGCGGCAAAGGTAATTGGGAGGAAGTGAGGGCCGCCGAACCCCAGGGGCGCGCTGCCTTTCTGCGCTGCTGCCGCCCTCACTTCCTCCCACCGTACTTTGCTGCTGCCAATGACTGATTTCTCCGACTACGATTACCTGCTAGTAGGGCACGGCATTGCCGGGGCGGTGCTGGCGCGCGAGCTGCGCGGGCGCGGCTACCGCGTGCTGGTGTACGACGACCCCCGGCCCGATACGGCGTCCCGCGTGGCGGCTGGCCTTATGAACCCCGTGGCCGGCAAGCGCTTTGCCCTTACCTGGCGGGCGCAGGAAACGCTGCCTTACGCTGTTGCCTACTATGAAGCCCTTGCTGCCGAATTTGGCGAAGATTTTTTTCAGGCCAGTCCTATTCTGAAGGTATTCGGCTCCGAGCAGGAGCAGCAGCAGATGCTGGCGCGGGCCTCAGCCAACCCCTGGGAAGGCTTCGTCGAGAAAATCGAGTCGGCGCCCATTGAGCGGGCGGGTCTGCTGGCTCCCTTTGGCGGCGCCTGGCTGCGCGGGGGCGGCCACCTGCGCGTAGAGTGGCTTTTGAACTTGCTTGCCCGGCAAGGCCGGGCGGAGGGCTGGCTGCGCGAAGAAACTTTTAGCTGGCAGCACCTCGTTAGCAGCGGCACGGGCGTGGCTTATGCGCCGGGGCAGCTACGGGCGCGGCAGGTAGTGTGCTGCCAGGGCGTAGCGGCGCTGGCTTGCCCGCACTTCAGCTGGCTGCCGCTTACCCCAAATCAGGGCGCGGTGCTCGATGTGGTAGTGCCCGGCCTTAGCCCGGACCAGGTACTCAATCGGGGTGCCTACGTAGTGCCGGCCGGGTCCGAAGGCCAGTTTCGGGTGGGCGCCACCTACCGCTGGCCGCCTTTTGCTACCGAGCCCGACGACAGTGACCGGCGCGAGCTGGCCGGGCGGCTGGCCGGGCTTACGGCCCTGCCGTTTGAGGTGCGGGGCGAGCGCCGCGCCGTGCGGCCCGCCGTGCGCGACCGCCGCCCGCTGCTGGGCCGGCATCCCACCCTGCCGTGGCTGACCCTTTTTGGCGGCTTTGGCTCCAAGGGGGTGAGCCTGGCTCCGCGCTTGGCCGCCTTGCTAGCCGAACACCTTGGCAGTGGTGCCGAGCTCTGGCCCGATGTTACCTTAGCTCGTTACTATGCGCATTGTCCTTCCTAAGTTGCCGATACTCGCACACCAGACCGGCCGGTTGTGCGTTAAGAACAGGAAGCGCTGCTGCTGGTTCCGGGAGAGGCTTTTGTTGTGGCCGGTCTACATTTCTTCTGCCATTATTCTGACTTGATTTGCTGTGAATTTTTTCCAATCATTTCGCCGGCTTGCCGCCGGCCCACTGCGGGAAGCAGGCTATTGGGTACTGCTGCTGTTGCTGGCCGGCGCCACGGTGCTGCCCGCCCGCGCCCAAACTGCCCAGGAGCCCTTTGGCCGGGTGCGCATTCAGTACAAGAAATTCAATTGGGAGGAGTTTTCAACCCAGAATTTCAACGTCTATTTTTATGCAGGCGGAGAAGCAAGCGCCCGCCGCACGGCCGAGTATGCCGAGCAGGAGCTGCAACGCATTACGGCCCTGGTGGGGTACTTCCCCTACAGCAAGACCACGCTCATGCTCTACAACTCGGTCGGCGACCTGCGGCAGAGCAACATCGGGCTGCCCGTGGCCAATGCCGTGAACGGGGGCGAGGCCCAGCTGGCCAAGCAAACTAAAGTACAAGTGGCCTTTACGGGCCGCCAAACCGACTTCAAGCGCGAGCTGAGCTTCCAGATAACGCAGGTGCTGCTCAACGATATGCTATACGGCGGCTCGCTGCGTGAAGTATTGCAAAGTAACTATATGTTGCAGCTGCCCGACTGGTTTGTCAGTGGGGCCTCGGCCTACGCGGCCGAGGGCTGGAGCATCGACATGGATGCGTACATGCGCGACATGGTGCGCCAGTACCCAAGCGGCAACCGGACGGCCCAGTTCTTTACCCGCAACCCGCGGCTGGCCGGCCACAGCATCTGGAATTACATTGCCGAGCGCTACGGCTACGGCACGGTGCAGAACGTGCTGAATCTTACGCGCATCACCCGCGACGTGGAAGTAGGCATCTCGTCGTCGCTCAATGTGCCCTACAAGGTATTTTTGCGTAATTGGGTGAGCTACTACCGCGATATCAACACGGGGGGCGCGCTGGCTACCCTGGTGGTGCCCGCCGAGGCTAACCGCCTCAGCAGCCGCAATAAGCGTGGGCTCGACGTGTTTTCGCAGCCCGTTTTCAGCCCCGATGGCCAGCACCTGGCCTACGCCGTAAATGAGCAGGGCCGCTACCATGTGGTAATAGCTAACCGCGACGGCTCGCACCGCCACACGCTGCTTCAGGGCGGCTACCGTACGCCCGACCAGCAGGTAGAAACCCGGCTGCCCGTGCTGGCCTGGCGCGGCAATGCCCAGCTTGCCGTGGCCGAGATGCAGCAAGGCCGCATGACCCTGCACGTGCACGATGCCACCCGCACGGTGTTAGTTGGCCGCTTGCGCGGCGCGCTCCGCCTACGCCACCCGGCCACCATTTTCGCGCCCTATGATGAGGTGCTTGATATGAACTACTCGGCCGATGGCAAAGCGCTGGTATTTACGGCCGTGCAAAATGGGCAGAACGATATCTATTTGCTGCGGGCCGGCAGCCGGCAGCCCGAAAGGCTGACCAATGACCTGTTTGACGACCAGCAGGCAGTATTTATGCCCAACGGCCAGGAAGTGGTATTCAGCTCTAACCGCTACCTCGACTCGACCGGCCATGCCCGGCCGGCTACTTTTCCGAACGTAGTCAACAACTACGACCTGTTTATCTGCCACCTCGATGGCCGCGCTACGCCCATTGAGCCGCTGGTAAGCACTATCTCCAACGAAACCCGCCCCCGCCCGCTTTCCGACGACGAGATAGTGTACCTGGGCGAAGAAAGCGGGGTGCGGGGGTTGTTTCGCTACTCGCGCAAAACCGGCCAGCACCAGCCGGTAAGCAACTTTGCGGCGAATATTCAGGACTTTGACCTCAGCATGCCTTCGGGCGCGCTGGCCTTTATTCCGCAGGTGCAGGCCCGCGACCTGCTCTTCCTGTATCCGCACTACGACCTGCCTGCCAACCTGGTAGTTGGCAAAACCTCGCGCCAGCGCATTCTGGAAAACCGCTCGCAGCCGGCGCCGGTACGGCCGCAGGCTGCCGCGCCGCAAACGGCGGCCCCCGCCACCACGCCTGCGGCGGCTACGCCGGCTGCCACTGCCACGCCGGGCAAACATCGTGGCAGCACCGCGCCGCTCAACCCCAACAACTATCAGTTTGAGGAGGATGAGGATGTTGCGCCGGTACGCCCTCGCCGTACGCCGGCCCGCGCGGCTACCACTACCGGCAGGCCGGGAAGCAGCCCGGCCATTGCCGGCCCTTACCGCTACGACACCCGCTTCATGGCCGATAACCTGATGACAGGCGTGGCTATCGACCCCCTGCTGGGCTTCGGGTTGTCGCTGCAGGCCAACCTTTCCGATGCGTTTGAGAATAACCGCTTTCAGGCCAGCATCTTTGGGCAGCTCGATTTCCGTACGAGCAACATCAACGTTTCGTACACCAATGTGACCCGGCGCTTCGACTGGACCCTGGCGTATCAGAAGCAGGCTTATTTCTTCGATGATGGCACGGGCTCGGGTCAGCTGCTGCGCTTTGGCCGCCACGAGGTGGCTCCTACGCTGGCCTACCCGCTCACGCATAGCCTGAGCTTGCGGGGCGGGCCCCGCTACGACAACATTAGCCGGGCGCTTACCGGCAACAGCACGACCGACGGTGACATTGCCCGTAACTACTTGGGCTACAACGCCGAACTGGTGTTCGATAACTCGCGGGCCACCGGGGTCAATATGTTGGTAGGTACCCGCATGAAAGTGGGTATATTGCAAATTAACGATATTCAGACCAAGGCCAACAACTTTGGCAAGTTCTACATCGACCTGCGTCACTATCAAAAGATTCATCGCCAGATAGTGTGGGCCAACCGGGCCAGCTACGGCCAGTTTTTTGGGTTGGCCGAGTCGGGTAGCAATCCGCAGGTGTTTCGCCTCGGTGGCATGGACAACTGGATAAACCAAAGCTATACCGGCGACCGCCTGCTGGTGCCTGCGGGCAGCAATCAGGCTCTGCCCGACCCCACTACCATGTTCTACCAGCAGTTCGTAACCAATCTGCGGGGCTTTGACCTGAGCAAGCGCACCGGCACGCGCTACGTGCTGTTCAATAGTGAGCTGCGCATTCCCATTGTGCAGTATTTCGCCAACCGGCCCATCTATTCCGGCTTTCTGCGGAATCTGCAGTTTGTGGGCTTCTTCGATGCGGGTACCGCTTACAATGGCACTAACCCGTTTGGCGAAGACAATTCCAACAATACCGTTCCCATCGCCAACGTCAACTCGGGCAGCCCCTTCTTCGGTACCGTCACCAACTTCAGCAATCCCATCCTGATGGGCTACGGGGCCGGCGTGCGCAGCAGTCTGCTGGGCTTTTACGTGAAGTTCGACATGGCCTGGGCCCGCGAAAACTACGTAACCTCCAAGCCCAAGCCCTATCTCACGCTGGGCCACGACTTTTAAGCAGGTAGTGCGTAATGGGTAGTAGGTAGTGTAGGCCGGGTAGACGGTGCAACATTACCTACTACCCATTACGCATTACTTTTGCAGCCGTGTCGCTGCTTGCTGAAATCTGGTTGTTGCTGCTGAAAGACCTGCGCCTGGAGTGGCGGCAGCGCAGCGCCCTGGGTGGTCTGCTACTCTATGTGGGTGGCACAGTGTACGTTAGCTACCTCAGCTTTAGCTTTCGCGGGGGGCTCCGCCCCCGCCTGCCTGGAATGCGCTGTTCTGGGTTATTCTGCTCTTTGCGGCCCTCGGGGCGGCGGGGCGGGGGCTGGCCCAGGAGTCGGCCGGCCTGCGGCTCTACTATTACACCGTGGCCCGGCCCGAGGCCGTAATACTGGCTAAGATTTTTTACAACGCGCTATTGCTGTTGGCGCTGGCTATTCCGGGGCTGCTGCTGTATACCTTGCTGCTCGGCAACCCGGTGCAGGACTGGCTGCTTTACACTAGCAGTATTGCGCTGGGTGCCCTGAGCCTGGCTTCGTCGCTGACGCTGGTATCGGGTATTGCGGCGCGGGCCGGGCAGGGGGGTGGTACGCTGCTGGCTGTGCTGGGCTTGCCGGTGCTGGTGCCCGTGCTGCTGCTGCTGGTGAAAGTAAGTAAAAATGCGCTTGATGGCCTGCCCTGGGAAGCCAGCCAGAGCTCGGTCATTACGCTGGTGGCGCTGAACTTTATTGTGGGCGCGGTGTCTTATCTGTTGTTTCCTTTTCTATGGCGCAGCTGAGCGGCGGGTTTTAAACCCAAGCTTACTTCGCTTTTACTTCCTAAAAGAAGCTGTTGGCTAACCGCTGCCAGCTAAGCATTTACAAAATGAAGTGGTGGAAATACCTGGCCATTGTGCTGCTGCTCTACACGGCGGTGATGGGCCTGCTGGGCCATGTGCCCCGCCTGGCTATTCTCAACGAAACGGAGCGCAATCTGTACTTCCACGTGCCGATGTGGTTTGGGATGACCATTATCCTCCTCGCTTCGGTCGTCAACTCTATCCGCTACCTGCGCAGCCCCAGCACGCACCTCGATATTCTGGCCCACGAGTCGGCCAAAACCGGCATTTTGCTGGGCTGCCTGGGGCTGATGACCGGCAGCCTGTGGGCCCGCTACACCTGGGGCACCTGGTGGACTACCGACGTGAAGCTCAACGGGGCGGCCGTTACCATGCTCATTTATGCGGCTTACCTGGTGCTGCGCGGGGCCGTGCCCGATGAGCAGCAGCGGGCGCGGCTTTCGGCCATCTATAATATTTTTGCGTTTGCGGCGGCCATTCCGCTGCTGTTTATCATGCCCCGGCTGGCATCGGCGTCGCTGCACCCCGGCATGGGGGGCAATCCCGGCTTCTCGAAGTACGACCTTGATAGCGCAATGCGCATGGTGTTTTATCCGGCCGTTATCGGCTGGACGCTCCTGGGCGTCTGGATTACCGAAGTAGCTTGCCGCCTGGCTTTTGTAAAAGAGAAAATATATGAAAAACAACTTGCTTAGCCGGTCGCTGGCCTGGCTGCTGCCCTTGCTGCTGCTGGCTGGCCCGGTCCTGGCTCAGGCCAGCGCCGTGGCGGCCGACCAGCCCGAGATGGCCGATGCCCTGCGCCAGAGCGGCAAAATCTACGTGGTCGTGCTGGTTATTGTCATCATTCTAAGCGGCCTGCTGCTGTATCTGGTGCGCCTCGACCGCAAGGTGAGTCGCCTGGAGCGCGAGGTAGAGGGCCGCTGATAAAATGGGGGGAGTATATGGAATTTGAAAATGTGGAAAATGTTACTCATTAACCACGTAGCAAGCTTTTACTTAGCACCCTTCTCTATTCCGCCCATTTTTTCTATATTCCGCCCATATTCACATTTGCCCGCATGAAAAAGTCGCACATTTTTGTTTTAGTGGTTATCGCGGCCGCGGTAGGTATTATCATCAGTACTATGTCGGATGCCAGTACGTATTCGACGTTTACTATCGCCCGGCAGCAGGCAGCCGCTGGCAACCCGGCGAAGGTGCACGTAGTGGGCACCCTGCCCCGCGATGCCGATAAGCGCCCGATAGGCCTGGAATATGACCCCGTAGCTAACCCAAACTACTTCGCCTTCACTATGGTAGATACGCTACACGTAGCGCAGCGCGTGGTGTACCGTAATCCTAAGCCGCAGGACCTCGATAAGTCGGAGCAGGTGGTGATTGTAGGAGCCATGAAAGACGGCGTTTTTGAGGCCGACCAGATTCTGACCAAATGCCCCAGTAAATATGTGGAGAAAGACCTGGGCAAAACTGGTCCGCCCGCCACAGCCATGAATAATTAAGCGGAATGAACAGGCTGCTTGGCAGCAGGCCGGCCAGTGCAGTTCATGGCTGTCGCTTTGGCGTGGGTCCACGCTCTGCCTACCGATTCCTTAGGTTATATAAATGATTTACTATATATAAAATACTTGCTAAAGCACGATAAGCGCAGCAAATCTGCCAACAGTAAGCGGCCTTTGTGATTATTAGCTTTAGGCTAGAAAATAGGCAGGACTATTACCCTGAGCCACTGGCTGCTGAAGTGTAGCCGGCCAGGGTCGCTGGCGGGCGACTGCCAGCTTCTGACTTAACTTGCTGACCTGGCTTCTAGCTGCTGCGCTGCTCTTACTGTGCCTACCTCTCTTGCTCCTCTGATGAACTTTACCGGCACTTCTACTGCGGCTGCTTTACCCCAGCTAGCCTGCGTCGTAGTTGATGACAATGAAATGAACCGGCTCATGCTGGAGCATTACGTAAACATCACCGATGGGCTTGTGCTCGCCGGCTCTTTTGCCGACGGCGTGACCTGCCTGAACTACTTTCGAAAAGGTGGAACTGCTGATATCCTGCTGCTTGATATTAGTATGCCCGAGCTTACCGGCCTCGACCTGGTACGCATTCTGCCCGAGCCTACCCCGGCGGTGGTCCTCGTAACCTCCCACCGCGATTACGCCGTTGATGCCTTCGAGCTGCGCGTGTCCGATTACCTGGTAAAGCCGCTCGACTATGCCCGCTTTATCCGGACGGTAGACCGCATCCGGAGCGAGCGCATAGCCCACGCCCCAGCCCCCGAAGAGCTGGGCGAGGCTATGTTCGGAGCCGATGGCAACGCCTTGTTTTTAAAGATAAATAACCGCCTCACCCGCATCAATTTCGATGAAGTGCTGTACATCGAAGCCATGTCGATGTACTCGGTGCTCGTAACGCTAAAGCATAAGCACATTGTGTATGCTACACTCAAGACCTTTGAAGAGCGTCTGCCGTTCGCGCACTTCGTGCGCGTGCACCGCTCCTACATGGTAAATACCGAGCTCATCGAAGCAGTAGAAGACAATCAGCTGCAGCTGCCCGGCGGCCACGAAGTACCCGTGGCTAAGGCTTACCAGGAGGGCTTTTTCAAGCGGCTGCGCGGCATTTAGCGTCGCGCCGCTTGGTGCCCGGCCGGCTGGGTAAGCTCGCCCGGCAGCTCCAGCAATACGGCTTCGATAGCGGCCAGCAGCTGCGTCACGGCCACCTGGCGGGCGGGCGCGTCGGGGGTTGGAAACAGCGCCGGCGCGGGCTCCAGGATGGGTAGCACCGCCCGGGCAGCTTCGATATCGAGGGTAAGAATATTGGGCTTGATGTGATGCACCAGCTCCGCTACCTGTAGCCAGTCGTGGGCTTCGGCTGCCGCCCGCACTTTTTGCAGGCTGGCGGGCATGTGCGTTAGAAAAGAGTTGACCATTGCCGCCACGAAGGTGGCATTGCCTTTTACTTCTTCGCGCAGGCGGGTAAGGCTGTAGGCAGGCAGTCCGGCCGGCCCCGGCTCAGCTTGCGGCCGGCTTAGCAAAGCTACCAGCTTGGCATACAAGTCTTCTTCGGTAAAGGGCTTGGCCAGGTAGTCGTCCATCCCGGCGGCCAGGTATTTTTCGTTATCGCTCCGAAACACGTTGGCCGTGAGGGCCAGCACGGGCAGGGCAGCCCGGGCGTGTTCGGGCATAAGGCGCAGGCGCTGCGTCACCTCAATACCGCTCATGCCGGGCATTTGGATATCCATCAGCACCACATCGTAGAGCTGGGCCTGGAGCTTTTGCAGGGCCACCAGTCCATCCTCGGCTTCGTCTACCTCCACGCCCCACTGCACCAGGTGCAGGCGGGCTACGGTGCGGTTGATGGGGTTGTCTTCGGCCAGCAGCACCCGAATGCCGCGCAGCTGCCCGGTATCGAAAGCCCCGGCAATAACCGGGGCCGGCTCTGCGGTTTTGCGTAGCGGCAGGGTAAACGAAAAGGTGCTGCCTTGGCCCAGCTTGCTGGTTACCTGTAGCTCGCCCCCAGCTGCGTTACCAGCGCCCGGCTGATGGTAAGCCCCAGGCCCGTACCGCCGTAGCGCCGGGTGGTATCGGCATAGGCCTGCGTGAAGCTTTCAAAAATGCGCTCCAGCGCTTCTTCGCCAATGCCAATGCCGGAGTCCTGCACCGTAAATCGCACCAGCAGCTCTTCGTCGGTTTCGCCCACCAGAAAGCTGCGTAGCCACACGCTGCCACTGGTAGTGAATTTTATGGCGTTGGAAAGCAGGTTGAGCAGAATCTGATTGAGGCGAAACGGGTCGCTCAATACCCAGGGTACTTCGTCGCTGGCAAAGGGCTTGAAGCCGAACGTCAGCCCTTTGTCCTGGGCCTGGAGGGTGAGCGTGGCCACGGCCTGCTGCATCGACTCGTGGAGATGAAACGCCACGTGCTCCATCTCCAGCTTGCCCGAATGGATTTTAGACACATCGAGCACGTCGTTGAGCACGCCCAGCAAATGGGCGCCCGAGCTGCGAATGGTGCGGACAAACTCCTGCTGCTGCGGGCTAAGACGGGTTTTGGCCAGCAGGGCAGCCATCCCCAGCACACCGTTCATGGGAGTGCGAATTTCGTGGCTCATATTGGCCAGAAAGTTTTCGCGGGCTTTCGCCGATTCTTCGGCGGCCAGCTGAGCAGCTTTCAGCGCCGTGATATCGGTGCTCACGCCCAGCACCTGCACCGTGCCATCGGGGCGCACCAGCGGGCGCTTGATAGAATAAAACCAGCGCAGCTCGCCAGTTGGGGAAGTTGATGGCTCTTCGGCGGCTACTTCGCGGCCAGTAGCCAGCACCTGGGCATCTACGGCGGCATACTGCGCAGCTTCCTGCGCTTTTATGTTGCGTAGCGCCTCATTAGGTAGCTGAGGCTGAGGCTCATCAAGCTTAAACAACGCCCGGTTGCCAAATACTACCTGGCCAGCAGAATCGCGCACATATATCGGGTTAGGGCTGGTATCGAGCACCTGCTGAATAAATTCCTGCTGCTCACGCCGGGCCGCCTCGCTGCGCTGGCTGCGCTCCTCGGCCTGCACGCGGGCCGTTACATCGAGGCCGCTTCCCAGCATGTAGGGCAGGCCCTTCCCGGCCCCCGACAGCAGCTTGAACTGCCGCTGGTGGTGCACTTCGCCGCCGGGTACCGGGGTGCAGTCATCCCAGTTGACCGGCTCCGTGCTAGCCTCGGCCTGCTCAAACATGCGGTCGCGGTATTCGGCCAGGGCCATCGGAAACCCATAGCGGGCGCAGTATTCCCGAAGCGTGCGGCCGGGCAGCCAGGCGCGGTGCTCGGCATCAGGCACGGCCTGCGGATTGACGTACACATAGCGGCGCTGCTCGTCGAGCACGGCAATCTCGACCGGTACCTCATCCAGAATAGTTTCGTAAAATCGGCGCTGCGCGTCGCGCTGGGCTTCCATCTGGCGGTGCCGGGTCACATCACGGTAGCTCAGCAGCCAGCCGCTTGTATCGCCCAGGCTCACGCGGTGCGACTCGCGCTCCAGGGTACGCCCATCGCGCAGCAGCAGCGGGCCGCTACGCCGGGTTTCGCTTAGCTCCTGCGTTATTTCTTCGTCATAGGCCACGGGGTCGGCCACGTACTCGCGTACCTGGCCTGCCAGCTTCAAGGCTTTTATTCCTAACCACTGCCCCGCCGGCAGCTGCAAGCCGATGAGGCGGCAAAACTGGTCATTAATAAGCAGCACGTACCCATCGGCTCCAATTAGCAGAAGCCCTTCGCTCAGCGAGTCGGTAAGGGCCGCAAGCTGTTGGCGGGCGGTAGCCGCCTCGGCGCGGGCCTGGCGCAATTCCAGCTCCAGGGCAGCAAAGTCATGAGGCGCAGCGGCTGGCAGGGTGGGCGTAGGAGAGGTCAAGGAACCAGGAGCAGATAGAAGGTGTAGCAATCAACCGGTGTTGAAGGTAAACAAAAAAGCTGGTCGGTTGGTCGTTGCCACACTGGTCGCCGCGCCCCGCCCTGCCCTTTGGGCGGTACCTTTGTAGAAAAAACAGCTTGCCCGTGAATTTAGTACTTGGAAATCTTGGTCAGGCCAGTGTAATTCTGGCGTTCGTGGCAGCGGCAGTAGCCGCTTATGGCTACTTTCAGGCGGCGCGGGGCCGGGCTCTGGGCCAGCCCGAGGGCAGCTGGCTGCGGCTGGCGCGCGGAGCTTTTTTTGTGCACGGCGCGGCCGTGCTGGCGGTAGTCGCCTGCCTGTTTACCATCATCTACACGCACCGCTACGAGTACTACTACGCCTGGTCGCACTCCAGCAACCACCTGCCGGTACACTTCATGATTTCCTGCTTCTGGGAAGGGCAGGAGGGAAGCTTTCTGCTCTGGATATTCTGGCACGTAGTATTGGGCCTGGGTATTATGAAATTCAACCGCCAGTGGGAAGCGCCCGTGCTGGCCGTGTTTGCCACGGTGCAGGCCTTCCTGGTAAGCATGATTCTGGGCGTAGTGGTGGGAGGCGTAAAAATCGGCTCGTCGCCGTTTATCCTGCTGCGTGACTTTATGGTAGACCTGCCGGTCTGGAAAATCAACCCCAACTTCGTGCCCAAAGACGGCTCGGGCCTCAACCCCCTACTCCAGAACTACTGGATGGTAATTCACCCGCCCACGCTGTTTCTGGGCTTTGCGCTCACGCTGGTGCCGTTTGCCTTTGCTATTGCCGGCCTCTGGAAAAAGGAGTTGACAGGCTGGGTAAAGCCCGCCCTGCCCTGGACCGCCTTCGGCGGCGCGGTATTGGGTATCGGTATTATGATGGGAGCCTACTGGGCCTACGAAACCCTGAACTTCGGCGGCTTCTGGAACTGGGACCCCGTAGAAAATGCCGTCTATATTCCGTGGCTTGTACTCATCGCGGCTTTGCACGGAATGGTGCTGTGGCAGCGGCGGCGCATCGGCCTGCGCACTGCTTATACGCTGGTAATTGCCACGTTCGTACTCATTCTCTACGCTACATTCCTGACGCGCAGCGGCGTGCTGGGCAATGCCTCGGTGCACTCCTTTACCGACCTGGGCCTGTCGGGCCAGCTGATTATCTACCTGGCTTTCTTCGCGGTGGGCGCCATTGCCTTGCTGGCGGCCCGCTGGAAGAGCATCCCGGTTTCGGAGAAAGAGCTGACGGCCTATAGCCCCGAGCTGTGGGTGTTTCTGGGAGCTACGGTCCTCTGTCTGGCCGCTTTCCAGGTAGTGGCTACTACCAGTATCCCGGTTTATAATGCCTTTCTGGGCTTTATCGGTATTAAATCTAACTTAGCGCTGCCCGCCGACCAGATTCAGCACTACACCCGCATTCAGCTGTGGGCCGGCGTGCTGATTGGCCTGCTCTCGGGCGTGGCGCAGGTGCTGTGGTGGCGCAACACCAAGGAGTCGGTTATCAATGCCCTGGCTACGCCGACCATGCTGGCGCTGCTCACCACGGCGCTGGTGGTGCTGCTGACCCGCTATTTCGGCCATACCATGTCGGCGCCCTACGTGGTGCTGCTGCTGGCGGGGCTGTTTGGCATCATGACCAATGCCGGCACGCTCTTCGGGCTGTGGCGTCGTGGTATTACGCTTTCGGGCGGGGCCGTTGCCCACCTGGGCATTGCCCTGATGCTGCTGGGCATTCTGGCCTCGGCGGGTTACTCCAACGTGATTTCGCGCAACATGAGCGGCAAGCTCATCTCGCGTGAGATGAACGACCAAGACAATGAAAACAACGTGCTGCTGTGGCGCAACGAAACCGGCCTGATGAATGGCTACGACGTAACCTACACCGGCCAGTACCTCGACGTGCCCGGCGTGCCCGACTACGTAAACACTCAGCTGCTGTACCGCACCGATGACGAGTATAAGGCCGTGGCGCGGGGCGAAATTAAGCAGGGCGACAAAACGTTTTACCACACCGGTGATACGCTCACGATTCGCCCCGAAAACACCTATTACCGCGTCGAGTACAACGACAAGAAGACCGGGCAGAAATTTACGCTCTACCCCCGCGCCCAGGTAAATGAGGAGATGGGTGGCCTGCTGGCCTCGCCCGCTCTGCAGCGCTTCTGGGACCACGACATCTACTCGCACATCTCCTCCGTGCCCGACCCGCGCAAGGAGATTCCGTGGAGCCCGGCCATTCCGCACGAGCTCAGCGTGGGCGATACGCTGTTCTTGAACGACTACTTCGCCGTGTTCCGTGCCATCGAGCAGGCGCACGAGGTGCCCGGCATTAAGCTGCAAACCGGCGACATTGCCTTGCAGGCCGACATGATTATCACCGGCGAGAAGGGGCGGCAATATCACGCGCACCCTATATTCTTGCTGCGCGACCGCCAGGTGGGCCGCGTGCCCGAGATTATCGAGGACCTGGGCCTGCGCCTCACCCTCGACCAGATTGACCCCGTTAAGGGTAAGTTCACCTTTGCCATCAGCACTACCGGCAAAGATTACATCATTTTGAAGGCCACCGAAAAGCCCTTTATCAACCTGCTCTGGGGCGGCACGCTGCTCATGGGCTTTGGCCTGGTGCTGAGCATGCGTCAGCGCCGGGCTGCCCGCGCCGTGCCTGCCGCTGAGCCCGTAGGCCGGGCCGGGGCCGCCCGCTCGCAGGTGCTGGCCAGCTAGCCAGCTTGCACGTATCTCACAAAAAAGGCGCTCTAATCAGAGCGCCTTTTTTGTGAGATACGTGCAAATAGCAGTGCTTTTAGCGCAGTTTCTAAGCCAGGGTATATGCCGTAGAGACGCCTCTTTGCGTCTCGGCGCTGAACGACTATAGCTGCGCGGTTTAAACAACGACGAGACGCAAAGAGGCGTCTCTATACCGTCCTGAACCGCAGTTCGTACTCCGCTCTAAGTGAGCTTTACTGGCTGGCGTTCCGCAGGATTGCTGACTTGTATACTATAATAAATTCTGGGTTTGGGGCCATGCTTCCTGGCAGGCCCGCCCAGCCACCCCGTTCTACATGGACCCGTACACTGAGTAGGAAATCGCTGTAACTGAGGTTTTCGCGGAAGGCGACACGGCGGCGGAATACGAGTGTATAATATAGTATTTCATATATAAATATTAAACATGAATGCGCCCATGGGTGCGGCCGGGCTTGCAAAAAAGGCCACCCCAGCGGGGTGGCCTTTTTGTTGGGAATCGTATGTGAGCTTATTTCACGATGGCAATCTGACGGGTCAGCGTATCGTCGCCGTTGCGCAGCTGCAGGTTGTAGAGGCCGGGAGCCAGGTTGCTCAGGTCGAGCTTGTTGCTGTAGTTATCGCGGGCCGAGCCCGTGTATACTACCTGGCCGAGCGTATTAACTACCTGCACACCGAGGCTTCCCTTGGCGTTGGCGCCGTGAATGTCAAGCGAGAATACCCCATTGGAAGGGTTCGGGAATACCGTGGTGGCTTTGAGCAGCGCTTCCGAGGTAGTAGCGGTTACGGTCACGGCCGTTACGCTCACGTCGTCGATGTAGAGGTTGCCCTGGTTGGCCGCGCTCTTGATGTGGAAGCCCACGTACTGCGTGCTGGTGCCAGCGGGCAGCAAGGCTACTACCGGAGTTGAGGAGCCGTTAGCCAGTGCGTACGTCGTGTTGGTGATGGCATTATTGGTAAAGAGCAGGTTGGTCTGGCCGGCAACTGTCGCGGCCGTGCCCGATTTAACTTCCAGGCTCTCGGTACCCGTTGACGTGGTGCCCACCCCCGAAGTGCGGTAGCGGAATGCCACCTGGTAGCGGGTGCTGCTGCTGGCCGGAGCCAGTACCAGCGCCGGCGTAAAGAACCAGTCGTCGGCCGCCACGTTGTTTAGTGGGATGCCATTGTAGCGCATATCGTTGGTGCCCGAGTAAGGGTTCTCGGTCGAGATGCGCCAGGTAGTACCGTCGTTGTTGGCATCCAGCGTGGTAATGCCGCAGGGCAAAGACTGGCCCGACAGAATAGTATCGAAGTTCTGACTGTAAGGAAAAGTCGAGACTACATTAGTCGGGTCACAGGCAGTGGTGAAGGTCACCGGAGTGATGTAAACACTGGTGCCCCCGGCCGAGCAGTTGCTGCGTACGTACACCTGGTAGGTCGTGGCGGGCGTTAAGCCCGTAAGTACTACAGGTGAGGCAGTTGTTGTGGTTACCGTTGTGCCCCCAGTTACCACATTAAAGCCTGTAGGGCCATAAACGATTTGATAGCCTGAGGTACCGGTAGCAGGGGCGGTAAAAGCGATAGTTGCGCCAGTTGCCGTCACGTTGCTGGCAACAACACCCGTCGGAGCTGAGCAATTAGGAACAATGGTGCCAAATTCTATTGCTACCCGGGCTTTGGGCGTCACATTGATAAAGTCGGTCCAAGTAGTGCCGTTATTGGCCGTGTAGTAGAAAGTTGAAGGCCGGATTGGGTCTTCAACCTGATAGGATACGCCCACGTTCGTTGCACTGGTTTCCTTAACAGCGACATAAAAGGAAGCTGGAACAGCTACCCCAGGTAGTGTTACCGTAACAGGGCCGCCCGCGGCTGTCCGGTTTTGAGTGGCAGAGGTATAAAGAGCTTGGCCCGGTATGCCACCCGTGCCGCTAGCATCATATATAACCACCTGGAAAGGAGCAGTATTGCCAGTAATAGCCCCGAACGTAACGATAACGTCACCTATAACTGTAGCAGCAGGTAAAGTGTATTTAGCCGCAAAAATTGCGTTGCCTAGTCCTACACTTAGGTTGGAATTAACAGAAGGGTCGGTATAAGAGATTCGGTCTGGCGTGACTAGCTGACCATAGGTGGCTGTGTTATTAGCCGCATTGCCATCGTTAGGAATCGTAACTACTACCGAGTTAGTACCTGTAGCCAGTGTCGTCGGATAGGCTGCAAACGTAACGGTTGCCGATGCTCCTACCGCCAAAGAACCAATCGTTTGAGTATCGGTAAACGTATTAGCTCCGCTCACAGTAAGGGTTACTGGCAGGCTGGTAAGAGCAGTTGAGCCAGTGTTGGAGATAACAGCCTTTACAGAGTGAGGCAGAGCAGACTGAGTAGCAATTTTGCCGAGGGTATAAATAGCCTTTACAGCAGCATCGGTGGGAGGAGCTGGCGAAAAGCGGAATGTGCGGCCAGCATCGGGAGGCGCAATACTGCGAAAATTAACCGTATTTAATACTTGCGTGGAGATGACAGTGGCAAAGTCGGAGAAAACTGCTGTAGACCAAGCTGCGCTCGACTGCTTGGTAGGCTGCACTCCCTGTCCGTTCGAAAGGGAAGTGCCTTTTACCCCGGCTTGCATAAAGCGCAAAGCCGAAGTAGTCCCTGCAGTAGTGGGGCCGTATACCAGCTCAACCACGTTGGTTGTTTCGTATAGGCGGACCTGAAAATTCAGGTTCGTGTATTGAGTTGGGTTTGTAGCTGCTTTGTCAGATACATTTTTCCACTGAATGGTACAAACGCGGTTTGGAGCAGTTCCGGTGGTAGCGACCCGGTATTCAGTGCCCCCAACGGCAGCGGCCGTTAAATCAGCATTGAAAGCCGCAATGACGTTCGGGTCATTCGGGCTTTGAAACACATCAAGCTGATTGGCATCAGTTTCCGAAAGGAATAGCTTAGTATCGGAAGGAGCAGTAGCTCCCAGCTTGATAAAGCCATTGGTATTTAATATGAATTGGGTAAAATTCAGGTTGTTATAGCTGAATGTAAAGCCAATGTCTTGCGCTGTCGAGTTGGCATCATCGGTGTTAGCCGTAGTGATAGCTGTACCGGTAGCCGCAAGGTCTGTATAAGTACCAGCCACATTAGCTGCCGTACCAACAGTGTAGTTTAAATTCTGCGCCTGCCCCGCTACGGCAGCGCCGCCCAGCAGCAGGGCCGTCAAGCCCAGCTGCCGTAGCCGATGGCTCCAGGAACTCACCCGAGTGTAAGAATTCATCATGTGAAAAAAGAAAAGTGGAGAAAAAATGAAGAAACTCATTGATAACGAATCAACTGACTCGTTGCCTTACATCTAGGAAATGTATTGGTGGCTATTTGCGGCCACAATATGCTACTTATTCAGCAAATTATCTTCAGATTATTTTAATCTTGGCCACGCAAAATACAGCAGCTGCTCTCATTCGGCGAGCGAACTTTGCCCGGTGAATACAACACATGAGACCAGCCCGCCCCTGACAATCGGGGTATTTGGAGCCGGGCGGGTGGCGTCGGCTCTGGTATCGGCGCTAAAGGCAGCGGGCCACTATATAGTGTTTATTGCGAGTCGCTCCCCCGGCCCGGCCGCGCTCCTGGCTGCGGAGCTGCCCGGCTGCCTGGGGCTATCGGTGGCAGAAGCTACGGCGGCCCTGCCGGCTGCCGAGGTGTACCTGCTGGCCGTGCCCGACGCGGCGGTGGCGAGCCTGCTCGCCGCGGTGCCGTGGCCGGCGGGCGCGGTAGTGGCGCACACGGCCGGCGCCCTGCCGCTGGCGGTGTTCGAGACCGTGCCGCAGGTGCGCGGCGGCGTGCTGTACCCCTTGCAAACCTTCAGCCCCGGACGAGTTATCGATTGGCCGGCCGTGCCCCTGTTTGTGGAGGCATCCACTGCCGTGGCCGAGGGCCGGCTGCTAACCCTGGCCCGTAGCCTTAGCCAGCGTGTGGCCCTGCTCGATTCGGCGCGGCGGCTGCAGCTGCACCTGGGAGCGGTATTTGCCAGCAACTTTACCAACCACCTGCTGGGGGTGGCGCAGGCGCTGCTCGCCGGAGCAGGCCTGCCGTTTGAGCTACTGCACCCTTTGGTGCAGGAAACCATAAGCAAGGCGCTGGCGGCGCAACCCTCGCCCTTTGCGGTACAAACCGGGCCGGCCGTGCGTCACGATGCGGCTACCCTGGCGGCCCATGAGGCGGCGCTGGCCGCCCACTCCGCCTGGCAAGAACTTTATGCCCGGCTCTCGGTAAGTATTCAGGCGGCAGCGGCGGGCAGCTAAGCTCCGGCCGCCTACCTTAACTTTGCGCTTTGCAATCACGCCCACTGGGCCATTCTACTTTGACACCCTCCACCATTATTTTTCAGTTCCAGGACGGCCAGACCGCCCAAACGCACATTGCGATTAGCGGCGAGTCGGTGCTCGATGTGGCGCTCAATAACGGCATTCAGCTGCAGCACAACTGCGGGGGCGTGTGCGGGTGCAGCACCTGCCACGTGTATATCGACAAAGGGGGCGATGCGCTGCCCGATATTTCGGACAAGGAAGAAGACTTCATCGACCGCGCCATCAACCCGCGCCTCAATTCCCGCCTGGCCTGCCAGTGCGTAGTGCCAAACGCAAGCCTCGAGCTGGTGGTAACCGTACCGCCCCAGCACTTCCTGGGGCACTAGCCGATAGTTGAAAATTAAAAACCACGCGCTGAAAACCGGGGCTGCATGAGCAGCCGGCCGGCTGCAAACGCTTTTTAATTTTTGATTGATACATTTTAACTCATACAAGATGAACCACTACGAGCCGCCCATTCATTGGGCCGACCACGAAGACGTTGCCATTGCGCTCTACGAGAAGTTTGGCGACGACTTTACGGAAGCCAAAATCTACCGCATCCGGTTTACCGAGCTGCTGGACTGGGTGCTAAGCCTGCCCAATTTTGAGGGCACCCGCGAGCAGGCCAACGAAGGCCACCTGGAGCAGATTCAGGCCAAGTGGGTATACGAGTGGCGCGACCACCAGTAGCCTGCCTCAACCTGCCGGCCGCTGGCCTCGTATGCAGGGGCCACTGGCAGTAAGGCACCAGTTTAATGACCACGCGAGTGGCCGCCTCTTTTGTTTTTTTGCCAATCACCATGAAAACGGGCACTGTAAAATTCTTTAACGAGGCCAAAGGCTTCGGCTTTATCACCGACGATGTAACGAAGGAGGATTTCTTTGTGCACGTAACGGGGCTCAACGGCGGCCAGATTCAGCAAAACGACCGCGTGGAGTTTGAAACGCAGGAGGGCCGTAAGGGCGTGAACGCCGTTAACGTGCGGCGCGTCTGAGTTTTGTCGCCCGTCTGCCGGCCGGGCCGGTAAGCAGAAAGTCCCTGCCGGTCGCCGGCGGGGACTTTCTGTTTTGGGACTGGTGCCGGCCAGGGGTTCCGTACCTTCGGGCGCTTGTCCTGCCTCTATGCCAGCCTCCCTGCTACCTGCTTCAGCTGCCGACCCCGCGCCCACCGCTGGCGGAGCCGATGAGCTGCCCCTGGGTGGCCCCGGCCAGGCCGGGCGGCTGGCCAGGGCATTGCCGGGGCTGGTACGCTGGCCCAACTTGGCCATTATGCTGTTGAGCCTGGTGCTGGTGCGGGTAATGCTGTTGCCGGGACAATCCCTGCGGACCGTGCTCCTGGCCCCCGGCTTTGGGCTGCTGGTGCTAACCTCGCTGCTGGTAGCCGCCGCGGGCTATATCATCAATGATTATTACGATGTCAAGATTGACGCCATCAACCGGCCCGACCGGCTGGTGGTGGGCCGGCTGTTGCGGCGGCGCCACGCCATGCTGGCGCATATGCTGCTGAGTGGGGTGGGGGTGGTGTTGGCAGCAGCACTCTCGTGGCCCTTGGGGCTGGTAACGCTGGCGGCCGTGGCCCTGCTCTGGGGCTACTCGGCCCGGTTCAAGCGCCTGCCGCTGGTGGGCAACCTCAGCATTGGGGTGCTTACGGCCGCGCTGGTGCTCCTGCCCGAGCTTCAGCTGCTTACGGGCCGCGAAGCCGTGTGGCTCTACGCCCTGGCTGCCTTCCTGCTGACGGTGGTACGCGAGATAGTGAAAGACATGGAAGACATGCGCGGCGATGCCCAGCACGGCTGCCATACGCTGCCCCTGGTGTGGGGGCTGGCCCGCAGCAAGTGGGTGGCGGGAGTGTTTCTGGGCTGTCTGGCGCTGCTGGTGCTGGCCGCGGCCAGTCAGCTGCTGGTGTGGGACCGCTGGGCCCTGGCCGCGTGGCTGCTGGGGCTGGTGCTGATGCCGCTGGCCTGGCTGGCTCGCCTGCTGCTACGTGCCGATCGCCGCCGTCACTTTCGGCAGCTCAGCGCCTGGTGCAAGGGCATCATGCTGGCTGGGGTGCTGAGTATGCTGCTGGTGTAGCCAGGGGTGCGGAAGCCGCGCTGCGCCGTGCCGCCAGCAAAAGAGCGCAGCTGGCTGGCTAAGTGCCTGAGTATGCAGCGGTAGTTTGCGTATAATGCCGGGGTGAGTCAACCGCTGAGGCCGCTTTTCCGTTGAGGTCTTCAATACGTTTTCATTTTACCGTTTTATATGCGCTTTTTTCCGCTGCTGCTGGCCGGGTTGGTGGGCACTGCCCTCGTAAGCCAGGGGCAGGGCCTGCCGGCTGGCCAGACTGAGACTTCCAAGCCTCCCAAAAAAATCACCATTCTGCCGGTGCCGGTGATATTTTATCAGCAGGAAACCGGGGCCGGCTACGGCCTGGGCGGTCTGCTGAGTGGCCGGTTTGGTCAGGATACCCTCACCCGCGCCTCCAACGCCCGCGCCCAGGCCTGGTTTACCCAGAAGCACCAGTCGCTGTTTCAGTTTGTGCATACTATCTACTCGCCCGGCGAGCAGTACTACCTGAACGGCGAAATCAGCTATTATAAAAACCTGCTCTACTACTACGGCATCGGCAACGATACGAAGAAGGAAAATGAGTCGGGCTTGTCCAATAACCTGCTCATTATCAATCAGCGCGTGCAAAAGAGCATTGCGCCCAAGCTGTTTGCCGGCCTGATGTACCGCTTCACGCGCACTACCGACAATACGCCCGAGCAGTACGCCACCGATGGCCACTCGCCCAACTACTTTCTGAGCAGCGATAATGGCCGCCTCGACCAGCGCCAGCGCGAGAATACCAGTATCTCAGGGGTAGGGCCGGTTATCACGTTTGATAACCGCGACGTGGCGCTGGCTGCATTTAAAGGCAACCTGCTCGATATGAGCATTATGTTCAACGGCAAGGGCATCGGGTCAGACTATAACTTTGTGCGCTATCAGATTGATGCGCGGCACTTTCAGCCCATTTTCTCTAGTAAAACCATTCTGGCGCTGCAATTTCTGGGGCAGTTTCACTCCGGCGATGTGCCCTTCCGGGAGCTAGCCGGCCTGGGCGCCAACCTGGGCGGAACGCTCTATAATAACGCCAACCTCGACCGGGGCATTTACGAGCAGCGCTTCCGCGACCGGCAGATGATGACTTTCCAGGCCGAGCTGCGGCAGCACCTGTTCTGGCGCATCGACGGGGCCGCCTTCGGTTCGGTGGGCCAGGTAGGGTATAATATAACTGACTTTACGGTTGATGGCATAAAGCCGGCTGGCGGCCTGGGCGCCCGCTTCAATTTTATTCGCCGCGACCGGGTAAACCTGCGCTTCGATTACGCCTGGGGTAGCGCGCCGGGCTTTTATTTTGCTATCGGTGAGGCATTTTAAACGAGCATTCACCACGCCGAAAAGCCGCGCATCCGCAAGGGTAGCGCGGCTTTTTTAGGCGGCTAACCAATTGAGTTAACTGGCTTAGTGTGAAATTAAGCTATTATTTATGAAGAAGTTAGCTTAGAATATAGAGTGAATTTATGGTGAGGCATTCTTAAGGCTGCAAAAATTACGCGGTAAACGCCTATCCTTCGTGAAGCACGGGCGTACAAAGGCTACCATATGGACCAATTAGCCCAGCCGGCTCGCTTCCACGCCACCCGCGAAGCCACGGCTACCGCCCCACCGGCCCTACTTTCCCAGCCGCCTACCGAAGAGCAGCTGCTGCGCCTGGCCGAGCGTGCTTTGCACCGGCAATTGCCGCCGCCGGCCGCTGCTTTGCAGGCCTGCGTTATCATTCCGGCCAAGGACGAGGCGACCACGCTGCCGGCCACGCTGGCTGCGCTGGCCGCCCAGACTACCCTGGCCGGGCAGACGCTGCCGGCTGGCATGCTGGAAGTTATTGTGCTGGCCAACAATTGTAGCGACCGGACGGCTGCGGCTGTGCGGCAAGCCGCCCGCCGGCATCCCAGCCTGGTCGTGCACGTAGCCGAGGTGCAGCTGCCGCGCCCGCACGCCCATGTGGGTCGGGCCCGCCGGCTGCTGCTCGACGAGGCTGCTCAGCGCCTGGAGGATACTATCGGGCCAACGGGCGTGCTGCTCAGCACTGATGCCGACACGCTGGTTGCCTCTACCTGGCTGGCCGCTACCCTGCGCGAGATAGAAGAGGGTGCCGAAGCCGTGGGAGGACGCATTCTGACCCAGACGCCGGCCGCCGTAGCACCTTGTCCCGTTCGGCGCATTCAATTGCGCGATGCGGCGTACCGGGTGCTGCTGCGCCAGCTCGAAGACCTGGTAGACCCCTGCGCCGTTGACCCCTGGCCCAGCCATCACCAGCACTTTGGGGCAAGCCTGGCCCTTACGGTGCGGGCGTATCGGCAGGTGGGCGGCCTGCCCGCCGTGCCTTTCTTGGAAGATGAGTCGCTCTGGCAGCTCTTGTTGCAGCACGACCTGCCCGTGCGGCATAGTCCAAGTGTGCAGGTATATACTTCGGCCCGCCGCTGCGGGCGCGTAGAAGTGGGCCTATCGTGGCAGTTGCGCGAATGGGAAACGCTCACGGAGCAGCAGCGCGAGCCGCTGGTGCCCTGCCCGCACGAGTTGGTGCGCGTGTGGCGAACCCGCCGCAGCCTCCGTGCCTGGTGGCAGCAAGGAGCCGTGGCAGTTGGCCCCGAGCTGGCCCGCATGGCCCGTGCCCTCGAAATACCCGTACCCGACTTACTTAAGCAGGCGCGGGGAGCGGCTGCCTTCGGCCAGCTCTGGCAATGGATAGAAGCCACGCGGGGGGCAATCCTGCCGGTGCCGCTCAACGGCGCGCTGTGCGACCTGCGGACTTACCTGCGCGAAGGAGTGAGTGGGTGCTTTGCCCCGGCTTCGCGGCAGTCTGCCCGGCCTTTGCGCCAAGCGGCGGAATAAGACTTGGCGCCGCTGGTGCTGGCGAAGAGCGGACAGCCGGCGAAAAAGCCGGCAGCCCGCCCCGGCCAAGCTGCTCCAGGGCCTGAGATTTGCGCTAATCACTTATTGCCGCTCAAATAAATCGAGCCGGTATTTAGCCGCACGGTGGCCATGCAGGTGCTTAAGTGAGCCTTGTGGGCCAGTTTGAGCCATAAAAAAATCGTGCACCTCATCGCCGGTCTGCGGATAATCCGGCACGGGCGGCGTCCAGTGCACCAGTAGTAGCTGCGCGCCGGGGCGCAGGGCGGCTAGCATCTGCTCCGAAGCACGGGCCAGGTCGGCGGGCGACCAGTAGTAGCCAACTTCGGAAAGTAAAATCAGGTCGAACTGCCCCTGCGGAAACTCGGCGGGTACCTGCATGCGCTGTAAGGTCACCTGCGGCAACTGGGCGCAGCGCTGCCGGGCCTGAGCCAGCGCGGCCTCGCTTACGTCAACGCTTAGCAGCTCGCCGCAGCGCTCGGCCAGCTGCGCGGTGAGCACGCCGATAGAGCAGCCAATCTCGAAAGCCCGCTCGTAGCGCGGGCGGTTGAGGGCTGCCAGCGTATCGGTGTATTTGGCGCGCTCGTAGGGGCTGCTGGCGAAGGTCCAGGGGTCGTCATTGGCCCGGTACACATCGTCAAAATAGTTGGGGTCAAGCGTGTTTGGCTGATTCGTATTCATAAGGAAGTAGTGCTTTCGATGAATGCTTCGCTGGGCTGGGCAAAATGGGCCAGCATACTATCACTCAATAAAAAGCCGCTTGGGTCATCCGTAATAATACCGGGGGCCAGCTGCGAGCGATGGGCCGCAATGGCCCGCTGCTTCTGGCCCAGCACCCCGCTGATGTTGAGTCGAAAGCCCTGGCCCTCGCCGGGTTGGGGCAGGTCGGCGGGCGCGGCGCGCTCCCAGGCCCACACCAGGTATTCGAGGCGGCGTGGGGGCACTGGCAGCTGGCTTAGCGCGGCGGTGGCTAGCAGGCTGCTGGCGCGATGGTCGGGGTGAGGGTCGCGCCGCCAGGGCACCAGCACCGTTTGAGCCTGCTGCCGGGCCAGAAAGCCGGCCAGCTCCTGGGCCGCCTGCTCAAATGCCGGCCCGTGGCTGGGCACCTGGCTATCGGGCAGGCCGAGGTAAAGAACGTTGTTTTCATCGAGCCCCAGCACGGCCAGCGCGTGGCGCAGCTCGGCGTAGCGCAGCTCGCGGCGGGCCACCGCCGAAAAATCATGCGAGTGCGGGTGCGACATGGAGCCATCGCTCACCAGCACGGCCGCTGTGGGCTGGCCCGTCTGCCCCAGCAAAGCCAGCAGTCCGCCGCAGCCCAGGGCCTCGTCGTCGGGGTGCGGAATGACAATAACGGTGCTACCCAGCGTGGCCGCGTAGCTGGCGGGCCGCAGTGGGTAAGTAGCAAAAATCGTATCGGACATAAGCCGACTTTACGCACTAAGTGCGGGCACCGTTACCCTTGCCAGAGCTGGTAGGCCGGCTTGTCCGAAGCCAGCGCGAAGCGGCCGCTTTCGGCCAGGGCCGCGTCGGGGGCTGGCTGGCGCAGGTAGTGCGTCAGGTCGCGGTGCAGGCGCTCAAAGGGTTCGGGCTGAAGCAGTCCGCGGGCACCTACGCAGCGCTCGGCCAGGCGCAGGGTTTGCAGGCAAATATCTTCTGTGACACTGCGGAAGCCGTTGCTATAGGCCGCTGTAGCAGCCTGGCGCGCCGCTGGCCACGCCTCCAGCGGGGCAGTAGCGGGTAGTGCGGCGTGCTCGGCTGCGCCCCGCAGCCAGAGCTGGCCGGTTTCGTGCAAGGCCAGCAGCTCGCCCAGGCGCTGGCGCTGGTAGGGGTCGTCGGTGCGGCCGAGGCGGCGCAGGAAGCGGCGGGTTTCGTCGAGCACGGCCGCGGCCCCGCCCAGCTGCACAGCCGCAAACCGCGCTGCGCCTCCCCCAAACCACGGCGCGAGGTAATAGTCATTAGGTTGGCCCACCAAGTCTTCGGGCCCGACCTCCAGACCCGTCAGGTCGGCCCGGAAGCTGGCCGTAGCCCGCATGCCCAGCGGCCGCCAGAAGCTGCGGTCCAGCACCGGCGGCTGCTGGTCGGCGTGCAGCAGTACCAGCTGCCAGCCTTCCTGCTTGGGCAACGCCCCGGTCAGCACCGGCCGGCTGATGTGCCCGGCACCCGAGGCGAACGTTTTTGCCCCGCGCAGGCGGTAGCGGCCCGCGGTATTGAGCACGGCCTCCAGGTGCACGCCTTCGGCCGGGTTTTCCGTATTCCAAACTCCAAACAGATGGCCGGCGCGGGCGTCGGCAGCGGCCCGCGCCACCTGCGCCGGGCTGCCAAAGCGCCGCAGCAGCAGCAGCGCATTCACGTGGCCTTCCCACAGCCGTCCTACTGCCAGGTTGCCGCGCCCAATGTGATAAAGCGCTTGCAGCAGCGGCAGCGTAGCGGCAGTTTCTCCCAGGCCCACCCCACCCAGGCTGGTTGGCAGCACGGCCGTCAGCAGGCCGGCTTCGTGCAGCCAGTGCATTTCCTGGGTCGGGAAGCCCCCGGTTTCGTCGGTAAGCGCCGCCTGGGCCAGCAGGCGCGGGGCCAGCTGCGCAGCGGCCAGCACGGCCCGCGCGGGGGTTGGCAGCGCAGGCGTAGCGTCTTCAGCCACTGGAGAAGAGATGAGTAAATCGGCCGTGGTGAAGTCAGTCATTTAATAAGCAGGCAAAAATAATCTGGCAGAAGGAGGAGCCTACGCTTGAGCTTGTATAACCCCAAACAGGGGGTGTGAGTTGCACGGAAATATGAAGCAGCCGTCCCGGTTGTTTTTTGGCAGAAGCTACCAGGGCCGGCCGATGCGCCTACCTTTGGGACGCCAAGCCCTTACCACGGTTGGCCGGGTAAGGGCGAGGCAGCTTTTGCACTCCGCACAGCATTCTACCCCCTAAACTTTCCCGTTCGATGTCTGACGCTCGCCCCATTCGCGCCGCCCTGCTTTCCGTGTACCACAAAGACCGGCTGGCCCCGCTGGTAGCTACTTTGCGCCGCCTGGGCGTTACGCTCTACTCCACGGGCGGTACCCAGAAATTTCTCGAAGAACAAGGTGCTGAGGTAATCGCCGTAGAAGACCTCACCGGCTTTCCCGAAGTATTCGGCGGCCGCGTCAAGACCCTGCACCCTAAGGTGTTTGGGGGTATTCTGCACCGCCGCCACGAAGCCGGCGACCTCGCCCAGGCCGAGCAGCACGGTATTCCACCCATCGATTTGGTAGTGGTCGACCTCTACCCGTTTGAGGAAACCGTGGCCAGCGGCGCGGCGGAGCAGGACGTGATTGAGAAAATCGACATCGGTGGCATTGCCCTGCTGCGGGCGGCTGCCAAAAACTACCGCGACGTGCTCGTAATCAGCTCACGCGAGCAGTATGAGGCCGTAACCCAGCTGCTCGAAAAAACCAGCGGCAGCCCCAGCCTCGACGACCGCCGCCACTACGCCGCCGCCGCTTTCCAGGCTACCAGCCACTACGATACCGAGATTTTTAAGTACGTAAGCCAGAACACACCTCTGGCCGCCGATGGGGCGGCTCAGGGCCGGCCAGCCACGCCGCTGCGCTACGGCGAAAACCCACATCAGGCGGGCACTTTCTACGGCGACCTCACGGCGCTGTTTGACCAGCTGCACGGCAAGCAGCTGAGCTACAATAACCTCGTGGATGTAGATGCCGCCGTGCAGCTTATGCGCGAGTTTGCGGGCGGGCCGCCCGCCGTGGCTATTCTCAAGCACACCAATGCCTGCGGCGTGGCGCAAGCCAATATATTAGCAAAAGCCTATATTAACGCCCTGGCCTGCGACCCGGTTTCGGCCTTCGGTGGCGTCATCATTGTTAATCAAGAGGTTGACTCAGTCACTGCGCAGGAGCTGAACAAGCTGTTTTTCGAGGTGCTTATTGCGCCCGGCTTCGCGGCCGAGGCGCTGCCGGTGCTGCAAAGCAAGAAAAACCGCATCCTGCTGCGCCAGAAGCCAGTCGAGTTTCCGACCAAGCTCGTCAAGACCCTGCTCAACGGTATCATTGAGCAGGACGCCGACCTGCAAACCGAAACGGCGGCCGATTTCCGCACCGTCACCAGGTCGGCCCCGACGGCCGACGAAACGGCGGCGCTGGAGTTTGCGCTCAAAATCTGCAAGCACACCAAGAGCAATACGATTGTGCTGGCCCGCCCCGGTCAGCTGCTGGCCTCGGGCGTGGGCCAGACCTCGCGGGTCGATGCCCTGCGCCAGGCCATCGAAAAGGCCGGCAGCTTTGGCTTCGACCTGCACGGGGCCGTGATGGCGTCCGATGCGTTCTTCCCCTTCCCCGACTGCGTTGAAATCGCGGCGGCCGCCGGCGTGCGCGCCGTGGTGCAGCCCGGCGGCTCCATCAAAGACCAGGACAGCATCGACGCCTGCGACCGCCTCGGCCTGGCGATGGTACTGACGGGCGTGCGCCACTTCAAGCATTGAGTTAATTAAAAATGTGAAGATGTGGAAATGTGAAAATTAAAAACTGTTAATTAGAAGATTCCTACTTTCTAAATTTTCACATTTTCACATTTCCACATTTTTAATTAATTTAAGGGTGTACCAGCGCCCAGCCTTCGGCCTGGCGGATAATCAGCTCGCCGTTGCCAGTGGGCACTACCGAGATGTAGGGCAGCATATCGGCCTTGGTGAGCTTATAGGCGTTCATCGAGTTCTGGCACTGCGCCAGAATGACGCCGGCCTGTTGCAGCGCCAGCACGTCGGCCTCGTAGGGCTGGTCTTTTTTAAAGGCCACTGTGCCGCCGCTGAACACCACCAATTCTAGCTCCAGCTTGCCCTTCAGGCGCGGGTCGTTGAGGGCGTTCAGCATGTTGTGCAGCGTTTTGCTGATGAGCTTGGGGTCATCGCTATCGAGCTGATACACTGCCCGGTAGTGGGCCCGGGAAGCAGGCGCGCCCGTAAACTGGGCAGCCTTGGCCGCCACTGCTGCATTGGGGGGCGTCAGGGGCGAGGCGGGCGCCGCCGGGGCGGTTTGGGCGTGAGTGGCTACGCTCACCAGCAGGCCGGCTAGTAGGAAACGGGCAAAAAGAGTCATGCAGGAAAGAGCTAGGAAGCAGGAAGATGGTGTGCCTTGGCAATAGGCTGAAAAGGCCCATATTTATGCTGAAGCGCCGAAAAGCCATCGGTATACGGGCCAAACGGCTGGTCGATGGGCTTCTGGCGCAGGTCGGGCCAGTCGTGCGGAGTGGGCCGGTGGGGGCGAGGCTGCGAGTTGATAAAGGCGGCCACGTCCCAGGCCTGGGCATCGGTTAGCCGGGGGCGGTCAAACGTAGCTCCGTAGGGCATAGCCGCCTTCACATACCGGGCCAGGCTGCTGAGGCGGTAAAGGCCGGCCGCATCGGAGTAGCTGGCCGGCCCCCACAGCGGCGGATACTGGTAGCCGTGCCCATCGGGCAGCGGCTGGCCCTGGCCGGCAGGGCCGTGGCACGACTGGCATTTGTTGGCAAACACTGCCCGGCCAATTACCGGGTTTGCTGCCCGCTTGAGGTAGGGCAGGGGCATGAGACCGGTGCCGTACACCTTGTGGCCTTTGGCAATGCCCTGGCCCAGCCAGGTGATATATGCCACCAAAGCCCGCTGCTCGCGGCTGCCGGCCGGCAGGGCATGGCCGTTGAGGCTACGCTCTATGCAATCCGTCACGCGCTTATCGATGCCTTCGACAGTACCCGAGCGGGCCCGCAGCTTGGGGTAGGTAGTGGCTACTGCCAGGTAATTGTTGGCAAAGCCCCGGGTGCCGGCGTCGAGGTGGCAGTTCTGGCAGTTCATACCGTTGGTAAAGTGCCCCACGGAGCCGGCGGGCCCCAGGTAGCGAGCGGTCTGAGCCACCAACTCGCGCCCGTAGCGGATAGTCTGCCCATCCGCAGTGGCCGGAATAGTGGCCGGGTCGGGCGCCGCGAAAGCCGGCCGGTGGTAGCTGCCCGGAGACGGAGGGCCTTCAGCGGCTTCTGGCAGCAGGGCCGGCCTTGCTTGCTGCGCCGGCCACACCAGCTCGCCCAGCAGCCAGGCTACGAGCAGCCCCACGCCCGCCGCCACTAGCAGCAGCACGCGTGCTAGCCGGGCTAGCTGAGGGCCGGGGTTGGGTGCGTAAGCCATCGTGCGGGAGCAAGTTACTGCTTAGCGTAAGTTTCAAGTCGGTGCACACGTAATAGGTGCATACGTACATAGCCAACCGGCTCCCCGAAGCAGGTAGTTGTAACCATGTCCTTATTCCAAAGACAGTTTGGGCCTATAGGGCCTGGCGAGAAACCAACAGCACGGCTGAGCGCATCAAACAAGCTGATTGAGCTAACCGCTGAAGTAAGCGAAAGTTGAAACATACTACCTTGCCTTGCAGCGCGGCCAAACCGGCGGCTAATGTCCCCAAAAGGCTTACTATATTAAAAGGCGTAGGTTAACGATGATATAAAATCTCTTTAGCCAGAATTAGCGTGCCCATTGCCAGCGTAAACCAGCCGAAGGCAGGCTTGAGCCGGGCGCCCGGAATACGTGGGGCCAGGTAGGTGCCCAATACAATGCCCCCGAGCGCAAAAGCCAGAAAACCCAGCAGAAAGCCCCAGTCGATAATCCGCCCCGCGCTCAGGTCGCCGCTGAAACCGATGAGCGAGTTTGTGGCGATGATGACCAGGGAGGTGCCCACGGCCATTTTCATAGGCAGTCGTGCGCCCAGCACCAGCGCCGGAATAATGAGAAAGCCGCCGCCCGCGCCCACAAAGCCGGTAAGCAGGCCCACCACAGCCCCGATACCCAGTACCAACGCATAATCGGGCGCTGGGGTCAGGGGCGCGGCTGCTTCCGGCCCGGAGTGGCGTATCATGGAAGTGGCCGCCGCTACCATCAGCGCGGCAAACGCCAGTAGCACCAGCAGGTCTTTGGTAAAAACCAGGCTGCCCACGGTAAACAGCTCGTGCGGAATAGCCGGCATCAGCACCCTGCGCGTTAGAAATACCACTATGAGCGAGGGCAGTAGAAAGACCAGTGCCGTAGGCAAGGCCACCAGCCCCTTGCGAAAATAGCCGGCCGCACCTATCAGTGAGGTGCTGCCCACAATGAAGAGCGAATACGCCGTGCTCTGCACCGGGCTCACCCCCAGCAGGTACACCAGTGCCGGCACCGTCAGGATAGAGCCGCCACCCCCCATTATACCCAACGCCAGCCCAATAAAAATGGCCGCGACATAGCCCAGATAGTGCAGCATGAACAAGAGTTTTATAGTGAAAGGCGCGTGGCTACTGCCGCGTAACGGCAAAAACGCCGTGCTGCCAAAAGGGTACTGTTGCCTGGCAGTGGTACGGAAATTTAATTTGTTTTTAATATATAGTAAAAAAATTTTAATCGGCCGGGCACTGGCCCGCCGGCCGCAGTGGTTGCTGGCGGCGCAATCGTTGCCACGGCGTTCTATACTACCTTTGCTTATTACTACCAGTTTCTTATTCCGCGCTGAGCTATCTAAATGGGGTTTTTCAATTTCCTGACCAGCGACATTGCCATCGACCTGGGCACTGCCAATACGCTAATCATTCACAATGATAAGATTGTGGTGGATGAGCCGAGCATTATTGCCAAAGACCGCACCACCAACAAGGTGATTGCGGTGGGCAGCAAGGCGCAGCAAATGCACGAGAAAACGCACGATAATATTAAGACTATCCGCCCGCTCAAGGACGGGGTTATTGCCGACTTCCACGCCGCTGAGGAGATGATAAAGGGCCTCATCCGGCTCATCGATACCCGCAACCGGCTGTTTCAGCCTTCGCACCGCATGGTTATCTGCATCCCGAGCGGCATTACGGAAGTGGAAAAGCGCGCCGTGCGCGACTCAGCCGAGCACGCCGGCGCCAAGGAGGTCTGGATGATTCAGGAGCCGATGGCAGCGGCTATCGGCATCGGCATCGACGTAGAGCAGCCCGTGGGCTCGATGATTATCGACATCGGGGGCGGCACCACCGAGATTGCGGTAATTGCCCTCTCGGGCATCGTGTGCGACCAGTCGATTAAAACGGCCGGTGACGTATTTAATCAGGATATATTGGACTATATGCGCCGGCAGCATAACCTGCTCATCGGCGAGCGCTCGGCCGAGCGCATCAAGATTGAGGTGGGCGCGGCCCTGACCGAGCTCGACGTGACGCCGCCCGACTACGAGGTGCGCGGCCGCGACCTGATGACGGGCATCCCGAAGGTGATAAAGGTAACGTCGTCGGAAATTGCTATTGCCCTCGACAAGTCGGTAGCCAAAATTGAAGAAGCCGTACTCAAGGCCCTGGAAATCAGTCCGCCCGAGCTATCGGCCGACATTTACGAGAACGGTATTCACCTCACCGGCGGCGGCGCGCTGCTGCGTGGGCTCGACAAGCGCCTGGCTGCCAAAACCAAGCTTCCTATTCACATTGCCGAAGACCCGCTACGGGCCGTGGTGCGCGGTACTGGCAAGGCAATCAAGGACATTCAGGCTTACCGGGGCGTACTCCTGACGTAGTCAGAAAGCGGTGAGTGATGAGGCAAAAGGTATGAGCTGGCCAGGCGACACCTGCGGGCTCCTGCTTTTACCTCCTAATTCATAGCTTTTACCTCATAACTCAACACCGTGCGTAATCTCGTCGCGTTTCTGCTGCGCTTCCAGGGGGTGATGCTCTTTGTGCTGCTGGAGGTGATGAGCCTTTTTCTGTTTGTTACCAATAGCTCGTATCATCGGGCCGCTTTTTTCAACTCGGCCAATGCGTACGCGGGCGCTGTGCTGGCGCGCCGCACGCAGGTGGCCGATTATTTTCGGCTCGATGAGCTGAATCGCCAGCTGCTGACCGATAATGCCCGGCTGCGCCAGCAGCTCTATCCGCCCGATTTTGCGCGCCGCGAGGCCGACTCGCTGCCGGTGCGGCGCGATACCCTGGGCCATATTATCTACCGGCACCTGCGGCCCGCGTCAGGTACGGCTAGCGTGCCTACACTTGCAGGCAAAGGCAAGGAGGCTAAGGGTTTGAAAACAAGAATAAGTAACTATCCTGATACTTTATTGCTGGGTGCCGCCCGGGTACCGACTCACGATGCCGCGTATCCGCTGGTAGCGGCCCGGGTTATCAACAATTCGTTGCGGGCCGTAGACAACTACCTGACCCTGAACGTAGGTGCGGCCGATGGGGTGCAGCCCGGCCTGGGCGTGATGAGTAGCAGCGGCGTGGTGGGCCAGGTAAAAGCGGTGAGCGCGCACTACGCCACCGTGTTTTCGCTGCTGCACTCCAAAATGGCCATCGCCGCCAAAATAAAGCGCGACGGTACCTTTGGCAGTGTGAAATGGCCCGGCGATGACTTCACTTACGCGCTGCTCGACTACATTCCGCGCCAGAACCGGCTGGTGCGCGGCGATTCGGTGGTGACGTCGGGCTACAATGCCGTGTTTCCCGAAGGCGTGTTTATCGGCACCGTGGAGTCGTTTGTGAAGGAGCCGGACAAGAATTTCTGGACCGTGCGGGTGCGGCTGGGCGTCGATTTCAGCCGCCTTACCTACGTGTACGTGGTGCACAACCGCCCCCGCACCGAGCGCGACTCGCTCGAAGCCGCGGCTACCGCCCCCGAGCCGGCCCCCGTGAAGCCCGGCGTTAAGCCGAAGATACCGCGCCCATGAGTATGCTAGGCGTTGTGTTGCGGCAGCTGCTGCGCTTTGGGCTATACGCGGGCGTGCAGGTCCTGATTATCGGGCAGCTGTCGCTGTTCGGGCTGGGCTGGTGTTTTCTTTACCTGGGCTATATCCTGTTTTTGCCCCTGCGCACGCCCATTGCGTTGCAGCTGCTGCTGGGGTTTGCGATAGGCCTGGCCATGGACATCAGCTACGACACGGGCGGGCTGCACGCGGCAGCGGCCGTGCTGCTGGCTTACCTGCGCCCCTGGGTGCTGCGCCTGCTTACCCCGCGCGACGGCTACGATGCCCAGGATACGGTGAATGTGCACCAGATGGGCTGGCAGTGGTTTATGGTGTACCTGCTGCTGCTGGTGAGCCTACACCACCTGGTTTATTTCTTTCTCGAGCTGGGCTCGTTCCGGCATCCGCTGCTGGCCCTGGGCCGGGTGGGCGTCAGCATTCTGTTTACGAGTACGGCGCTGCTGATAGTACAGCTGCTGTTTTTTCCGGTGCGGCGCGGGCGCAGCTAGCGTCGGGGAGGAAGGCTGCGGCGTGTGCAGTTGGCATGGTTCCGGCATCTTTAGGGCATTAACCCCGGCCGTAAGCCCTGCCCGTATGCGTATCTTCCTGCTTTGCTGTGCCTTTCTGATGACCGTGCTTCTGGCCGACTCGGCCGCGCCGGGGCTCCCCCCGCCCTTTGCCGCGCAGTGGAAAAAAATTGATGCCCTGCTTAGCAAGGAGCAAACGGCCACGGCTGCGCCGCTGATAGAGAAAATCTACCAGCAAGCCAAAAAGCAAGACGATGCCGCTGCTTATATTAGGGCTTTGCTATATAAAGTCCGGCTGCTCGAAGCCCGGGAGCAGGATGCCGACGAGAAGGCTATTGCGCTGCTGGAAGGTGATGTAAAAACGGCCAGTTTTCCCGCCCGGCCCATCCTGCATTCGCTGCTGGCGGGCTTATATGCTGATTATTACAACCAGCACCGCTACCAGCTGTACGGGCGCACGGCCGGGGCCGCGCCCAGCGCCGACCAAAGCACCCCCGGCGCGGCCGATGGCGGTACCACCCTCGCCACCTGGGATGCCGGCCGGCTCGGCTCAGCCATTGTGCGGCACTACCAGCAGTCGGTAGAAGACGAGCCCCAGCGCCAGCTAAAAACCTCCCTGGCCAGCTTGGGCAACTTGGTCATGGGCGGCGATGCCGAGGGCCGCGCTCTGCGCCCCACGCTCTACGACCTGCTGGCCCAGCGGGCCATTGCGGGGCTGCAAAATCAGGAATGGTACATCACCAAACCCGAGCAGCAGTGGCAGCCCACCGACCCGCAGCTGCTTGGCAGCGCGCCGGAGTTTGCGGCCCTGCGGCTGACGGCCCCGGCGGCCGACTCGCTCAATGGGCCGCTGCACGCGTTGCAGCTGTTGCAGGCCCTCACGGCCGCCCGCCTCGCTGCTAATAATCCGGCCGCGCTGGCCGACGTGGACTTGCAGCGCCTCCATTACCTGCACCGCTTTACCCAAAACACTCCCTTGGCCGACCAGTATGAGCCAGCTCTACAGCGCTTGGCCGAAATGTATAAAGCCCTGCCTGCCAGTACGGAGTTTATGACGCGGCGTGCCCAGGCGCGCCATGAAGCCGGCGATGAGGTAGCTGCTCTTGCCCTCACGCACACGGCCGAAGCCCGGTTTCCGAAGTCGCGCGGCGCGGCGCGGGCCCGGCAGCTACGCGCCGCTATCGAGCAGCCCGAGCTAGCCTTTTCGGCGGCCGATGTGGTGGTGCCCGGCCAGCCCTGGCGGCTGGATGTGACGGTACGCAACGTGACGGAGCTGCACGCCTGGGCGTATCGCATCAGCGCTAAAGAATGGCAGCAAGGCCATTACGACCCCCAGAACCGTCCGCTCGCCAAGCGCTTCGCCCATGCTTTAGAAGCCGCGCCGGCCGCCACCTGGGCCTTGCCGCTGCCCGCGCACTCCTTCGACTACAAAGAGCAGAATCTGGCGGCGGCCGGTGCGGCGCTGCCGGCTGGCTATTACCTCATCCTGCTTAGCAATAAGGCTCAGCTTCTAACCGACCAGGCTGCGACTTCAGCACCGGCTGGTACCGTAACGGCCTATGCCCTGCTGGGAGCCAGTCAGCTCAGTTTGGTACACCGCACAAACCCAGCCAGCGGCGCTACGGCGCTGCTGCTGGTAGACCGGGCCAGCGGAGTTCCGCTGGCGGGCGTTAAAAATCAGGCCACCTTCAACGTGTATAATCGCGCCAAGCAGCGCGACGACCGTCGCCTGGGCGACGTGCTGCCCACCGGCCCGACGGGCGAGGTAGAAATTCCGGCCCCGAATAAATCTACTGACGCGCTGGGCCGTGAGCAGCTGAGCAGCGTGCGCTCCTGGCTGGGCCGTGATACACTGCTGACCGCCCTAAATTCCTATTACTTCTCTGGTACTGAAAACGAGCCCAAGCCGCCGCAACGCCACACCTTCCTATTTACTGACCGTGCTATCTACCGGCCAGGACAAATAGTGTATTTCAAGGGGATTCTGACTGAGAGTCAGGCGGGTAAAGCACAGCTGTTAGCTAAAGAGCCGCAGGAGGTAGAGCTGGAAGATGTGAACGGCCAAACGCTGCAAAAACAAAGCTTCGTTACCAACGATTTTGGCTCGTTCAGCGGGTCATTTGTGCTGCCGGCCGGCTTGCTAAACGGGGAATTTACGCTGAGCGCTGACGACGGCGAGCTACGCTTCGCCGTGGAAGATTATAAGCGGCCGACCTTTTTGGTGGCGCTCGACTCGGTGCCCGGCCGGCCGCAGCTGGGCCAGCCGCTGAACGTGACCGGCCGTGCCCGCGCCTACGCCGGGCAGGCCACTGACGGCGCACAGGTGAGCTACCGAGTAACGCGCCGCGAGCTATGGCCGCTGTTTGAGTATGGCTTCG
The DNA here is from genome assembly GCF_008728635.1 of Hymenobacter baengnokdamensis. NCBI lineage: Bacteria > Pseudomonadati > Bacteroidota > Cytophagia > Cytophagales > Hymenobacteraceae > Hymenobacter > Hymenobacter baengnokdamensis. The sequence continues at coordinate 164,883 of NZ_CP044285.1, read as the reverse complement.
GCGGGCGAAGTATGTCTCAGCCCGGCCCACGCGGCGGTAACCAGGAGGTGGCCCACGGCACTACTTCGACCGATGGTGAGGGCCGCTTCGCTATCACCTTTACGCCGCCGCTGGTGCCTGTAGCGGCGGGTCACCCCAGTCGTATCTGGCAGGACTGGGAGCCGGGCTACGTATTTGAAATAACGGCCGACGTAACCGACGCGGCTGGCGAAACCCGCACCGGTACGCGCAATGTGCCCATCGGCCACAATCCGCTCAGCCTGCGCCTTACCGGCCCCGACGCGGCCGATAAACAGCGGTTGCCGGCTTTCACGCTGTTGAGCACCAATGCTACCGGCGAGCCGCTGCCTGCGGCGGGCACGTTGCGCCTGCTGGCCCGCCGCTACCGCCCCAACCCACCCGGCATGCCCGGCCCGGTGCCCGAAACAGCCGACAACGAGGCCGCGTCGGAGCTGGTTAAGACCCTGGCTTTCGACACTAAAAACAGCCCGGAGCTCGACCTGAAAGCTGCGCTGACGGCGCTGCCCACCGGCCGCTACCGCCTCGAAGCCCAGGCAGCTGACGCTGATTCGGCGCGGGCGCTGCTTGATTTTACGCTCTATAACTCGCAGGCCGCTGCCGTGCCCTTTGCCACGCCCGATTGGTTTGTGTCGCTGCAAGACACTGTATTGCCCGGACAACCGGCCAGCATCTTACTGGGGAGCAGCGAGGCCGATGCCCATATACTTCTCGAAGTAGAGCGCGGCGGCGAACTGCTACACCACGAGTGGCTAACCCTGAAAGCCGGTGAGCAGCGCCGCCTGGCCCTCGGAAGTGGTTTCGCTGATGCGCGTGGCCCGCTCTATTTCCATACTACGCAGGTGCGCGACAACCACCTCTATCGCCACGATGCCGTGGTGCAGGTAGCTGAAAAACCTCAGTCACTACAACTGGCCATCAGTACCTTCCGCGACCGGCTGCAGCCGGGCCAGCGCGAAACCTGGCGCGTTACCATTCGCCAGGCCAACGGCAAAGCCGCCGATGCCGAGCTGCTGGCTACGCTCTATGACCAGAGCCTGGATGTATTTCGGTCGCATAGCTTTCAGGGGCTGGAGTTTGGGGGTAATTACTTCCCGGCGCGGTTTGGCCGGCAGGGCGTTTTTGGGCAAATGAGTTCTGATTTTTTCGCTACAGCAAATGATGGTGTGGAGCTGAAAGCAGTCGATTACCCTGAATTAAATAATTGGCAGCAACACTTAAATGAAGTGCCTGACCAAGAAGAACTGAGGCAGAAGAACGGTAGTAGTAGCAAAGTTGAGAGAGCTTTGCAGGGGAAAGTAGCTGGAGTGCAGATACAACGCGCGGTGCCTAGCGGTGGCCCCCGAATAGTGATTCGGGGACTTAGTTCTGGAGCGGCGGCTCCGATGTCTAAAATGGCAGGTAGTAATTCGTTGAGCGAGGTCGTAACGGTAGCTTATGGCGTTCAACAAAAACCTGCCTCCCCCGACCTTACTGCCATCCCCACCCGCAGCGATTTTCGCGAAACGGCCTTCTGGCAGCCGGCCCTGCGCACCGATAAAAACGGCGAGGTGGTGCTCGAATTTCAGATGCCCGAGGCCGTGACGCGCTGGCAGCTGCTGGCCCTGGCCCACGACAAAGGCCTGCATACCGGCCAGTTGGCCCGGCAGCTCGTTACCCAGAAAGAAATCCAGCTTACGCCCAACGCGCCGCGTTTTCTGCGGCCGGGCGACACGTTCACGTTCCCCGCCAAATTCTCGAACCTCACTGACTACGCCACCAGCGGCACGGCCCAGCTCTTTCTGCTCGATGCCGCTACGGGCCAGGATATTACCGGCCAGTTAGTGAAAAGCCCGGCCCAGCAGACCGTAGCGGCGGACGCGCACCAGAGCGTCGCGCTGGGCTGGGAAGTCAGGCTGCCCGCCGACTTTGCGCCGGTGGCCGTGACCTATCGGGTAGTGGCCGAAAGCCAGTTAGCAGTGAACAGTGAGCAGTTAGCAGGTAAAAAGAGCCGCAAAACCAAGCATAAAGGTCCCCTCTCTTTTGGAGAGAGGCTGGGGGTGAGGTTCTCCGATGGCGAGGAAAATACCCTGCCGGTACTGCCCAATAAGATTCTCATCACCGAAAGCCTGCCGCTGCCAATCGTAGGGCCAGCCACCCGCGAGTTTGAACTGAAGAAGCTGACAAGCACCAGCTCGCCTACCCGGCGCAACTACTCGCTCACCCTGGAAATGACTGCCAACCCCGCCTGGTATGCCATGCAGAGCCTGCCCTACCTCATGGAATACCCGTACGAGTGTTCCGAGCAAGTATTCAGCCGGCTCTATGCTAACCTGCTGGCGGCTCAGATTCTGAAGTCTAACCCGCGCTTCAAGGCTGTGCTGGCCGAGTGGACGCGTCAGGCTCGTAGCGGCACTGCCGCCCAGCAAAATGCCCTGGCCAGTAAGCTGGCCCAAAACCAGGAGCTGAAAAGCCTGCTCTTGCAGGAAACGCCCTGGGTGCGCGATGCGCAGGGCGAAGCCGAGCGCCTGGCCCGCCTCAGCACGCGCTTTGACGAAGCCCGGCTGCAAGGCGAAACCGCCCGCGCCCTGGCCAAGCTACAGGCCATGCAGCTGCCCAACGGCGCGTTTCCGTGGTTTGATAACATGCCCGCCGACCGCTACATCACCCAGCTGATTGTGGCCGGGTTCGGTAAATTAAAAAAGCTGAATGCGTTCGATGCCAGCCAGAACGAAATAGCGCGCACCATACTGCAAAATGCCCTGGCCTACCAGGACCGCGCCACTGCCGCCGAATACGCCGAGCTGCGCCGCGCTAAAGACTTTAAGCCCGAGCGCGATGAGCTGAGTCTGCTCGAAATACAGGGGCTGTATGCCCGCAGCTTCTGGCCGGCCGGGCCGTTGCAGGTGGGTGCGGGAGCAGCTTATACCTTTTATCGGCAGCAGGCGGCCCGCTACTGGACGCGGCAGGCCCCGCTACTGCAAGGGCAGCTGGCACTGGCGCTGTACCGGCACGATGCGGCCAACCATACCAGCCAGGATATTATGCGGGCCCTCGCCGAAAACGCCCTGCACTCGCCTGCGCTGGGTATGTACTGGAAGGAGGTAGCTGCCAGTACGTACTGGCATGAGTCGCCCACCGAAACCCAGGCTGCGCTTATTGAAGCATTTGACGAAATCAAAAACGACCAGCAAGCGGTCGATGCGCTCAAGCTGTGGCTGCTCACGCAAAAGCAGACCCACAATTGGCCCAGCACCCGCGCCACCGCCGACGCCTGCTATGCTTTGCTGCTGCGCGGCTCCGACTGGCTGGCGGCCCCGCAGCCGTTGAAAATAAGCGTAGGGGGCGAAATCATTCGGCCCGAAGCCAGCCAGGCCGGTACGGGCTACTTCAAAACCAGCTGGGCGGCCGCCGGGGTGCAGCCCACCCAGGGGAAAGTAACCGTCACCAAGCCCGACGCGGGCGTGGCCTGGGGCGCGCTCTACTGGCAGTATTTTGAGGATATTGATAAGGTAACGCCCGCCGCTACACCACTCAGCCTCGAGCGCCAGCTCTACCGCGAAACCCGCACGGCCGCCGGCCCGCAGCTCGAAAAAATCACGGCTACTACGCCGCTTAAAGTGGGCGATGCCCTGGTGGTGCGCCTGGTGCTGCGTACCGACCGCGAGCTCGAATACGTGCACCTCAAAGACCAGCGCGCCGCCGGCCTTGAGCCTATTAAGCAGCTCAGCGGCTACCGCTACCAGAATGGGCTGGGGTATTATGAAAGCCCCCGCGACGCGGCAACCAACTTTTTTCTGAGCCTGGTGCCGCGCGGCACTCACGTCTTTGAGTATCGACTGCGGGCCAGCCAGGCCGGCGACTTTTCGGGTGGCCTCAGCCAGGTGCAGTGTATGTACGCGCCGGAATTTGGCGCCAACTCGGCCGGGCAGCGGCTCACTATTGCCCCGCTTTAGGGCGGCAGCCAGGCGTTTGTGTAAAAAAGAATGGTAACGATTGCAGCCGCATACGCCTTCTGCAAATAGCCAGAACGGCGCCAAACCTAGCGGTTGTGCCCGGCAAGCCTGTTGCACGGGTGGGGTATTAAACGTATTTTTGTTCTTCTAAATTATTCAGTAAGTTATTGATGAGGAAGCTAGTTGTTTTAATTGCCTTATCGCTGACCACGTCAGCGGCCTGGGCGCAAGCTGAAAAGGCGCCCGTTGTAACCAAGCTGCCCGGCGAAGAAAACCTCAGCACCCGTGAGCGCGCCGAGCGCGACTTCCTGATGCCGGTGCGCCGCAAAAAGGCCGAAGCGCTCTCCAAGCCCACGGCCTCGGCCGAGCAGCTGAGCACCGCCGCTCCCGAGTCGGACGCTACTGCTCACTACAACGAAGCCCCTACCGACCCGCGCACCGAGGAAGTCGCTTCGCCCGCTCACGAGTCGGCCAGCCACTCCCGGTCGCGGGCGGCCCGCCATGCCGCCTGGCTGGCTGCCCGCCGCGAGGAGCGCGCCGCCGAAGCCCGCGCCGAGCGCCGGGCTGCCCGCCATAGCAGCCACACTAGCAAGAGCAGCCATAGCAAGCATCACAGCGCCGAAAAGTCCAGCTCGCATCACAGCAGTAAAAAAGCTGCTTCTCATAAGAGTAAAAGCAAGAGCAAAAAGGAGTCTACCAGAAAGTCAGCTCACCACCATACCAGCGAGAAAAAGACCAAGACGAAAGCCAAGCACAAGTCGTCAGCAAGTAAGCATAAGTCGTCAGCTAAGCATAAGCACCGCCGCTAATTCATATATAAAAGCTATATTAAAAAAGGCCCGACAATCTGCCGGGCCTTTTTTAATTTCTTGATTTGTCGTTCGTTACTCATTTTTCGTTATGCTGACGACGAAAAATGAATAACTAGTAACGAGTAACGAACGACGAATACTCTACTGCGCTATAGTGATATTTTTGGCAGCTGCGGCCGGAATGGCGGGCTGGTCGACGGTCGTCAGGCGTACATTCTTGAACGCGATGTTGCGGATATCGTCGGCTACTACCCCTTTGGTAGCTTCGATACTTACATTATCGAAGTGAATATCGTGGACCGGCTGCTGGGGCAGCCCCCGAAAAAACAGGGCCGTTTCGGCGCCTTTACAGGTGATGTCGCGCAGGAAGAAGTTCTGAAAATCAGGAACTTTGGTTGCCTCCGTGGGCATGCCACTGCCTTTTGCCTTGCCGGCGGGCACGTCTTCGTAATACGTATCGAACAGCACCGCCTCGTGCAGAATATTCGTCATGGCAATGTTATCGACGTAGATATCGCGTACCAGTCCGCCGCGGCCGGCATTGCTTTTCACGCGCACGCCAATGTCGGTCCCCATAAAGCGGCAGTCCGTCACCCAGATGTTGCGCATGCCGCCGTCGGTGTTGCTGCCCACCACGAAGCCGCCGTGGCCTTGCAGCACGGTGCAGTCGGCAATGAGAACATTAGTTAACGCCGGGTCATCGGGCGCATTATTACCGCTCGACTTCATGCAGATGCCGTCGTCGCCGGCACTCACGGTGCAGTGATAAATAATTACATTATGGCTGGCGCTGATGTCGATGCCATCGCCGTTCTGGGCCCAGTAGTCGTTGTGCACCTGCACGTTGCGAATGATAAGGTTGGTAATGCCCTTCGGGTTAATTACGAACATGGGCGAGTTGCGAAACGTCGGCCCGTCGAGCAGCAGGTTTTTGGTATTGGTAATGGCCACCATTTTGGGCCGCAGAAAGTCGCGGGCCGGGAGGTAGTCGGCTTCGGTGGCATCGGGCTTGTTTTTGAGCTTTTTGAGCAATGCCTCGCCGCCCATGGCCTCGCGGCTGGGCCACCAGATTTTACCATCGGCGCTGAGCACGCCTCCCGAGTGCACCACGCGGTCCCACTCGCCGGCCGAAACCTTGCCTTTCTTCAAGGGCCGCCACGCCTCGCCCGAGCCGTCGAACACGCCCGGCCCGGTGATGGACACGTTCTCCAGCCTGGTGCCCCAGAGGGGCGGCGTCACCTCATACTGGCCCCGGCCGGCCGCTTGCAGCGGGTACTGCGTGCGGTCGGGCGTAAACAAGACCTTCGTGCCGGCTTCGGTATGCAGGTCGATGTTGCTTCGCAGCTCAATGGGGCCGGTGAGCCACGTGCCGGCCGGCACCACTACGTGGCCGCCGCCCGCCTGGGCACACGCCGCAATGGCCTTGGCAAACGCCTCAGTATTCAGGGTTTTGCCATCGGCTACCCCACCAAATTCCTTAATAGAAACGGTGTGGGCCGGAATAGCCGGGTCGGGCACGGCCGGCATGGTAAAAGGCGCATGCTGGGTGTACCAGGCTACGTCGTGAGCCGGCGTTTGGGCAACGGCAGGTAAGGTGGCCAGCCAGAGCAGCGAAAAGAGTTTCATATTAGAGAGCGGAGGTAAGAATGTCAGCGGTAGGGCAATGCAGCAATAGCCACGCCAGCCTTATGGCAACGATTGCAAGACGCGCCGCGGCGCATTTCGTCAGGCACCCAAGGCCGGATGCTGACGAAATGCGCCGCGGCGCCTGCGTAACTAATGCTGGGAACCCGTTTTAAAGCAGCCGTCAGGCCGGCTCGGCCACGCGCACTACCAGCCCGTCGAGGTTGGGTGCCAGGCGAATCTGGCAGCTCAGGCGGCTGGTTTCGTGCAGCTGGGGCAGGGTATCGAGCATGGCCCACTCGTCGTCGCTGGGCTCGGGCAGGGGCGGGCCAGCCAGAATCTCGACGTGGCAGGTGGCGCACAGCGCCATGCCGCCGCAGGTAGCCTGAATAGGATAGTCGCTGGCTTTGAGCAATTCCATCAGGCTCAGGCCCATATCGGTGGGCGCGGGCAGCTCGCGCCGCTGGCCGGGCGCTTCCTCCACGTAAATGCGGATGTCAGACATAAAGAGGATATGAGTTAAAAGGTAATAGTCAAGAATGAGCACAATCGGCCCAAATCTTAGCTCTTACCTTTTAACTTCCTTAAAGGGATGGTGCCCCGTTGACGGTGGTGTACTTGAGGGTGTATTTCTTATCGGGGTAGATGTACTTAAACGCGCCCTGGCACATAAGTGCCGCCTCGTGAAAGCCGCACAGAATGAGCTTGAGCTTGCCGGGATAGGTGTTAATATCGCCAATAGCATATACTCCGGGCAGGGAGGTGCTGTAATCCACAGTATCAACCACTACGGCATCGTTGTCGAGGGCCAGGCCCCAGTCGCCGATTGGCCCGAGCTTGGGCGTGAGGCCAAAGAGCGGCACGAAGGCATCGAGCGGCACCGTTTCGGTGCGGCCATCGTTGCCGGTGATGGTAACCTGCTCCAAGTGGCCATTGCCGTGCAGGTGCGTTACGTTGGAGCTGAGCACGAGCTTGATTTTACCGGCTTCGTGCAGGTTTTTGACCTTTTCGGCCGAGTCGGCCGCGCCGCGAAAGGTGGTGCCGCGATGCACGAGCGTCACATCGGCAGCCACGTTGGCCAGGAAGTTGGTCCAGTCGAGGGCCGAGTCGCCGCCGCCCGCAATCACGATTTTCTTATCCCGGAAGTGCTCGGGGTCGCGCACCATGTAGTGCACCCCCTTACCGCCCTCGAAGCGCTCGAGGTTTTCGACGGCCGGCTTGCGCGGCTCAAACGAGCCCAGCCCGCCCGCGATGGCCACCGCCTTGCACTGAATCTCGGTGCCATCGGTGGTGTAAAGCTGAAACGAGCCGTCGTCGAGTTTGGCGAAGCGCTCGACCCGCTCGCCCAGCGTGAAAGTGGGGTGGAAGGGCGCAATCTGCTTCAGCAGATTATCGACCAAATCGCCGGCCAGAATCTCGGGGAAGCCCGGAATGTCGTATATAGGCTTTTTTGGATATATCTCCGAAAGCTGCCCGCCCGGCTGGGGCAGCGCATCTACTACGTGGCAGCGCAGCTTCAGCAAGCCGGCTTCAAATACGGCAAACAGCCCCACGGGGCCCGCCCCGATGATGCAGATATCAGTGGAAATTACAGCAGACATTCAGGCAAAAAGGCATTAATATTTAGAATGAGTACAAAGATACGGCCGGTCCGGCGCGGGAGAAACCTCAGGGGCCGCTGCTGCGGCTGGCGGCAGCGAAATAGCTTAAGAACTTACCAGTGGTGGGCCGGATAAGCTTCTGAGGCAAAAGCGCTTTACTCCCAAGTTGTTTTGAGCAGGGCAGGGCTTTTCTGCTTTTTGCGGGCAAGGGCGGCGGCCTTCGGCCAGGTAGCGGGGTGCTGGGGCGGGTATCGGTAAGTTGACAGTGGCTAAACCTGCGGCCAGGGCCCAGCAGCCCGCCGACAAACCAGAATTCAGAGGCTTGGCACAGCGCCAGGCTGAAGGCAAAATGAAGTATCCTGCTGTCCGGTCGGAACAGTAAGCGGCCGCCAGGCTGGTGGTCGATACAATACCAATGTTAGTCGATGAAACCCGTCTGGTTAATCCGTAACGGGCATGAGGCAGGCTAATTTGCTGATGATTTAAGACGCGAGCAAAGGCTGAAGGCACGGGCTACAGAGGAAATACAGCTTGTAAAACAGAGTGCCAGCCTGTTTTCGGTTGCCTTGGATGGTTGGTTGGCTAGTGAAAAAGGTTGCTATGAACGCTGTTGCTGCTACTGTCGAGCGGGTCGCTGTTTCCACCGGCGGATTTGCGCTTTCGCTGCTGTGCCTGTCGAGAAGTTGGGGCGGCCTGGAGCTGAATACGGTGCGCTTCGCCGGGTGGATGCAACAGCGGGGGTGGGCTGTGCAGCTCATTACCCTGCCCGATTCGCCTATGGCGGCGCGGGCCCAGGAGCTGAATTTGCCGGTGGTGGTGCTGCGCAACCGCTTAAAAGCAGTGGATATAGTGGCCGCGCGGCAGTTGGCCGAGGTGCTGCGCCACTTTGGCACCCAGTCGCTGGTGGTGACGCGCAACGGCGACCTGGGCCTGGCGGTGCTCTGCAAGAAATGCTGGGTTCCCTCCCTGCGCCTGGTTTATCAGCAGCACATGCAGCTGGGAATAGCCAAGCGCGGCCTCATCCATACGCTGCGCTACCGGGCCCTTGATGCGTGGCTGACGCCCTTGCCAGGGCTGGCCCGGCAGGTGCTCACCAAAACCCGGCTGCCGGCCACCCGGCTGCACGTAGTGCCGCTGGGCATTGAGCTGAAAAAGTTTGCCTATTCGTCACTCACGCAGGCCGAAGCCCGCGCTCAGCTGGGTTTGTCGCTCGCGCCGGGCACCGTGCTGCTCGGGCTCATTGGGCGCTTCGACCGGGGCAAGGGCCAGAAATTTGTGGTAAAGGCATTGGCCCGCCTGCGCCAGCAGTACCCGCAGCTGCAGCTGCTGCTGGTGGGCGAGTCGACGTTGAACGAAGGCAATGGCTATAAAAACCGCGTGCTCGCCCGCATCAGGCGCCTGCGTCTGAGCCAGGTGGTACACGTGCGGCCATTTACCTTGCAGCCCGAAGTAGCTTACCGGGCGCTTGATATTGCCCTGGTAGCTTCTACCAACGAAACCTACGGCATGGTGACCCTGGAGGCGCAGGCCACCGGCCTGCCGGTGGTGGCCTGCGCCACCGGCGGCACCCTCGAGCTGGTGGATGACGGCCAAACCGGCTTGCTATTCCCGCTGCATAATGCAGAGGCGTTGAACGCGGCTATCGAGCGCTTGCTGCAATCCCCTGACCTGGCGGCCCGGCTGGGCCGCCAGGCAAAAGCCCACGTACTGGCCCGTTACTCGCATCAGCAGCAGTGCGCCCTGACGGAGCAGGTGCTGCTTGGGCTCGGCCAGCCCGCTGGCAGCCAGTAGGCCAAAGCCGGATAGCCGGCAGTTCGTTCAGATTCCGGTGAGCTGCCATTCGGGCACCGTGATAGGAGCTAACTTATCAGCTCTTAAGGAAGATGCGCCTTGCTTTTCGGAAGAGGCCAGTCTCAAAGGGCCCGTGAGGCGCCCCCAAGCATAAGCCATGTGCGCTGACCTGGAGTCCGAACTATGAAATCCTAGCCTGGCGACAGGTGCTTGCTTCCAGCTGGTCCTTCAACTTCTCTACAGAGTTGTGGCTCAACTTGGTCTAAAATTTCTTTTCCAACCCGAACGCATGAAATATCTACTGCTCGCCGCTCCGCTAGCGTTTAGCCTCGTCAGTGGTGCAGCCCTGGCCCAAACTGCGCCGGCCGCCGCTGGCCCGGCACCCTATCGCCTGCTCAATACCATCCCCATTGGTGGGGAGGGCGGCTGGGATTACCTGAACGTAGACCCCGCCGGCAAGCGCCTGTATCTCTCGCACGGGACCCAGGTGGAGGTGGTAGACCTGGCCACGCGCAAGGTTATCGGTACCATCGCCAATACGCCCGGCGTACACGGCATCGACGTGGTGCCCAGCGCAAACCGCGGCTATATTACCTGCGGCCGCAACAATACCTGCGTGGTATTTGACCTTACTACCTTCAAACCCATTGGTGAGCCCATTCCGACCGGGCCCAAGCCCGATGCCTTGCTCTACGACGCCTTTTCCAAGCGCGTGTTTTTGTTTAGCAACAACGGCGGCAAAAGCACCGTGCTCAACGCCACCACCGGCGCAGTAGAAGGTACTGCCGAGCTGGAGGGCGATATCGAAGCGCCGGCCACCGATGGCAAAGGCCACATCTTCGCCAACGTCGAAGATAAGAGCGAGGTGATTGAGTTCGACGCCAAAACCCTGGCGGTGCGCCTGCGCCACAAGCTGGCCCCCGGCGAAGAGCCCACCGGCCTGGGCTTCGACCCCAAAAATAACCGGCTGTTCAGCGCCTGCCACAACGAGAAACTCATCGTCACCGACAGCAAGACCGGCAAGCAAATCGCCGTGCTGCCCATTGGGGCCGGGGTCGACGGGGCCGTATTTGACCCCGCCACCCAAAATATTGTGACCTCCAACGGGTCGGGCACGTTCACCGTCATTCACCAGGACTCGCCGACTAAATACACTGTGGTGGCCAACGTGCCCACCCAAAAGGGAGCCCGCACCATTTCCCTGAACCCGGTTTCGCACCATATCTTCACCTGCACCGCCGATTACGGCCCCGCGCCGGCCGCCACTACCGAAAACCCGCACCCGCGGCCCAGCATCGTGCCCGGCACGTTCCGGGTGCTGGAGTATGGCAAATAAGCAACAGCAGGTTCTGGAAGTAAAAAAGCCCTTCGGTGTTTTATACCGAAGGGCTTTTCTGTTTACTCGTCAACGGCCTCGTATCTAAAGCGTAAATGTCGTCGGGCAGGTAGGCGTGCTAGCCGCGCTCCGCCAGCTCCTGGGCGGCGTTGCGACGATGATAAATCAGGCGCATGCCGGTGGGCAGCACAAACAGCAGCATGGGCAGCGCCACCAGGAAGCCGCCAATCACGGCCACGGCCAGCGGCTGCTGCATCTGGGCCCCCAGGCCAATGCCCAGCGCCAGCGGCGAAAGCGCCAGAATAGCCCCGATGGCCGTCATCAGCTTGGGCCGGATGCGCAGGGCAATGGCGTAGCGAATGGCCGTGTCCACGTCGCCGGTTTCGCGCAGCGAGTCGTAGAACTGATGCACCGTAAATATAGCATTTTCTGCGATTATGCCCACTATCATGATAATGCCCGTGTAGCTGCTCACGTTGAGCGGAATACCGGCGAAGAACAAGCCCAGCAGGCAGCCCGTGATACCCATCACCGAGATAAAGAGCACGAGCACGGCTATCAGCCACTCCCGAAACAGAAAGAGCAGCACCGCGAACACCAGCATGCTGGCCGTGAGCAAAATCAGCTCCAGCTCGCGAAACGACGACTGCTGCTCGGCATAGGCCCCGCCGTACACGATGGTATAGCCCGGCGGCAGGGTTATCTGCCGGCTCACCTGCTGCCGGATGGCCTGCACGGCCGAGCCCAGGTCGCGCCCGTCGAGGCGGGCGGTGAGCACAGCTACCGACTTCAGGTCTTCGCGCCGCAGCTCCACGTTGCCGGGCTCCACGTCGATAGTAGCAAAGAAGGGCAGGGGCCGGGGACTGCCGCTGGGCAGGAAGATAACCTGCTTTTGCAGCTGGGCCAGGCTGTTCTGCTTGAAGTCGACGAAGCGCAGCAGCACCTGGCGCATCTGCTCGCCATCCTGCACCTGGCCCACCTGAATGCCCCGAGCGAGCCCGCCTGGGCCGGTGAAATGCTGGCCTGGGTTGTGCCGTTGCCCAGCAGCTGGCCGCCCACCAGGTTGCTGAGCTGGGCCTGAAAGTCGAGCGGGGTAAGGCCGTAGAGCGCGAGCTTGGCTACGTCGGGCCGAAAGACGATGCTGGGCCCCGAGGGCACCAGGCCGTCGTTGATGTCGGCCACGCCGGGCACTTTCGCCAGTACTTTGCCCGTTTGCTGCGAGAGTTTTTCGAGGGTGGCCTGGTCGTCGCCGAACAGCTTGATTTCAATAGGCTTGGACGAGCTCATCAAATCGCCGAGCAGGTCGGAGATGCGCTGGCCAAAATCTACCGTCAGCGCCGGCTGGGTGGCTTCAATGCGCTGGCGCAGCTGGGCAATAACCTCGGGCGTGCTCAGCTTGTGGTCGCGCTTCAGCTGAATGGAATAGTCGCCGTACTCGGGCGGCCGGGTATCGAAGGCCAGCCCGATGCCGGTGCGTCGCGAATAGCTTTCAATTTCGGGGTGCTTGGTAATAATATCGCGCTCTACCTGGCGCAGCATGCGGTCGGTTTCGGCCTGGCTGGTGCCGGGCGGGGCGTGGTAGTCGAGCACAATGGTACCCTCGTCGAGGTCGGGCAGGAAGCCGGTTTCGAGGCGGCCGGCGGCTAGGTAGGCGCCTGCCCCCAGCCCCAGCAGCAGCACCAGCGCCAGCAGCGGCCGGGCAAACAGGTTGGTGAGCCAGCTGAGCTTGTTGGCCTGCTCCTGGGCCGCGTTGTGAGCGTGGGCGTTTTTGCCCGCCCGGTAGCCGATAAACAAGTGCAGCACCGGCAGCAGCAGCCAGGTTACCAGAAACGAGCAGACCATGGTAATCTGCATGGTGTCTGATAGTTCCTTGAAGAAGCTGCCGGCCAGGCCGCTCATCAGCCGGAATGGAAAGTGGATGACGATGGTGCTCAGCGACGATGCTACCATTGCCGGAAACAGGCCGCGAATGGCCTCGCGCACCACGCGTGAGTTGCTATAGTCCGGGTTTTCCTCATGGCCCCTGTATATCTGCTCAATGATGACGATGGCATCGTCGATAATCAGCCCTACCGACGCGGCGATGGCGCCCAGCGACATAATATCCAGGGTAATGCCAAACAGGTAGAGCACCAGCAGCGTGAAGCAGACCGTAACCGGAATGGTAAGCAGCACCGCCAGGCTGGCCCGCCACGAGCGCAGAAACACTATCATGACGAGAATGGCCAGGGCCAGCCCTTCTACAATGCTGTGGATAACGCTGCCAATGCTGTCGCTCACGAATACCGACTGGTCGTAGTAGGGCTTCAGCGTCATGCCCGGCGGCAGCAGCCGGCGCAGCTCAGCCGCCTTGGCGTGGGCATCGCGGGCAAAAGTGGTGAGGTCGACGCCCTGCTGCTTCACCAGGTCGATGAGCACGGCGTCGTGGCCGTTGGCATTGATAATAACAAATTCCTGCTGCTCCTGAATATCCACGGTCGCCACGTCCTGCACCCGCACCACGCGGCCCGAGTCGGCCCGGATAACCACGTGCTTCAGGTCATCGACCGAGCCCAGGCGGGTATCGGCCAGGGTGAGGTAGAGCCGGCGGAAGCTGGCCAGGTTGCCGGCCGACTGCACAAAGTTGGTCGCCGCAAAGGCAGCTTGCAGCTGGGCCGAAGTGACGCGCTGCCCGGCCAGCCGGGCGGGGTCCGGAATGACCACAAACTGCTTGGCCTTGCCACCGCGCACCACCACGTTGGAGGCGCCGGATACCTGCGAAAACAAGGGCCGGGCCAGCAGGTTAGCCGCGTCGCGCAGGGCAATGGGCGAGCGCGAGCTGCTTTCCAGGGAGTAGCCCAGCACCGGGAAAAGCGACTGGTTCATGGCCTCGGTGGCGATGGTGACGCCCGCAGGCAGCAGGCCTTTTATCTCATTTACCCGGCTTTCGAGCTGCGATTTGGTGCTGTACACATCCACGTTCCAGTTCAGAAATACCTGAATCACGCACGAGCCCCGGCTGGTGCTGCTCTTCACCACCGTTACGCCTTTCACCCGCTTCACGGCGGCTTCCAGCGGCTTGGTCACGGTTATCATCATGCGGTCGATGGGCTGCTGGCCGGCATCGGCGATGAGCGTAATCTTGGGGAAGGTAACTTCCGGAAACAGCGCCGTTTGCATCCGCGAGTACGCAAACAGGCCCACGGCCAGCAAGAGCAGGCCCACCAGCAGAATGGGCTTGCGGTAGGTCTGAAAATAGGTAGTGTCGGCGGGGCCGATGGGGGCCGGGCCGGCAGGGGTGGGCGGCACCGGTGGCGGGTTGGTAGTCGTAGGCTCGCTCATCGTACCAGCTTCACTTTAGCCGTGTCGGCCAGGCCGTAGTTGCCCACGCTCAGGATGCGGTCGTTCGGGTTAAAGGTCGGGCTCTTGATTTCAAGCTGGCCCGGCTGCTGCACCCCCAGCACCACCGGGACTTTTACCGCCGTCGAGTCATTGACCAGCTTCATCACCCAGAAATTATGCAGTGTTTCATCGGCCAGCACGCAGGCCGTGGGCAGGGTTTGGGCATTGGGCCGCTTGGCCTGAGTGAGGCGCACCTGCACAATCAGGTTTTCGGGGATAACGCCCGGCGGGTTGCTGGGCCGCACCAGGAATACTTCTGACTGGCCGGGGCTGACGCTGGCCAGCGGGGCCTGCACCGTGCCCGTGAGGTGCGTGCTGTCGGGCAGGATGATGGTGCAGGTGGGCTGACCCATGGCCAGCGAGTGGTACTCGTAGGGCAGGTTCAGCTGAAACACAAGCTGGCTGCTTTCGGCTACGGTACACAAAGGAGTACCTTCGAGTAAGTAATCGCCCGATTGCTGAATGTTGAGCAGGCTTACGATGCCGCTGGCCGGGGCCGTTACCGCTACCAGACCGAAGCCCTTGAGCGAAGGGTCGATGCGCTGCACCGAGCCGCCGAGGGCCCGGCGCTCCTTGGTTTCGAGGGTGAACAGTACCTGGCCCGCCGTCACGCGGTCGCCCAGTCGCACCCTTACGCCCGTAACGTAGGCCGCCACGGGGGCCGTCACGGTGCTTTTGCGCGGGTAGGTCGAAGTAGCCGGGAAGGTGCGGTACTGCGTCAGGTTTTGGGTGCTGACCTGCACTGCCTGCACCTGGGCGCGGGGTGGGGGGCCGGCCGCTTCATCGTCGGGGGCCGCCCCGCCGTGGCAGGCGCCGAGGATAATGGCCGGTAAGCAGCAGAATAGATAAAATGAAAGTCGAGTGCGCATAAGCAAGAGCAAACTGGCACGAAGCCGTGAAATCCGTCTGTCAGACTGAGCTTGTCGAAGCAACTCTACCGCTATCCGGGCTATTCAATGGCGCGGTAGAGATGCTTCGACAAGCTCAGCATGACGTTCTTTTTTGTGTTTAGGCAAAGAATGGTAAGCCTACCACGTCCAGTAGTTGTAAGCGTTTATGAGCAGCAGGCGGTTGTTTTCCAGCAGTACCAGGTCGCGGGCGGCTGCCGCGTAGTTTTTGAGTACCTGCACGTAGTTTACCACCGAAAGCTGCCCCGCGATAACCTCGCGCTTGTACGAGTCGAGCACCTGCCGGTAGCTGGCAATCTGCTCATTAGCCAGCCGCTGACGCTGCTCCAGGGCCCGCAGCTCATAAAGCAGGCGCTCCTGCCGCACGGGGTTAACGATGGCAAAGTTCCGGCGATACGCGCGGGTGGTTTCGAGCAGCACAGTGGTGCGGTCGCGGCTCAGCTGGCGCTGGTGGCCATCAAACAGAAACATACTGAAGCTCAGGCCCGCGCTTACCCCAAACCGCTGCGGAATATCGGCAAATGACACGGCTTCCAGGCCGCCGTTGGCGAAGGCATTGACTACGGGCCGGTAGCGCAGCTCAAACACCTGCTGGTTGGCGGCCAGCGTCAGGCTATCGAGGCGGTAGCGCTCCACAAAGCCCGACAGCCCGGTCAGGGTCCGCTGGCGCAGGGGCAGGTTGGGCGGGGCCAGCTGCACCTCCGTGGTGTCGCCCAGCCCGCACAGCACATTCAGGTCGAGCAGGTCGCGGTGATAAGCCGTGCGGTAGGTGTTCAGAAACAGCTGCTGGGTTTCTACCTCAATGCTAAGCAGGGCATAGTCCGACTGCTTTAGCAGGCTGGCTTCCACGAGCTTGCGCACCAGCAGGCGCTGCCGGTCCAGAATGCCGAGCAGCTCACGGATGTACGTCAGCTGGTCCAGGTCCTGCCGGCACAGAATGTACTGGTCGCCCACCAGCTTCTCCAGGTCGTGCAGCGAGAGGCGCGAGAGGTTCTGCTGGCTCAGCGTCAGGCCCTGCGCTTGCTGGGCAAACGCCTCAAACCGCTTCTGATTGAAAAGCGGCTGCGTGAGTTGGGCATAGCCCTGGTAAAGCGCCCCGTTGCTGAGCGCTACGTCGTAGCCAATGTACTTGGTGCTGCTGGCATCGGCCGAATAGCGCAGCACCGGGTGGCCATTGTCGAGCGATAATACGGGCACCGCCGTGTAGTTGGCAACCAGCGTGCCCTGCGCCTTGGTATAAAAAGCCCGCAGCCGCTCGGTTTCGAGCTGAATGGCCCGGCCCTGGTTTTGCACATCGCGGCTCAGCGGGCTGTTTTGCTGAGCCTGGGTTAAATAAAACGCCAGGTCACGCACCGGGCCGGCGGGTGCCCCAGGCTGCCCCAGCCCCACCCGCGCCAGGCCCAGGCATAACAGATAAACTAGTGCTACGATGCGCATAAACACGGGAATGCGAAGCTAACCTTGCGTGCAAATAAGAGGCAAGCTAATCGACAATTTGGGGGTAATTCTGAAGCGCCTGCGCCGGTGCCGCGTGGGCTCAGCAACCCGGCCTACCGCAAGCGCTAGCTGGCCGGGCTACCGGCCCCGTCCAAATGAACTCAGAATTGAGCCGGAGCTTTGACGGTTGAACTTACTGGCTTCGCCGGCTAACGTCCAGCCAAGCTACTGGTTACGACACCGGCAGGATGGAGAGTGAAAAAGAAATTGAAATATTATATATTTAATATATAACAAATAAACAATGAAACGGAGTGTTTGGGCGGTGTCTCATTTGGGGATTGTTAGTTTGTTGCTATTGTGTGGGTTGAATGCGGCGCATGCGCAAACTGGCACCGTGCAGGGTACGCTGCAGGAAGTAGGGAGCGGGCAGCCCATTTCATTTGCCAGCGTGGTGTTGCTACGGAGCCGCGACTCGACTTTCGTGGCCGGTACCCAGGCCAGCGAAACCGGGGCGTTTGTGCTGGCCAGGGTGCCGCTGGGGCAGTATGTGCTGCGTGCCACGGCCGTTGGCTACCGCACCGGCCGCCGGGTGGTGGCCCTCACGGCAGCTGCGCCCACCTTAGCGCTGGGTACGCTGCGGCTGCGGCTGGCCGCTACCCAGCTCACCGATGTGGTCGTAACGGCTGAGCGCCCGGTAGTGAGCGACGGCCTCGATAAAAAAGTGGTAGACGTGACCAAAGACCTGACCATAACCGGCGGCACGGCCATCGACGCGCTGCAAAACGTGCCCTCCGTGACGGTAGACCAGACCGGGGCCGTCAGCATCCGGGGCTCGGGCGGCGTTACCATCTTTATCGATGGCAAGCCCACGACCACGACCCTGGACCAGATTCCGGCCAGTAGCATTCAGAGCATAGAAGTGATTACCAACCCTTCCTCGCGCTACGATGCCTCGGGGGCGGGCGGCATTCTCAACATCGTGCTCAAGAAAGAGCGCCGCGACGGCCTCAACGGCCAGGCCAGCGCCACGGCGGGCACCGGCGAAAAGTACAATACCTCCCTTAGCCTTAACTACCGCAAAGGCAAGCTGAATGCTTTTGGCTCGTATGATTTTCGTCGCGACCGCCGGCGCATCAACGGCACGCTCGACCAAACTACCACGGCCAACGATACGACTCTACTGCTGCACCAGGACCGCAGCGGGGTCAATTACCAGACCTCGCACGCGGTGCGCCTGGGCCTGGACTATGCGCTTACCCCGAGCAGACCCTGACGCTGGCCGTGCAGCCGCGCTTCAACCAGCTTTATAACGACGAAACGCTCGACTCGCGCCAGCTTAACCTCACCACTGGCGGCCAGGTGGTGCCGGCCGGCACCAGCCACCGCACCAATGCTACCAATGGCACCTTCCGCTCGGCCGATGTCACGCTCGACTACCGCCGCACCTGGTCCCGGCACGAGGGCCGCGAGCTCACGGCCAACGCCGTGTACACGCCCCTGCTGGCTGATAATCAGGTGGGCTCTACTATCGTTGCGGTGGATAACGCGGTGCAGCTTCAGCAGCAGCGTACTATCAACCATACCACGCAGGGCACGGCTCAGCTTGATTATGTACACCCGCTAACTGAGAAAAGCCGCTTCGAGTTGGGGGCGCGCAGCTCGCTGCGGCAGTACGACCTCGACTATCGTTTCAGTAGTACGCCAGCGCTGCCCTACGACCCGTCCAACCGTTTCATTTACAAGCAGTACGTGCAGGCGGCCTACGGCATTTATGCCAATGCGCTGGGCAAGCTCAACTACCAGCTGGGCCTGCGCGGCGAGCAAACTAATCTGAGCGGCCAGCAGCTGGCTACCAACGCCAGGCCGGTTCCGCACCATTATTTCGACCTTTTTCCGAGCGCCGTACTGGCCTACGAGCTGCCGCACGACCAGCGCGTGCAGCTGAGCTACTCCAAGCGCATTCAGCGGCCCGACGCGGGCGAGCTGAATCCGTTCACCGACCGCTCCGACCAGTTTAACCTCGTGACGGGCAACCCCAACCTGCTGCCCGAATACGTGCATTCAGTAGAGCTGGGCGACCAGCTGACTTTTGCGGGTGGGCGCAGCCTGAGCGCCACGGCTTTCTATCGGCTCGAAACCAATACCGCCCAGGGGTTCCGGCAGGTTATCTACGACTCGCTTTCCCGCCGCCAGGTTACGAGCACCACGCGCCAGAACCTGGGCCAGGAAACCTCCTACGGCCTGGAGCTGGTGGGAGCCAGCCCGCTTACCGAGTTCTGGAAGGTGAACGTCACGGCTTCCACCTTCCGCCGCCTCATTCGGGGCTCCTCGGGCGGGGTACCCATCAACACGGCCAGCCAGGTGTATACTACGCGCCTCAACAACACGTTCACCCTCACCAAGCAGCTCGGCGCGCAGCTGGCGCTCAACTACCGCTCGCCCATCAATACGGCGCAGGGCACCCGGAGCGCAAACTTCAACGTCGACTTTGCCGCCCGCTACAACGTGCTCGGCGACCGTGGGACGATTACGCTGCGCGTGGCCGATATCTTCAATACGCTCCATTTTAACTCTACGGCCTATGGCGATGCCTTCGCCACCGACCAGCGTTTCAAGCGCGAGTCGCGCATTGCCTTCCTGGGCTTTGCCTACCGCTTTGGCCAGAACCAGGCCGCCAGGCCCACGAAGAACAAGAACGACCAGGAAGATGCCGGCGGCGGGTTTGAGTAAAGTGAACCGGAGAGCTGATGTTAGAAGAAACCAGTAGTAATTTCAGCGCTCGCTACATGTTGAATCTGAGGCGAAAGGCCCTGATTAACTCCGCTATCTGTAAGTGAGCAGCCAGCCGCCCGGTTGTCTTGCTGGCCGTGCCGGGAGCCGGCCTGGTTTGCTCAAGCCAGGCCACCGCTTCACTCATCTCGTTGAACAGCGAAATAGTCGTGTTGGGCAGCCTGGCCATAATTTCATGGGCCATAGCTTGGCCACGCACGGAGGGAGCATACACCCAGGCCATTTGCCGGATGCCCGCCAAGCCTATATAGGGCATAAAATTGCTGGCCATCCAGGCGGCTACCTCCCGGTCGACATTCGTAATTTGCAGGTTGCTGTTAAGAACGCGGGGGTAAGAGTTTAACAGAAAGCACTTAGCAAGCTCCAGGCAAGTCGCCTGCACAGTATGTAAGGTTAGCTCGCCGTACCAATCCACGAACAGCCAGTCATTCCAGGTGTCGTAGTAAACATAAGCGCAGGGCGCGGTGCAGAGTAGGGAAAGGTTCATACCCGAGCGTGATGGACTTGCGTTGACGAAAGACCTAACCTACGACAGCAGTGGCTTCGAAGAGTAATAGTCGCCCGCGGCCATAAAGCCAGGGCCGGAGCTTCCAGGCAGCTTGCAGCCTGGAAGGCGGGCTGCTAAGATGAACTTCTACAATCATGTCAATTAGAATATGTATTAAATAAAATAATATATAATAAAATCAATATTATATAGATTGAACGAAGGTAGTTGGAGCGCAACAGGCTGAAAGTTTAGTCTTTGCCACTAACGAGTGCGGTAGCTACTGCTAGCTGTAGCTTGAGAGTCGCTACAAAAGTATGATAAGCGTGTAGCTGCGAGGCTGGTTCCTAGGCAGGTATTTTTTGACTCAGGCAGTTTGAGCGTATAGAGACGAAAGCGGCAATCTATTCGCTAAAAATCTTACGCCAACTAATAAAAAAAAGGCCCTCACATTGCTGTGAGGGCCTTTTTCGTGGTCGTATAAGGAGTCGAACCTTAAACCTTCTGATTCGTAGTCAGATGCTCTATCCAATTGAGCTATACAACCAATTTCCCGTGTTGGGACTGCAAAGGTAGGAAGAAATTTTTCGCCTGCCCAAATTCGCCGCGATATTTTTGGCTAAAAAACAGCTTGCAGCGCAGCAATTGGGTAATAATCAGGGCGAAAATATTAGCTGGCCGGGGTGCTGCGCCGCAACACCCGCTGCAAGGCCTGGTTGAATACTATAAACAGGCCAAACAGGGAGGCGGCTACCAGGCCCAGCAGCACCAGTTTGCTGAGTGTACCCTCGTCGGGGTCGCGCAGCAGCATTAAGACATCCTGAGCCTTGGTGCCAAGCCAGTAGAAAAAAAGGCTGCGTGGGAGCATACCTACCACCGAAGCTACCAGAAATCGACGGCGCGCCACGCCCACAATAGCCAGTACGAAGGTCATGAGCGCAAAGGGCAGCACCGGGGAGAGCCGCGTCAGAATAATGAGCGACCAGCTCTGGCTTTGCAGCTCGTCGAGTACGGCGTCGGCTTTGGGGAAATGATGCAGAAAGTCGCGCAGCTTGCCGTGGTCAAGACGGCGAGCCAGCTCATAGCCGATGGCGGAAGCCAGCGCGTAGGCCATCACCATGCCTGGCAGGCCGCTCCAGCCGAAATAATAGCCCGTAATGATAGCAACGAAGGTGGTAGGCGTGAGCGCCGTGGCCATGGTGAGGGCAACCACCAGAAAATACAGCAGACTCTGGCCCGCGCTCAGGCTATGCAGCAGCGACTGCCGCTCGTAGAGTAGCCCCAGCACGGAGGCCGACCCCAGTAGCGGCACAGCCAGCAGGAGCCCCATCGTGAGGAAGGTAGAAAAGTTTTTTTGGAAAAGCTCACGTAGGAAAGCCATTAGCAGCAGGGCAGAGTCGGGCCCCAAGTTACGCCCTCCGCTTGTTTGCCGCTGAGCGCCGACCTTTGCCTGAGCGGCGACTGCTGCTGCCTCCGTTTCCCTGCCCACCTATGAAATTTGCCACCAAAGCCATTCACGCCGGCGTGCACCCCGACCCCGAAACCGGGGCCATCATGACGCCTATCTACCAAACCTCCACCTACGCCCAGCGCTCGCCGGGCGATAACAAGGGCTACGAGTATTCGCGTACCCACAATCCCACGCGCACCCAGCTTCAGGATGCCCTGGCGGCTCTCGACAACGGTAAGCACGGCCTGGCCTTCGCCTCGGGCATGGCGGCCATCGACTGCGTGCTGCGGCTGCTTAAGCCCGGCGACGAGGTGATTTCGACCGACGACCTCTACGGTGGTAGCTACCGCATCATGACCAAGGTGTACGCGCCGCTGGGCATCAACTTCCACTTCGTGCCGATGGGCGATATGGAAGCCGTGCGCGCCAAAGTAACGGCCAAGACTAAGCTCATCTGGGTCGAAACGCCTACCAATCCGCTGCTCAACATTATCGATATAGCGGCGGCGGCGGCGCTGGCCAGGGAAGCTGGCGCGCTGCTGGCCGTTGACAACACTTTTTCGACGCCCTACCTGCAGGAACCGCTGGCGCTGGGCGCCGACATCGTGGTGTACTCGCTCACCAAGTACATGGCCGGGCACTCCGATACGGTAATGGGCGCGCTGGTTTTCAACGATGACCAGCTGCTCAAGGACCTCAGCTTTTACCAGAACGCCTGCGGCGGCACGCCCGGCCCCCAGGATTGCTTCCTGGTGCTGCGCGGCCTCAAAACCCTGCACCTGCGCATGCAGCGCCACTGCGAAAACGGCCGCGCCATCGCCGAGTACCTGCGCCAGCATCCCAAGGTGGAAAAAGTGTACTGGCCGGGCTTCGAAAGCCACCCCAACCATGCCGTGGCGGCCCGGCAGATGCGCGACTTCGGGGGCATGATTTCCTTCGTCCTCAAGGGCGATAACAAGGAAGACGCTATCGCGGTGCTCGAAAAATTTCAGCTCTTTACCCTGGCCGAAAGCCTGGGCGGCGTCGAGAGCCTGAGCGGCCACCCCGCCACCATGACGCACGCCAGCATTCCGGCCGAGCAGCGCCGCCAGGCCGGCCTCAGCGATTCGCTCATTCGCCTGAGCGTAGGCATTGAGGATGCCGAAGACCTGATTGACGACCTGGCCCAGGCAATCGGCTAGGGGCCGCACCGCCGGCCCAAGCTGCCCCACCGGCTCGTAAGTAGAAGGGCGGCGCGCTGGTGCGCCGCCCTTTGTGCATTATATGCGATTTTTGCTATTCTTAACCCTTTTGCTGACTGCGGGCGCCTGGGCGCAGTCGTTGCCTGTCACCGTGTCTTCTGCTGCGTCCGCCGCTCCGGCTATTCCGTACCTCGCCCTGGGCGATTCCTACACCATCGGCGAAGGGGCCGCCCATGCCGACCGCTGGCCGGTGCAGCTAGCCCGCCTGGCCCGCGCCCAAGGCCTGCCCCTGGCCGAGCCCGACATCATTGCCCGCACCGGCTGGACTACCGCCGAGCTGCAGCAGGCCATTGAGGCTAGTGGTAACCACCGCACCGACTATGGCCTGGTGTCGCTGCTCATCGGTGTTAATAACCAGTATCGGGGGCAAAGCCTGGAGCTATACCGCATTGAGTTTCGCCAGCTGCTGGCTACGGCAATAAACTTTGCGGGCGGCAGCGTGCACCACGTAGTAGTGCTCAGCATCCCCGATTGGGGCCAGACGCCCTTTGCCCACGACCGCGACCAGAGCCAGATTAGCCGCGAAATTGACCAGTTCAACGCCGCCGCACAGGCCGAATGCCAGCGCGCCGGCGTGGCCTACGTGGCTATTACCGACCTTACCCGCGCCGCAGCCGGCGATGCCCACCAGTTTACCAGTGATGGCTTGCACTACACTGGCCAGCAGATGCAGCAGTGGGCCGCCCGGGCGCTGCCCGTGGTGCAGGCGCTGCTGAAGTAGCAGCCCACAAAACATCGGGGCGGCGGCTGCGTCATAGGCAGGCAATACCCTATTCTCTGCTTCGCTCATGCTGCTTCAGCCCCGCCGTGCCGGCAACAAATATTACAACGTGCTGCCTACCAGCGTGAGTCCGCCTTCGGGCTACGTCAGGCTGTTGAGCCGTTACCTCTTTGAAAAAGCTGAGCGTGAGCCGCGCCAGCCGCTCGGCCCTTTCCGGGCCGATGCGGGGGCGCTGGCCGCGCCCGTACCGCCCACGTCGCTGCATGCTACCTGGCTCGGGCACAGCACAGTGCTGCTCGAAGTTGATGGCCGCCGCTTTCTTACCGACCCCGTGTGGAGCGAGCGGGCCTCGCCCTCGCAGCTTCTAGGCCCCAAGCGCTTTTTTGCGCCGCCGCTGCCGCTGGCGCAGGTGCCGCCACTCGATGGTATCCTGCTTTCGCACGACCACTACGACCACCTCGACGAGGCGGCTATCCGGGCGCTGGCTCCGCGCGGCGAGCAGTTTTTTTGCCCCCTGGGCGTGGGGGCGCACCTGCGCCGCTGGGGCGTGGCGGCTGGTCGCATTACGGAAGTGACGTGGTGGGATAAAATCGCGCTGGCGCGCGATTTTGAGCTTATTGCTACCCCGGCCCGGCATTTTTCGGGTCGGGGGCTACTCAACCGCGACAGTACACTCTGGGCCTCGTGGGTACTCAAAGGGCCGCAGCACCGCGTATTATTCGGCGGCGACTCGGGGCCATTCGACGAGGCTTTCGAGCAGATTGGCGCGGCGTATGGCCCGTTTGACCTGGTGATGCTCGAAATCGGCGCTTCCGACCCCGAGTGGGCTGCTATTCACCTCGGCCCCGACAACGCGCTGGCCGCTCACCGCCTGCTGGGCGGCGGCCCGCTGCTGCCGCTACACTGGGGAACCTTCAACCTGGCCTTTCATGCCTGGCGGCAGCCTGTGCAGCGCCTCATCGAGGCGGCCGGGCCTGAGGTAACCTTGCTGCTACCCGCGCCCGGCCAGCGCCTGGAGGTAGCTGCCGGGCCACTCAACTCGCAGTGGTGGAAGTAGTTGCAGTAGCGCAGCACAAGCACAATCCCTACTAAGGGCCGCCTCTGCGTGAGGTCGGTCCTTAGTATATATACTTTATCTTCTAAGGTTTTGGCGCGCCACTGTTGCTGTCGAGTATCTGAAACAGCTCGTCGAGCTTGGGGGTGAGAATAATCTCGGTGCGGCGGTTCAAGGCCTTGTCCTGGGGCGTGTCGTTGGGTGCCACGGGCACGTACTGCGAGCGGCCCGAGGCCGTAATGCGGCTTGGTTCTACGCCGCTGGCCGTGAGCAGGCGGGCGATGTCAGTAGCCCGCAGGGCGCTCAGGTCCCAGTTGTCGGTAATGCTGCCGGTGGGGCGCATGGGCACGTTGTCGGTATGGCCTTCCACTACCACGTTCACGTCTTTCTGCTCCTGCAATACCGTAGCCAGCTTTTTAAGGGCTTCCTGGCCTTTGGGGTCTACCTTGGTCGAGCCCGATTTGAAGAGTAGCTGCTCGGAGAGCGACACGTATACTTTGCCATCCTTCAGCTTCACTTGCAGGTCCTTGGAGTTGAAGCTGAGCAGCGCATTACTTACGCGGGCCTTGAGGTCGTTCACCGCCTTGTCCTTATCAGCCAGCGCCTGAGTCAGCTCGGCCAGCTTGGCTTCGCGGATAGAAAGGTCCGATTTGGCTTTTTGCAGGCTGATGTCGAGCGCCCCCAGCTCGCTTTCGCGGGTAGCCAGGTCTTTGGCCAGCCTACCATAGTCGGCATTGCGGTCGGCCAGGGCGCGGTCGCTGTTTTTGAGCAGCTTATCGTAGCTGTCGGTGAGCTGTGTATAAAGCGTGCGGGTGCGGCGCAGGGCATTGCCGGTCTGGGTCGAGTCGGCCACAAGGCGCTTCTGGTCGAGGCGCAGCTCGGCCAGGGCATCGGTGGTTTTTTGCAGGTCGGCCTTGGCCTGGCGCAGCTGGCTTTCGGCGCTGGTACGGGCCTCCTGCTCACTTTGCTGGCGGGCCTGGAGGTCTTCGTAGCGCTTGGCCGTAACGCAGCTGCTAAGCCCCGACGCACTGACGGCCAGCAGGCCCAGACCCAGGAAAGGGCGATAAAAAAACAAAAACTTTTTCAAGCAGAAAAAGGCCGCACGCGGCCGGCTAGGTGATGGTTGGGGCAAGTTACGGCCGCACCGGGCATGCCTGCGTGCTGCCAGCCTGGGTCGGCCCGTAGGTAGCTTGCGGATTCCTCATGCGGCGTTCATCTCGCCGGTTCCGTTCCGATGCTAACTATCGCGTAATTTTGCCCGTCTGAAGATTGGGAAAATACCCCTTATTCTATATTGGCTGTGGCCAGTCCCTCTTCACCTCTCATTCGTCATTTCTCCAGTTCCCCACCAGTATGGCTTGGTTCAAGCGCCAGGAAAAGGGCATTATCACCCCCACCGAGCAAAAAAAGGAAACGCCCGACGGCCTGTGGTATAAGTGCCCCGAGTGCAAAACCGTGGCTACGATGGCCGAGCACAAGCGCCTGCACTACGTGTGCGCCAACTGCGGCCACCACGACCGTATCGACGCGGCGGCCTATTTCGAGATTTTGTTTGATGGCGGCCAGTTTGAAGAGCTGGATGCCAACCTGACTTCCGGCGACCCACTCCACTTCGTCGATACCAAGGCCTACCCGCAGCGGGTACAGGCTACCGAAAAAAGCACCGGCCTGAAAGATGCCGTGCGCACAGCCCACGGCCAGTGCACTGGCCAGCCGCTGCTAATTGCCGCCATGGACTTTCGCTTTATCGGCGGCTCGATGGGCTCGGTGGTGGGCGAGAAAATTGCCCGCGCCATCGACTATGCCCGTCAGCATCGGATTCCGTTTCTGATGATTTCGCGCTCGGGCGGGGCCCGCATGATGGAAGCCGGCTACTCGCTCATGCAAATGGCCAAAACCTCGGCCAAGCTGGCGCTGCTCTCCGAGGCCGGCGTGCCCTATATCAGCCTGCTCACCGACCCCACGACGGGCGGCGTGACGGCTTCGTTTGCCATGCTCGGCGACTTCAACATTGCGGAGCCGGGGGCGCTTATCGGCTTCGCCGGCCCGCGCGTTATCAAAGAAACGATTGGCAAAGACTTACCGAAGGGCTTCCAAAGCGCCGAGTTTGTACTGGAGCACGGTTTCCTCGATTTTATCGTGGACCGCCGCGAGCTGAAGCAGCGCCTCACCGACGTGCTGGCTATGCTGGCAAAATAATAAGCGTAATTGGTGTATGGGGCGCACTGCCGTGCTCACCCTGCTCAGCGACAGTCAGTGCTCACTGGCACGACTTTGGAAAAGCCCGCTCTGGTAACCAGAGCGGGCTTTTGCGTATAAGCCCAACTGACACTGACTTTTTTTCACCAAATACTCATAAAATGACTACTTCCAAGTCTGTTCTGGCCATGCTGATGGCCGTTGTACTGCTGCTAAGCTCCTGCGCTTCGTCGCGCCAAACTACCACGCATCCCGACTTATCCAGCAATAATGGCACGGGCGTACGCAAAGATGGCATGAATAAAACCACCAAAGGTGGCCTGATTGGTGCCGGTGGTGGCGCCGTGGCCGGGGCCATTCTGGGCCGCGTAATCGGTGGTGGCCGCGGCACCGCGGCCGGCGCTATTCTCGGGGCTGCCGTGGGCGGCGGCGCGGGCGCACTCATTGGCCGCAAAATGGACAAGCAAGCCCAGGAGCTCCAGCGCGATATGGCTAATGCCAAGGTGGAGCGCGTAGGCGAGGGCATCAAAATCACCTTCGACTCGGGTATTCTATTCGATACCAATAGCAGCGCGCTGCGCCCGGCCTCGCAGGCCGATATCAGCAAGCTGGCCGCTACGCTCCAGAAATATCCCGATACTAACGTGCTGGTAGAAGGGCACACCGATTCGTCGGGCTCCGATGCCATCAACCAGCCCCTGAGCGAGAACCGGGCGCAGGCCGTAGCCAATGGCATTACGGCGCAGGGCGTGGCCGCCAGCCGCATTACCACCAAAGGCTACGGCTCGTCGCAGCCCGTGGGCGACAATGCCACTCCCGAAGGCAAGCAAGCTAACCGCCGCGTAGAAGTAGCCATCTTCGCCAACGAAAAGATGAAGAAAGCCGCCGAAGCCGGCACGCTATAAGCTCTAATTCAGGTTATTGGTTTGATAAGCCCGGTCCCGTCAGGCGCCGGGCTTTTTCATAGCCCTGCAGCAACTGCCGGCCTTACTGTCGCGTTAAAGTCTGGCACGGCCGCCGAGGCGCTGCCTTGCTTCCTTCTTCTTCCATTCAACGTTCTGCTTCGTTATGAAATTCTGTTCGGGATTCTTCGCCTTGCTCTTGTTATTTTTTGTGCTCGTAAGCTCAGCTGCTCAGGCCCAGGACCACCCAAAGGGCTGGAGTGATAAGGCCAAAGGTGCCGCCATTGGTGGCGGCGGCGGGGCCATAGTAGGTGGGCTGCTGGGTGGCGGCAAAGGTGCCCTGATTGGTGCCGGTGCCGGGGTAGTAGCCGGGGGGCTGGTTGGCCGCAACCGCGATAAGAAGTATCACCCGGCCCGCTACAACCACTATGTAAATAATCCTAAAAAACGGGTGCCCGTGCCCGTGCACCACTATGTACATCGCTAGGGCTGCGGTACTACCTCCTTGCGCTACTTACAACGAGCCCGGTATTTTACCGGGCTCGTTTCTTTTTAAGCGGAGCCCCGGTTTGGCAAGGTGGTTGTAATTGCCGAACTTGCAGCCGCGTAGCTGCTATACTAACAGGCAGCCGTATTTTTATTTCCTCTTTCTCTTCATGAAAATTCTTAAACTCTCTTTTGCTTATCTGCTTGCTTTTGTGATGCTGCTGGGCCACTTTGCACAAGCACAAACCACTACCGTTACCACCGACAAGCCCGCCGGTATGAGCAAAACCCTCAAGGGTGGCATCCTGGGCGGCTTGGGCGGCGCCGCCGGCGGGGCCATTCTGGGCCGCGTTATTGGTGGCAAGTCGGGTACGGCCAAAGGAGCTATCCTGGGGGCCGCCGTAGGAGGGGCCGGTGGGGCACTCATTGGCCGCAAGATGGATAAGCAAGCGGCTGAGCTGCGCCGCGACCTCGACGGAGCTACCGTGGAGCGCGTGGGCGAAGGTATCAAAATCACGTTTGCTTCGGGTATCCTGTTTGGCAGCAACTCAGCTACGCTGACGCCGGGGGCTACCGGCAATATCGACGAGCTGGCTACCACGCTCCAGAAGTATGCCGATACTAATATTGTTATTGAAGGCCACACCGATGCTTCGGGCTCCGATGCCATCAACCAGCCCCTGAGCCAGCGCCGCGCCCAGGCGGTAGCCAATGAGCTAACGGCCAAAGGGGTGGATACCAGCCGCATCACGGCCAAAGGCTATGGCTCGACCCAGCCGGTAGGCGACAACTCGACGGCGGCGGGCAAAGCAGCCAACCGCCGCGTGGAAGTGGCCATCTTCGCCAACGAGAAGATGCAGAAAGCCGCTAAGAAAGGCCAGCTCTAAAGACCACTGATTAGCGCGGATTTTAGCCGATTTCACGGATTTTGTGGACGGCTGCCTTGCGGCTGATGACGTAGTAAGTAACGAAAAAGCCGCCCATCGGGCGGCTTTTTCCGTTTAAGAAATCCTTTTAAGAAACTGGCTGTAAATCCGGGCAGTCCGACAAAATCTGTTTACTCCGTGGTTCAAGTAACTTCTCCGCCTCTCGATAAAGCGCTGGCTGACCATAGTATCCTGGACGGTTTTTTTGGGCGGGTGCCCACGGCGGCGCGGCGCACGCCCATGCGTGAGCTTATCTCCACCCTGCTCTCGCATCGGACCACCCACGCCGACGAAGAGCTGGCCTACGACCGCATGCTCGAAGCCTTCGGTGATTGGGAAGGCGTGCTGCACGCGCCCCTTGATGACCTTATTCATGCTATTCGCACCACGCGCTGGCCGGCCACCCAGGCCCCGCGCATTCAGGATATTCTGGGCCGTATAAAGGCCGAAACGGGCGGCAGCTTCACGCTCGATTTCCTGGCCGACTGGCCCACCGAAAAGGCGATGCAGTGGCTTACCGATATGCCGGGCATCGGCCTGAAAACTGCTTCTCTGGTGCTGCTCTTCAACTTCCGCAAGCCCGTGCTGCCCGTCGATGCCCATGTGCACCGCGTGATGCAGCGCCTTGGCGTGCTGGGGCCGAAGGTATCGGTAGAGAAAGCGCACGAAGTGCTGCTTACCCTGCTCAGGCCGCACCTCGACCCCGAAGGCCTGTTTAATTTTCATAAGCACAACTACTGGCACGGGCAGCAAATCTGCTTTTTTCAGCAGCCCAATTGCCCGCGCTGTCCGCTCAAAAGCTTTTGCAGCTATTACCAGGAGCATTACGGCCCGGCTACGCCCGAGGCCCTTGCGGCCACCCCCACGCAATGGGATGCGGCCGCCTGGGGCCAGCTACCGCATTAACTTCGTAGCGTGGACGCTGCGAGTCCGCGCGTTGCTTCGTTGAACAACGTTCTCACGCGCGGACTCGCAGCGCCCACGCTACCGCTTATGCGCCTCGTCAAGCATCCAGTATTGTGCAATTACTATGTTACGTACCGCTGCAATGCGAAGTGCGCGTTTTGCGATATCTGGGAAAAGCCCTCGCCTTACATCACCCTGGCCGATGTAGAAGCCAACCTGCGCGACCTCAAGCGATTGGGCGTTAAGGTAATTGACTTTACGGGCGGTGAGCCGCTGCTGCACCGCCAGCTGCCCGAGTTTCTGGCGCTGGCCCGGCAGCTGGGCTTTATCACGACCGTGACGACCAATGCGCTGCTCTACCCCAAAAATGCCGAAAAGCTGCGTGGGCTGGTCGATATGCTGCATTTTTCGCTTGATAGCATCGACCGTGATACCCACGACCGGGGCCGGGGCGTGGCCTGCTACGATTTCGTGCTCGAAAGCATGCGCGTAGCCAAAGAGCTGGGCGAGCGGCCCGATATTCTGTTCACCGTTTTCCGCCACAACCTCGCTGACCTGGAGCGCGTGTACCGCGAGATTACGCAGCCCAACGGCCTGATACTCATTCTGAACCCGGCTTTCGAGTACGGCGACGTTGAAACCGGCGAGCAGCTGAGCGAGGCCGAGCTGGATTTTCTGTCGGCTTTCGGCAAGCGCAAGGGCGTGTATTTGAATGAGGGTTTTATCGCCTTGCGCCGCGACGGTGGCAACCACGTAGCCGCGCCCGTGTGCCGGGCTGCCAGCACTACGCTCGTCATTTCGCCCCATAATGAGCTGGTGCTGCCCTGCTACCACCTCGGCGACCAGAAATTTCCCATCAACGGCCAGCTTTTCGACCTCTACCAGGCTCCCGAAACCCAGCGTCTGGCCGCGCTTGAGGGCCGCCTGCCCGCCTGCGAAGGCTGCACCATCAACTGCTATATGCAGCCCAGCTTCGCGGTCGAAACCAGTAAGTATTTCTGGCAGGCGCTACCCAGCACCCTGAAGTATAATTGGGAGAAGGGAACCTGGAAGCGGCTGCTGCCAGCTGGCAGGGGGCGGTAAGTAAAGGGGTTGGGGCGAGGGAATATCTTTACCGCTGGTTATTTGTCACTCTCAACTACTCACTGAAAAGTATGCCCGCGCTTATTTTGCCCGTTCACGGCGTGTTACCTATTATTGGCCCCGACTGTTTTCTGGCCGACAACGCGACCATTGTGGGCGATGTGGTGCTGGGGCGCGGCTGCACCGTGTGGTTTACGGCCGTGATTCGGGGCGATGTAAACCGCATCCGTATCGGCGACGAAACCAATATTCAGGATGGGGCGGTGCTACACTGCACCTACGAAAAAGCGGCCCTCACCATCGGCTCGCGGGTGAGTATCGGCCACCGCGCCCTGGTGCACGGCTGCACCGTGCACGACGATGTGCTCATCGGCATGGGGGCCATCGTGATGGACCACGCCGTGGTCGGAGCCGGCTGCCTTATCGCGGCCGGGGCGGTGGTGCTGGAAAACATGGTGTGCGAGCCCGGCTACCTCTACGCTGGCGTTCCGGCCAAAAAAATCAAGCCGGTGAGCGAGGCGCAGGCCGAAGGCCTGCGCCGCACGGCGGCCAATTATCAGCTGTATGCCAGCTGGTTTTAAACCGGGGCTTTGTGGGAACAAAGTATAAAAATGCTCATCGGCGTAGATAGTGGAAGAATGTTTTATGGGAGAATAGGAAATCAGACACCAGCCTGATAGCTTTGCCGGTAAGTTACTTCCTTCACCTTTTTTACTATTCTCTGATGAGAAAGACTTACCACCTTTTGTTTGCCCTCGGGGTTATGGCTGCCTCACTGTCTTCGTGCAGCCGCTCAAACTACGCTTTCAATAACACTGTTCCGGCGTATCTAGGCTCGGAGCGCGTGCATGAGACAGCTGCCACGCCAGCCGCCACCAAGGCCGAAGCTAGTTCCCCAACTTCTATTGCTGCTCCATCTAAAGCTGTTGCGGTCAAGACCGTGCCTACTCAAATCGCTCCGTCAGTGGTGGCCGTACCAACTATAGCTACTGTCCCCGCGGCTAAAGCAACCAAGCCTTCGCTAGTGCAACGGTTGGCGCTGAAGAGCGTGGTGAAGCAATTGAATAAAATGCACCAGAAGCAAACTACTGCTGGCACCGAGAAAACGGCATCTAAGAAGGGGAATGCTGCCCTCATCGCGCTAGCAGGTTTGCTTCTAGCAATACTTGGCCTTATTGTAGTTGGTGGTAGTGGTCTCGGCGGTAGTGGTGCCGGCGTCGCCATTGGGGCAATTCTATTTTATGTTGGCTTCATCGCCTTCATCGTAGGATTGGTGCTGCTGGTTGTTCACTTGGTTAATGGCGACTAATTTGCGCTACGATAATCACATAAAGAAGCCCTCCCGCAACAGGAGGGCTTTTTTATGTGATGAAACCAAGTCAACAGATTAAGCAGCAGTGCTCACCCAACAGCCAACGGGTCCACCTCTTGGGTAGAATGAGCTATTACCCGCAGCTGCACCATCTCAACTACGCGGCCGGTGCGGCTCAGCACCCGAAACTCGTAGGGCTCGAACACGGCCACGTCGCCGACCTCCGGGATATTCCCGTAGAGCACATTCAGCAGGCCGCCCACGGTTTCGTAGTCGTCGCCCTCGGGCAGCGGGAAGGGCAGGTATTCGTTGGCGTCGGAGATGGCGGTGGAGGTATTCACCCGGTATTCGCTTTCCGACATTTTTTCCACTACCGGCACCTCGTTGTCGTACTCGTCCTGGATTTCGCCCACCAGCTCCTCCATAATATCCTCGATGGTAACGATGCCCGATACGCCGCCAAACTCGTCGCTCACCACGGCCATCACAATGTGCTTGCGCTGAAACTGGCGCAGCAATCTGTTGATTTTCTTGGTTTCGGGAACGAAGTAAGCCGGGCGCATAATCCGGGCCAGCTCCAGCGGCTCGCCGTTGCGAATGATGGGGAGCAAGTCTTTAACATATAGTATTCCTACTATATTATCAATATTGCCCTCGAACACGGGCAGGCGCGAGTAGCCTTCGCTAAAGACGGTTTCGAGGATTTTCTCTTCGGGGGCGCTCACGTTGAGGGCAGCGAGCTTGGTGCGGGGCACCATAATCTGCTTCACCATGCGGTCGTTGAACTGAAATACGTTCTCAATCAGCTCGTGCTCCGAGTCCTGGATTTCCCCGCTTTCCTTGCTTTGGTCGATGAGCAGGCGCAGCTCGTCGGAGGTGTGGGCCTCGGTGCCGTGCACATTGCTGATGCCCACCGCGCCGAGCAGCAGGTTGGCTGCTTTCGACAAAAACCAGGTTAAAGGCAGCGTAGCCAGGTAAAAGGCGCGCAGCGGCAGCACCAGCGCCAGGCTGATGGCTTCGGGGCGCTGAATAGCCAGTGCCTTCGGAAACAGCTCGCCGAAGAGCACGTGCAAAAACGTCAGGATGATAACGCCCAGCGTAACGGCAATGCTGTGGGCCGTTATGGGGCTGATAGCCAGGCCGAGGCGCGGTAGAAAATCGAGTACGATACCCGAAAACAGCTCTTCGCCCACGGCGCCCAGCAGCAGCGAAGCAAGTGTAACTCCCAGCTGCGTTGCCGACAGGTAGTCGTAGAGCCGGCGCAGCACGCTCACCGCCTGGCCCGCCAGGCGGCTCCCTTCCTTGGCTTTAATCTCGAGCTGCGAAAGCCGCACCCGGATAAGGGAGAACTCTGCCGCTACAAAGAACGCGTTTATTAAAATCAGGAAAAGAGTAAAAAGTATTTTTGTGCCCATGAGCCTGGCTTACCACCGATACGAACCGCCGGGGTAGCCTCAGTTGCACAAAAGTACGCACGCTGGCAGGGCGGGTTTGCTGCGCATGCTATAATTCAAGGATTTGGCTGGGGCATACTGCCAAAGAGCCGCTTTCCGGGCTCGGAAAGCGGCTCTTTATAGCCCAGGGCTCTGCTGTAGCGGAAGGACTTGAACCTCCACGAAGTAGTTAGGCGGCTGCTCCGAAAAGCGGCGGCTTTCTCCCATACTCTTCACCCCCGAGAGAGGAGGGCGTGTCTGCCAGTTTCACCACACTACAAGGTTGGCATCGCCACGCCGGTTGCGTTTTGATGGGCCAAAGATAAAACGAGAATTCTATGTTTTGCAAATTTTATTCAAAATAAGGTTAAAAACTATGTAATTTTTAAAAATAAGACCTTTTTTATGATGATTTGGCGTAATTTTGGGTCTTATTACTTTTCTCATATGCCCCGTACCTACGAACTAGATGACATTGACCGCCGCATTCTGAGTCTGCTGGTGCAGGATGCCAAGCTGCCGTATTCCGAAATAGCTCGACAGCTTCGCGTTTCGGGGGGCACCATTCACAGCCGGATGACGCGTCTGGAGGAATTAGGTATAGTGCGCGGGGCCACCCTCGACCTCGACCTGCAAAAGGTGGGCTTCGGCATTCAGGCTTTTTTAGGCATCTTTCTGCTCAAAAGCTCTTATTGCGATACGGTTATTGCGCAGCTGCGCGATATTCCGGAGGTTATCAGCGTGCACTTTACCACGGGCAGCTACAACCTGTTTGCCCGCCTGGCCTGCCGCGATACCCAGCACCTGCGCAACGTGCTGCACGACCTGGTGCAGCAGATAGAAGGCGTGGAGCGCACCGAAACCCTGATTTCGCTGGAAGAAGTATTCAGCCGCGCCGTGCAGCTGGAAGACGCTACTGCTCCGGTAGCTGAGTAGCTTCTTCCAGCTATTAAGCAAAAGGGCGGCAACCTGACCGGTTTGCCGCCCTTTAGTGTTGGTAAGTGGGTGAGCTAGGCTACGCCACCGGCGTTTCTGGCGCGGCGGCTTCGGGTTTGCCGGTCTGGTTGGTTGGCCCGACTTTTTGATTTTGTACCAGGAGGCCCACCAGCGCTTCGACCAGTCCGCCGCTGCCGGCGCCCGAGCTGCCATTGGCTTGCACATCGGGCGTGATTTTTACCTGGCGGTCGCCGATAATCTGCATTAGCTGCAGGGCGGTAAACTCGCGGGTGCCAAGGCTGGCCACGCCTACCTGGTACGCCTCCGCCTTGGCCTGGCCGATGGCCCGGATGGCTTCGGCTTCGCCCACGCCGCGCAGGCGGGTGGCTTCGGAATCGGCAATGGCGCGCAGGCGGGTGCTTTCGGCTTCGCCGCCGGCGCGCAGCTTGGCGGCTTCGGCCTCGCCGCGTACTTTCTTTACCTGGGAGTTAGCATTTAGCTCGGCAATATTTACGCCCTGCTCGCTCTTTACCAGCTCGCTTTGAATGTCGGCAATGCTGGTTTCGCGCACCAGCGCCTGGCGCTGAGTTTGGGCAGCCTGTTGCACCTCGTAGGTTTTGCGCTGCTCCTCGGCCAGCTTGCGGTCGGTTTGGGTGGTCATGAGCTGGGCCGGCGGCACAATGTCGCCGATGAGTGTGTCAACGGCCTGCACATTGTAAGCAGCCAGCGCATTACGAATAAAGGTAGCGGCATCACGCTGCCGCTCGGCGCGGTTGGTGAGGTAGTCGAGCACCGTGTATTCCTGCGAGCTGTTGCGGAAATAATTGCCTACAATTGGCTCCAGCACATGGTCTACCAGATTCTGCATAGAGCCCACCCGCGAAATAACCCGCGGCGCATCCAGGGCCGCTACGTGAATAATCTGGGCCACATCGAGGTTAAAGGAGAAACCGTCGCGCGAGCGCACGGTAATGCTGCTCAGGGAGTTGTCGTAGCCGTGGGCTTCGGTGCGCACGGCCCAGTTGAGCACGATGTTAGTAGTGGGCACCAGCTCGACGCGCATAATTCGCGTGTTAAGGGGCTGGCGGCCGGGGTACAGCGGCGTTACCCAAATGCCTTTGTGGCCTACTTCTACAAGGTTGCCGTGGGTGAAATCAGCCCCGCTTACATCCTGCGCCGGGCGCCCCACAAACGAGATAACCACGCCCACATGGCCAATCGGAATCTCGGTCATAGGTACCTGCTCGACGCGGCAAAACCACGGGTTCAGGTTCCAGGCGCCGCTCAGCAGCACCTGCTCCTGCAGGCCGCGCCGGCCACCCGCAATCAGAAAGCGCTGGGCATCCTGAAAGTTGTCGTGCTCCGGAATAACCGGGCCGGCTATTTCGCCGGGCTCAATCGGAATGCCATCGAGCGTGGTGACAATACCCACCGCGTCGGGGGCTACTCTGTACACGGCCAGCTCGTTGGGGTTCATGCCCATCGAATCGGCATTGCGCCGGGTAATGATGGTAAACAGGGCCGTATTAATACGGTAAGTGCCCGCCGTCAGAATGCCGAGCTGGCGGCCCTTCTCGCCGCCGCTGGTCAGAAACGCGCGGGCATCCTGGTAGTCGTCGCAGGCAACTACGCGGCCCAGCATGTGGCTGGGCGGAATCGGGCTGCCGCCATTCGCAACTACCAGTCCGATTTCGCCCTGCGGCACCACGGTTACGGGCTCTTTGGTAACGGCAAACTGCCAGGGCCACAGAAAAAAGTGCCAGCCCGGCGCCAGCGTATCCGCTTGGAGGCCCGCCTCGCCTTCCAGGGCAATCAGTCGGCCGGCGGCCAGGCTGGTATTGGCAAATTTTTTGGCCACGATGCCCACTTCCAGCTCGCCAATTACGACGATTCCCAGCAGCGACCGGGCTAGCAGCAGCAAGACCAGCAGCCCGCCCAGAATAGCAAGCAGGGTATAAAAGAAAGGAACAGTAAGGACTGCCAGCATAAAATTGATTCAAAGAGGAATAGCAACGCCGAAAGATAACAGCCGCGACCCGTTGGGCTTACCTGAGCCACGCCCATAAAAAAACCTTCCGGCCAAGCCGGAAGGTTTTTGGCGTACGCTATTGCGCTGGCTTACATCTTGGTTTTGGTTGTAGTCGTCGTTTTGTTGGCCTTGTAGCGCATATCGGGTGTTCCGTCCTTCTTCATTGGGCCGGCCGCGTGCATTGTCGAGGTGGAGGTAGTTTTATTGGCCTTATAGCGCATGTCGGGCGTACCATCGGCCTTCATTTTAGTTGTGGTGGTCGAAGACGAAGCGGCCGGGGCCATCATGCCCGTTTTGGTAGTCGTGGTAGTCTTGTGCGTGGCAGGGGCCGGCATCGTTTTGGTCGATGTCATTTTGGTCGAGCTGCTGCTCATCGTGCTGGCAGCCGGGGCCGTTTGGGCCTGTGCCGAAAGGCCACCAAGCACGAGCAGCGCAGAGAGGAAACCGAGAATGCGTTTCATGGTAAAGAAGTAAAAAAAGGTGGGAAGGGGAAAGCGCCGCCGTAAAAGGCAGCAATTGGCCAGAAATATAAGTAGTTTCAAGTAAATCAAAAAAGAATCTACTTTAGCAGCTATAAAACTGGCGCAGGTTTTGCCTGTTCAAAAGTCATTCCAGCTTTGGAAGTCATTTTTTCCTTTTCCACCATGAAAAATTTATTTTGCTCAGTAGCTGCCTTTTGTGGGCTACTTGTAGTCTCAGCGCCATTAGCGCAGGCTCAGGACCGTACTCCGGCCATTAATGCCCGGCAGGCACAGGAGCGTAATCGCATCAGGCAGGGAGTGCGCTCGGGTGAGCTGACCCGGCCCGAAGCTGCCCGCCTGCGCGGCCGTGAAGCCGGAATAGCCGCCGATAAGCGTGCTGCCCGCGCCGATGGTGTAGTTACGCGCGGTGAGCGCCAGGAAATTCGCCACGACGAGCAGCGCACCAGCCGCGCCATCTACAACCAGAAGCACGACCGGCAGGTACGCCGCTACTAGCGGCTAGCCTCTTTTACTGCTAAAGCTAAAAGCCCAAAAAGCCCCGCATTGCTAAAATGCGGGGCTTTCTGGGGTTATTTAAGCTGGGTAGCACCAAGTACTAGGCGGTTACCTGTGCTTCGAGCTTCTGGGCGAGTACGTGCTTGGGCACGGCGCCCACTTGCTTATCTACAATCTGACCGTTCTTGAATACCAGCAGCGTGGGAATGCTGCGGATACCGAACTTCATGGAAGTCTGAGGGTTAGCGTCTACATCTACCTTGCCAACGATGACCTTGCCTTCGTATTCGCCGGCCAGCTCTTCTACTACCGGGCCTACCATGCGGCAGGGGCCGCACCATTCGGCCCAGAAGTCCACAAGTACCGGTTTGTCCGAGTTGATAATCTCCTCGAAGTTGGCATCGGTTATTTCAATTGCTTTATGCGCCATGACGCTAAGGAATAGGTTAGTGAAAATACGTCCGGCGTGTACAGCCAACGCGGCTGCAAGGTAGCGGAGTTGGGGTAAAACAAACGAGGTAGGGGAAAGTTCAGGCGGTAGCGCGGCCGCCTGAAGAATGGCAAGCGCACGCAATATCCTTGAACGGGCTGAAGCTAACGCTCGCTGGGCCGGTGCGGAACTGCCTGTTCAATACTGGGGCGATGAATGCGTTTAGCTAGCCCTGATTCAAGGAGTTACTATGAGACGCGCCGTGCCCAGGCGCTGGTTGTCGGCGTCGAGCACCAGAAAATACGTGCCAGCAGCCAGCTGAGACAAGCCAGACAGCGGCAGCTGAGTGATGCCGCTGGGGAAGGGGGTAGGCGGCAGAGGTGCGGCTACCAGCCGGCCTACCGCGTCGAATAGTCGGAGCCGCACGCAGCGGGCGGTGGGTAGCGCCAACTGGACGGTGAGGGGGCCGGTCGTGGGGTTAGGGTAAGCTAGCACGGCCGGCGCCAGTACGGCAATAGTGGCCGCAGCTTCCGCTACGACCGCCCGGTCGGCCCGCATCGCCTCCCGGTAGGCTGGGCTAGCACACAAAGTCGTGATGGCTGCCGCTGGCTGGGGCGGCAGCAGCCGCGTGCAGGCTGTCGGCAGAGAGGGAGCAGCCGGTAACGGGTCGTTGGTGTCCTCGACCGTGGCGGGGTAGCGGGCTACCAGCAGCACGGGCTGGGCATCGGGCGCATCGGGCCGCCGTAGCTGCACCCACACTTTCACACTCACCGGCCCCGCGGGCAGGAAGCCATCGCAGTCGGTCGGCCCATCAAGGGTAAATACCTGGTCGGGCAGGCAGCCAGCCGGGACATACGCGGTGCGCACCAGGTGTTGTACCGGGCCGGCCGGGTCGTCGCTAAGGGGTAATGGTGCTTCGTAGGTAGCAAAATCGCCGGGCGGTAGCGTAGCGGGGTAGCTACTGCCCGCCACTACCAGCGCCGCCCGAAAATCGGTGACTACCAGGCCCGCCGCCGGATTCAATGCATAAGCCAGGTCGGCGGGCAGGCGAAAGCGGTAGCGCAGGCGCGAATGCCCGTCTGCGTCGCGCACGTTCGTTACCTGGCGCTGCACCGTAGGGCGGCGCAGCAGGCTAAGTACGCCTAGTACCTCGTTGTAATAGGGGTAGCGGCTTACTGTGGGTGCCGTAACTGCGCCAGGCGTAGCTAGCCGGATGATGCCCAGCGTGTCGGTAGGCTGCGAAAACCCCTTTACCCGGCTACCCGTTTGGGCGTACGCATTAGGTTGCTGCGCAGGGACAACCCCTGTCCCCGGCAGGTTGGTCGACAGGCCCCCAACGGTCAGATAATCCAAGCCGTTGAGGAAGCGCTCGGTACGAGGGTCTTGCAAAAAAGCCGGGCTCAAAAAGTTTCGGCTGCCGGTGCGCTGGTCTGCGCTACTGGCCCTGAGCCAAAACCAAGCTGCCGAATCGAGGCTCATGACCAGGGCTGGGTCGTGAGTAGTGGCTTGCAGCCAGTTCAGAGCCTGACGCTGCTGGCTGGCCGCCGCCACGTTGTAATAGCCAGTAGTGAGCAGCGAGCCGGGCGTCTGGCCTTGGTAGCCCAGCATAGGGAAGCCTCGCATCGTGCCGCTATCCTGCACATTTTCGGCGC
This sequence comes from Hymenobacter baengnokdamensis, assembly GCF_008728635.1. Lineage (NCBI taxonomy): Bacteria > Pseudomonadati > Bacteroidota > Cytophagia > Cytophagales > Hymenobacteraceae > Hymenobacter > Hymenobacter baengnokdamensis. The sequence goes on along the minus strand of NZ_CP044285.1, from coordinate 125,024 downwards.
CGTAGGGCGAAAGCAGCAGCCCGGCTATCGGCCCGGTGGCCGTCACCCTGGGCAGGTTGAGCGTCGTTGGGTTCATGGCCATCACATCTATTTCCAGCTCCGAGCGAAACAGGCAGGTGCAGGGGTCGTATTCGAGCGGAAAATCGGCCACGAACCACTTACCCGCCTGGTTCAGGTGGCGGCCCACGCCCGTAAGAACAGCCCCCAGGCCGGCAGGCGCGTCGAGCAGCGCCGTGGCCGGGGCTGCCACCCGGTTCAGCAAGCCAGATTTGGTAGTCAGCCCCTGGCCGGCGGCAAAACGCAGCGTGAGGTAGTGGTAGGTGTATGCCTGCTGCTGCTCGGCCACCGTGGCGAACACGCGCAGCAGGCCCGTAAAGCGATGGTAAAGTACCACGTAGGGTAGGGGTGCTCCGGCCGGCCGGGGCTGACCCTGCTCGGTATAGCCTAGGTTGTAAGCCAGCAGCTCCCAGCCATTGGCCGGCAGGTCGGCCGAGCCGGATAGGAACACGGTTCCGAGGTTATCAGGCTGCTGGTAAGGCGTGTACTCAAAGTAGGTGCGGCCCTGACCCGTGCGCGGACTCACGCTATAGAGCTGATAAACCCGATTGTCATACGGCGGGGGCGTTGCCGGATTCCACCAATTAAAAAACGTATTGCGGCGGTCGGGCCGTACGGAATTAATCGGCTGGGTCGGGTCGGTGCTGATGCCCGTAGCCGGGCAGGGTCCCGCCGGTTGGGCCAACCCGCCCAGCCAGCCCATAGTCAGCCAAAATGCTAAAAAACAGCGGATAAGAGCAGCGTGTCGCATTGAAGTTCGGAATATAGTCGATGCACAAAGCTTCTATCCTCGCAAATAGTTGCGATGGCTTATATCAGCGAGCACACATCCAGCTCAAACTCGCGCATTTTCTCGATAAAGGTCTTTGGCTCAATCTGAAAGCGCCGCGAAAACATATCCACCGCCAGGCGCTCGTGGGGCTCTACAAACTGGATTTCCAGACGCTTCGAGCCTTTGGCGTGCTCAATGGCTTCCTGCAGGCGGTCAATCATGGGGCCGGTTACGGTGCGCAGGTCGAGCTTCACGCGCACGCCTTTGCTGAGCTTATCGGCTACCTGGGCCAGCGGCTCCATGGTTTTTATTTTCAATTCCCACTGGTCCTGGGTGCCGTAGCGCAGCTCCATCTTGCCCCGGATGAAAAGGGGCGGCACCTGCTCGTTGTGATAGTTTTTGGGGTTGATGAGGGGGCCAAAGCGCGTGTAGTCATCGCGAAACAGCGCCAGGTTGATGCTCGAATCGTAGTCTTCGATGTTGAACGATGCCATCGGCTGGCCGCTTTTGGTGGTGCGGAATACTACCCCCGACACTAGGCCCGCAATGTTCACGTCCTTACCCTTTTGCGCATCGAGCTTATCGAGCGGGCAGGTGCAGTAAGCGTCGATTTCCATGCGATACGTATCGAGCGGGTGGCCCGATAGGTAAAAGCCCACCACTTCCTTTTCGCGGCGCAGCTTTTCGGGCGCGCTCCACTCTTCCAGGTCGTTTACTTTGGGTAGCGGGGCCGACACGGCCCCAAACGCACTGGCGCCAAACAAGCTGTGCTGCGCCGACTCTTTGGCCGCCTGGTGCTGCTGGCCTAGCTTCATGGCTTTTTCGATGAGGTTCTGGTCGCCGGCCGGGGCATCCAGAAACTGCCGCCGGTTGTATTTCTCGAAGCTGTCGAAGGCGCCGGCCTGGGCCAGGCTTTCCCAGGTTTTTTTGTTTACGGCGCGCAGGTTTACGCGCTTGGCAAAGTCAAACACGTCGCTGAACGGGCCGCTTTTCTGCCGCTCTTCCACCAGCTCCAGTACGGCGGCTTCGCCCGCGCCCTTCACGGCGGCCAGGCCAAAGCGAATCTGATTTTCGCGGGGCACGTTAAATTTTTGCTCCGACTCGTTCACGTCGGGCCCCAGCACGGCCACGCCCTGCTTGCGGGCTTCCTCGATAAAGAAGGTTACCTTCTTTATATCGCCCATGTTGTTGGTGAGCACGGCGGCCATGTACTCGGCCGGGTAGTTAGCCTTCAGGTAGCCAGTCTGATACGCCACCACCGAGTAGGCAGCCGAGTGCGAGCGGTTGAAGCCGTACTCGGCAAATTTTTCCATCACGTCGAACACTTCGGAGGCTTTCTTGGCCGGAATCTTGTGCAGCTTGCCGGCGCCTTCCACAAATTTCTCGCGCTCCAGGGCCATCTTTTTCATGTCCTTCTTACCCATGGCGCGGCGCAGCAGGTCGGCGCCGCCGAGCGAGTAGCCGGCCAGAATCTGGGCCGTTTGCATAATCTGCTCCTGGTACACCATTATGCCCTGGCTATATTCCAGAATGGGTTTCAGTAGCTCGTGCGGGTATACTACCTCTTCGCGGCCGTGCTTGCGGTTGATGAAGTCAGGAATGAACTGCATCGGGCCGGGCCGGTACAGGGCGTTCATGGCAATCAGGTCCTCGATATTGGTGGGCTTCAAGTCCTTGAGGTACATGCGCATCCCTTCCGACTCGAACTGGAACGTACCAATCGTATCGCCGCGCTGGTAGAGGGCGTAGGTCTTGGGGTCGTCGAGCGGAATATCGTCGATATTGATTTTAATGCCGTGGTTGCGCTCAATCAGGTTCAGCGCGTCCACAATGATGGTCAGGGTTTTAAGGCCCAGAAAGTCCATCTTGAGCATGCCGGCGCTCTCAATCACCTTGCCATCAAACTGCGTAATAAGCAGGTCCGAGTCTTTGGAGGTCGAAACGGGGATGTACTTGGTAATGTCGTCGGGGGCGATGATGACGCCCGCCGCGTGAATGCCGGTATTGCGCACCGAGCCTTCGAGGCGCTCGGCCAGGGCCAGAATCTGGCCTTTCAGGTCGCTCTGGTCGTTGCGAATGGCCTGCAGCTCGGGCACGTCGCGGAAAGCCCCGGCCAGGGTAGTACCGGGCTTTTCGGGCACGAGCTTGGCAATCTCGTTGGCGGCGGGCAGCGGCAATTCCATGGCGCGGGCCACGTCCTTGATGCTCGACTTGGCGGCCATTGTGCCGAAGGTGATAATCTGGGCCACCTGCGTTTTGCCGTACTTTCCGACCACGTAGTCAATGACTTTCTGGCGGTTCACGTCGTCAAAGTCGATGTCGATATCGGGCATCGACACGCGCTCGGGGTTCAGGAAGCGCTCAAACAGCAGAGAATATTTGATTGGGTCTATATTGGTGATGCCCACGCAATACGCCACCGCCGAGCCGGCCGCCGAGCCCCGGCCGGGGCCCACGGCCACGCCCATGCTGCGGCCCTTGTTAATAAAGTCCTGCGTAATAAGAAAATAGCCCGCAAACCCCATGGTCTGGATGATGCGCAGCTCATAGTTGAGTCGCTCTTCTACCTCGGGCGTGCGCTCGGAGTAGCGGGGCCTCTCGCCCTCAAAGGCGCCTTTGAAGGTGAGGTCTCGCAGAAACTCATCGGCGTTGGCAAAGCCAGCCGGCAGCGGGAAGTTGGGGAGCAGGATATCGCGCGCCAGCTTGGGCGGCGTCACTTTATCCACAATCTCGTTGGTGTTATCCACACTCTCAGGCACATCGCTGAACAATTCGTTCATCTGGGCCTGCGTTTTGAAGTAGAACTGGTCGTTGGCGAAGCCAAACCGCCGCTTGCGCTGCTTGGGGGGCTTTTGCAGCTCTTCATCAATGCGCGAAAGCATACGCCGGGCGTTCTCGTCGTAACCGTGCTGGCTCTTGAGGTTGTCGAGCAGGTCGTAGTGCACCCGCTGGTCGGCGGTGAGGATGGTGTAGTAGTTCGTTTCGAAGTCGCCGACCGGGATACTGCGCTCCTCGGCCGTGTTCACGCACAGCAGCAGGTCGTGGGCCGCGTAGTCGGTCTGGTCAACGTAGTGCGAGTCGTTGGTGCAGATAACCTTGACGTTGTACTTTTTGGCAAAGCGCAGCAGCACCTGGTTCACGTCTTCCTGGCTTTTGCCGGTGCCATCGAAGTTCTGCAGGCCGTGCCGCTGAATCTCGATGTAGAAGTCTTCGCCAAAAACGTTGAGCCACCATTTCAGCAATTCCTCGGCCTTGTCTTCGCCCTCGAAGAGAATGGCCTGCGGAATCTCGGCCCCGATGCAGCAGCTGGTGGCAATCAGGCCCTCGTGGTGCCGGAGCAGCAGCTCTTTGTCAATGCGCGGAAACTTCGAGTACACGCCCTCAATAAAGCTCATTGAGCTGAGCTTGGCCAGGTTGTGGTAGCCGGCCTGGTCTTTAGCCAGCAATAGCTGGTGGTAGCGGTTATCCTTTTCGCCCTTCTCGCGCAGAAAGGTCTTTTTGTGGCGGTCGGCTACCATGTAAAACTCGGAGCCCACTATCGGCTTCACGTTGTACTTATTCGCCTCGGCCACGAAGTTGAAGGCTCCGAACATATTGCCGTGGTCGGTGAGCGCTACGGCGGGCATGCCATCGGCCTGCGCCTTTTTCATCAGGGCCCCGATGCTGGCCTGGCCATCGAGCAAGGAGTACTGGGTGTGCGAGTGCAGGTGCGAGAAGGTAGGCATAGCGAGGGCAGTTAGCGGTAAGCAGAGAACAGCAAAGCAAGGGCAAGCGCACCAAAGCGCGACAGGCTACGCAGAAGTTCGTTGCCTAAAGTTACGGCGGGCTCCGGGGTAGGGCAAGGGCGGCCGGGTAGGGGGCTGAGAGTCAGGCCGGCAAAAATTCGGGCACGGAAAAGGCTGTCGTTACTGCTTGCTGCCCAAGCTGCATCGGTAGGCCCCTGGTAAAGATGACCCCCGACAACACCTTGCTGATGAAGCGCCTGGTAGTGCGTCACTAATCAGGCCGGCAGCGTACATCTTTAGCCCCCCTACCTGCTTGCAGGCGGGAGCGTTTTGCCGGAAGCTAGTTTGCGGACTACAAGCGGGAAATCACGTACCTTTACTACGTAGTTTGCCAGTTGTCTCCTACGTATTTTGGACAGGTGTTGAACCTCTTCCGGGCTGCTGGTTTTAAAGAACTTTAACCACTGGCCGCACCCTCATTATAGGCTGCGCCTGGCTTTTTTTAGCTGACTAACCTCATTTGCTCGTGCGTACCTGATTTTGCCCCGGCAAATTCGGCAGCCACCAGTTAGGAGCTGGTTTTGCCCTTTGCTTTTCCATGAAAATACTGACTGTTTCTACCGACCCGCTTTATAACCGGCTGGCTACCCCCTCGGCTTTGGATAAGTGGCTCAGCTCCTACCTGCAGGATGAGCGAGACCTGCCCTTTATTTACCTCAGTCTGAAAATATCGGCAACTATGCTGCCGCTGGCCGTGCTGCTCTTTGTGCCTACCCTGCGGGGGCAGCGTGGTGGGGCGTGTTTGGGCTGTTTTTCTGCTTGAGCAATGCCCTATTCAAGGGGCCATTCGGGTTAATGCTGCACTGTACCAGCCACCGCGTGCTATTCAAGAAAAAATACAGCTTCCTTAACAGGTACATCCCGTGGGTTATCGGGCCGCTGTTTGGGCAAACGCCCGAAACGTACTTCACGCACCACATGGGTATGCACCACCCCGAAAATAACCTGCCGGATGATGAAAGCTCAACCATGTTTTACCAGCGCGACTCGCTGCGCGGGTTTCTGCACTACCTCGGCGATTTTCTGCTGCTCGGTATTCCCCGCCTGATAGGGTATTTTAATCGGCGCAATAAGCCAACGCTGCGGCTGCGGCTGCTGCGCGGTGAGCTACTCTATATAGGTTGTACGCTGGGCCTGGCTTTCGTCAATCTGCCGGCTGCGCTGGCGGTATTTGTGGTGCCGCTGGTGCTTTCGCGGGTTATTATGATGCTGGGCAATTGGGCGCAGCACGCCTTTATCGATGCCGATAGCCCCGAGAACTGCTACCGCAACAGCGTTACGTGCATTAATACGCCCTACAACCACAAGTGCTGGAACGATGGCTACCACATCAGCCACCACCTGAAACCGGCTATGCACTGGACCGAGCACCCCCTGCACTTTCAGCAAAACCTGGCGCTGTATGCCAGCAACGAAGCCATTGTCTTCGACGGTATCCACTTCCTCCACATTTTCTTCTACCTCATGGGCAAGCGCTACGATTTGCTGGCCCACCACTTTGTGCTCCTCGATGGCACTGCCCGCACCGAAAACGAAGTAATAGCCCTGCTACGAAGCCGCACGCAGCGCATCGGCCGCGGGGTGCTCGTGCCGCAGCTGACATAAATTACTGCGTAACAGGAAGGTAAGAGGGAGGAATTGTTGGCAGTGTTGCCTATAGTTCCTCCTTCTTCCTTACCTATTACTCATTACCTGTTTTACCCCTGGCCGTCGTAGCCGCCAGGTGTACCAGGGCCGGGGGTGCCGGTCGAGCCAGGGCTCGAGCCAGGCCAGTACCGCTAGGGTAAGAACGGTGCCCAGTACCGAGCCGGCGTATACGTCTTCCACAAAGTGCTGGGCCAGGTACACCCGCGAGTAGGCGGTGAATGCGGCCAGCAGCACGAAGGCCAGGCCCCAGCTTTTTTGCCGCACCAAGTAAGTAAGCACTAAAAAAACCGAAAAAGCCGACGTGGAATGCCCCGAGGGAAAGCTTTTGAGCGTGCCCATTACCACGCCTTCCACTACGTGCAGGGGCGGGAAGCCGGGGTTTTCCTGGAAATACCGGAAGGGCCGCGGATGGCCCGTGAAGATGAGCTGCTTGCCAAGCTGGGCCGCCAGCGAAGTCACTGCAAAGCAAGCAAAGCTGAGCAGCGCCCAGCGAAAGCGAACAAACAGCAGTGCCAGCGTAATAAGTACGTAAAAAAGGCCATCGCCCACGTTGGTAAAGGGCCGGAAAAACTGGTCGAAAAATGGCGTAAAATGGCCGTTTACGAGGAAAAAGGCCGTGTGCTTAGGAGTGGTCAGCAGGATAGCTCCCACGCCCAGCAGCACCAGGGCGTAGGGAATTAGGAACGTGCGGGTTTGCCGAAGCAGGTGCAGCATAAGAAGGGCTATTGCGGTAAGCTTTAGTCAGGTCCGGAATGCTTGCTGGCGCTACCACGCAGCCGCTACAGGGCTTACCGCCTGCAAAACTACCGCCCGGCAGCCGGGCCCGCGGTTGGAGCAGGATGTAACTTGCGCGCCTAACCTGTCTTTTCGTCTCTCCCTATGCGCTACGGTCCCATCGCCCCCGAGCTGTTTATCGAAAATCGCCGCCGCTTCCGCGAGCTGCTGCCCGCTCAGTCGCTGGCAATATTCAACTCTAACGATATATTGCCGACTAATGCCGATGGCACGCTGGCGCTCAAGCAGAACACCGACCTGTTTTATTTGTCGGGCGTCGACCAGGAGGAAAGCATCCTGGTTATTTGCCCCGACGCGGCGCTGCCCAAGCACCGCGAGATTCTATTTCTAAAGGAAACTTCCGAGCATATTCTGGTGTGGGAAGGCTACAAGCTGACCAAGGAAGAAGCGCGGCAGGTGTCGGGCGTGCCCACCATTATGTGGCTCGATGCGTTTCCGGCCGTGCTGGCCGCCCTCATGAACGAGGCCGAGTACGTGTACCTCAACTCCAACGAGCACATTCGGGCCGTAGTGGAGGTCGAAACCCGTGATGCGCGCTTTATTAAGGACCTGCAGCGCCGCTACCCGCTGCATCAGTACCGCCGCGCCTCCCGGCTGCTACACCAGCTGCGGGCTATCAAAAGCCCCGAGGAAATCCGCCTGATGCGCCGTGCCTGCGAGATTACCGGCAATGCGTTTCGGCGCCTGCTGGGCTTTGTAAAGCCCGGCGTGTGGGAATACGAGATTGAGGCCGAGATTCTGCACGAGTTTGTGCGCTCCGGCTCGCGCGGGCCGGCCTACGGCAGCATTATTGGCAGCGGCGAAAGCGCGACTATTCTGCACTACGTGAGCAACGACCGCCAGTGCCAGGACGGCGACGTGCTACTGCTCGACTTCGGGGCCGAGTACGCCAACTACGCCGCCGACCTCTCGCGCAGCATTCCGGTCAATGGCACCTTCACGCCGCGCCAGCGCCAGGTATACGAAGCCGTGCTGCGGGTTTTCCGGTTTGCCAGCGCCCGCCTCGTGGTTGGCAACAGCATCGAGGAGTACCACAAGCAGGTGGGGGAGGCCATGGAGCAGGAGCTTATCCGGCTCGACCTGCTCAATGCCAGCGACGTTAAAAACCAGGACCCCGACGCGCCGCTCTACAAGAAATATTTTCCGCACGGCACCAGCCACTATCTGGGCCTCGACGTGCACGATGTTGGCTACAAGTACCGCAAGTTTGAAGCGGGTATGGTATACACCTGCGAGCCAGGTATCTATATCCGCGAAGAAAAGCTGGGTATTCGTCTGGAAAATGACATTCTCCTCACCACTCAGGGCAATGAGGACCTGATGGCTGCCATTCCGCTCGAAATCGCCGATATCGAGCGCCTGATGAAGCGGTAAGCTGTATTCAGTAATCAAAAAAGCACGATATGCCAGCCTTGCCGAAGCCTGTCGTGCTTTTTTGATTGCCGGCTGCTTTCTGGCTACTCTATTTAGCTGGCCGCCGAAACAGCAGCAAGTGCTGCTGCGGCAGCGTTTCGCGCACTTCCACAAATTCCAGCCCGATGGCTTCCATCTCCTTGCGGGCCTGGGCCACGGTCATCTTATGAATGGGCTTGATGGGCACCGCGGGGTCTTCGGCCCGGTACTCCACGAGCGCGAGCCGGCCGGTACCCGGCCGCAGGGCTCCCCGAATGGCCGCGCCCATCTCGCGGGGCCGGTCAAACTCGTGGTAAGCATCCACAATGAGTACCACATCAACCTTGCCGGCCGGCAGGTGCGGGTCGGTAGTGGTGCCAAGTATGGGCTCCACATTTCGCAAGCCGTTTTTGAGCTGGCGCTGCGTTAGCTCAGCTATCATTTCGGGCTGAATATCAACCGCCAGCACCTTGCCGCGCGGCACCAGCGGGGCCAGCCGAAACGAGAAAAAGCCCGTGCCCGCGCCAATATCGGCTACCACGTCTGTAGGCTTCAGGTGCAGCTCGTGAAGCAGCGTTTCGGTGCCTTCTTCCTGGCTGCGGTCGTCGCGCTCCAGCCAGCCGGCACCTTCGTGGCCCATTACATGGGCAATCTGACGGCCCTGGTAGTAGCGACCAATGCCGTTAGGGTCGCGGGGCGGCCGGTCTTCATAGCCTGCCGAATCGGGCGGGCGGGCCGTGATAGTGGTCGCCTGCAAACTGGCCCGGCTGGCCACATTCGACTCCATTGGCAGCTGCGTGCAGGCAGCGGCTCCGGCCAGGGCTCCCAGTCCCACCCATAGCACAACGGCATTCTTCATAAGCAACAAATTCAGTCCAGGGGCAGCAGCATACTGCCCGGTACAACAACCAAGAAAGGCCGGTCGTTCAGTAGCGGGAGCGAAGCTACGCGTACTTGCCGGCGATTCATCTCAAAAAAAAGCAAGCTCAGCATTCAGCCAAAACCTTTTTTATAACGTACTGCCGACACAATTCTTTCATCAATTTTTGCTTTTCACCTTATGCAAAACCTGACTTCTACCCTGGGCCGCCTAGCTGTGGTCCTGGCCAGCGCCCTGACTTTGGGCTCTTGCAGCCGCGCTGAATACTCCTTCCAGTCGCATGCTCCTTCCTACCTGGGCACCACTACGGCTGCGTCTAAGGCGCGCGTAGCGGTTTCCTCGCCCATCGAAACGCCCGCAGCGGCGCCGATGGCCGAAGCTGCCGCTCCCATTGCGGCCCCCGCTCAAGAGGATGTTGCGGCAGTAAACCCTGCTCCCGCAGCAGTAGCCTCTGCCCCGGTGGCCAAGGCGAAAGCACGCGTTTCTGAAGCGGCGGAAGTAGCCCCGGCCCCGGCTGCCACCAAGGCTGCTCCCAAGCTCAACCTGGTGCAGCGCCTGGCCCTGAATAAGGTCATGCGTAAGCTGGATAAGCAAACGCAGAAAATCACGGCTCGCCAGGGCGATAACACGGCTTCGACCACCAAAGGGGGCATTAGCGGCAACCTGCGCACGGGCATTATCCTGATTCTGATTGGTTTAATAATTTCGTTGTTTAGCGGAATCTCCGGCATTTTCGGCCTTATCGGCGCTATCATTGCCATTATCGGCCTGATATTTATCGTGCTCTGGCTGCTCGACGAGTTGTAGACCTAGTTTCAGCTACCAAGTAAAAAGTCCCGGCCGCACTGTGCAGCCGGGACTTTTTGCTTTAGAAATTGACCTGCTGCCCCTCCCACCTAACATCACTTCCCTACCCACTCACATGGGGTCCACGTCGGCCACGAGGCGGGCCTGCCGGAATTCCTTCTGGTCGCGCACCACGTCCATGGCGGCACAAATAGCCAGCTTGGCCGCCTTCAGCACGGTGTGCTCCCGGCTGAGCTTGATGACGATTTCCTGCAGAAAGAAATTGCGAATTCTGAATATATACGGTGCCTCCGGCCCCAGCACCGGGCCGCGCCCCAGGCGGTCGGCCAGCTCCTGCGTGAGCAAAATGGCGGCTTTCTGGGCCAGCTCCTGGTCCATATGCTTCACCGTCAGCTTTATCATGCGGGCAAACGGCGGGTATTCGTGCTCGCGCCGCTGCTGAATCTCATATTCATAAAACTCTATGTAGTCGTTGCGGATGACCTTGTCGAAAATTACCTGGGTGGGGTCAGCCGTCTGGATTAACACCTTGCCTTTCTTGCCTTTGCGGCCCGCCCGCCCGCTCACCTGCACAAACATCTGGTAGGCGCGCTCGTGGGCCCGGTAGTCGGGATAATGAATGATGCTGTCGGCATTGACGATGCCTACCAGGCTCACGTTCTCAAAGTCGAGGCCCTTGGTTACCATCTGGGTACCCACGAGCACGTTGGTTTTCTGCTGCTCGAAGTCGCCGATAATCTGCTGATAGGCATTTTTGGCGCGGGTCGTGTCCAGGTCCATGCGTTGCACGTTGGCCTGAGGCAGCATTATTTTGAGGTCGTCTTCCAGCTTCTCGGTGCCAAAGCCCTGGGTGCGCAGCGTCCTTGAGCCGCAGGCCGGGCACTGAGTAGGCATGCCTTCGTGGTAGCCGCAGTAGTGGCAGCGCAGCTCGTGGGCGTGCTTGTGGTAGCTCAGGCTCACGGCGCAGCTCTGGCACTTCGGAATGTAGCCGCAATCCTGGCAGGCTACCACCGGTGCGTAGCCCCGTCGGTTCTGGAACAGAATAACCTGTTCATGCTGCGCAATCTTGCTTTCCATCGCGTTCAGCAAGTCGGCCGAGAAGTGGTTGTGCATCTTCTTGGCCTCGCGCAGCTTGCGGGTGTCAATCAGCTCAATCTCCGGCATGCCGGCTTCGCCGAAGCGCTTGCTCAGCGTCACGAGCCCGTAGCGGCCCTGGCGGGCCTGGTAGTAGGTTTCGACGGCCGGCGTGGCCGAGCCCAGCAGCACCTTGGCGCCCTGAAAGTTGCCCATCATCAGGGCCACCTCGCGGGCATTGTAGCGCGGGGCGGGGTCGTACTGCTTGTAGCTCGACTCGTGCTCCTCGTCGACGATAACGAGCGCCAGGTTATCGAAGGGCAGAAACACCGCTGAGCGCACGCCTACCACTACCTGAAAGCGTCCTGATAGCACCCCATTCCATACCTCGACCCGCTCGTTGTCCGAAAATTTGGAGTGGTACACGCCCAGCCGCGTGCCGAACACGCGCATCAGCCGGGTTACAATCTGGGCCGTGAGCGCGATTTCGGGCAGCAGGTACAGCACCTGGCCGCCCCCATCGAGCGCCTTGCGAATGAGGTCGATGTAAATCTCCGTTTTGCCCGAGCCCGTTACGCCGTGCAACAGTACGATGTCTTTCTGCCCAAACAGATTCATCACCTCGTCGTGGGCCACGGTCTGCGCCTCGCTAAGCTGAAAAGGCATTTGGGCCAGCGGGTTCTCATCGAGCGGAAACCGCGACACAATCTGGTCAAACTGCTCTAGTATTCCGTTCTTTATCAAGGTATTCACTGCCGAAGGCGAGAGGTGGGGCGAGCTGGTCAGCGCCGCCTTCTCCAGGCCCTGATAATTGAGGTGCTCGTTGTGGTGCACTGGCACGCGCTGCAGGTATTTGAGCAGCACATCTACCTGCTTGGGCTTGGTGGCCAGGTCTTCAAATAGCCGCTCCACGGCGGCCGTACTGACGAAGTGATGAGCCAGGCGGACTTTCTTCACCACTTTGGGCGAATATTTATCAGCAAGCTGCTCAAATAGAAAGATAACGTCTTTCTGAATCAGCGACTTGATAACCTTATGAAACGACGCGATGCCCAGCACCTCGCCCACTTCAGTAAACGTGAGGGCCTTGCCGTCTTCGGTGCGCAGGTTGTCCACGATGCGCTGCTCCTTATCGTCGAGCGGGTAGGGGCTGCCATCGGCCACGTACGCCGGGTGCAGCTGAATGCGCGACTCGGAGCTGAGCTTGAGTGCGGCCGGCAGCGCGGCGTTTATTACCTCACCCAGCGTACACAGGTAGTAGTCGGCAATCCAGCGAAAAAGCTTGAGCTGCGGCTGGGTTACGACGGGCGCGTCGTCGATAAATTCCAGAATGTACTTGGCCTGGTATTCCTTGGGCGGCGTTTCGTGCACGGCGGCCACAATGCAGCTTAGCGTGCGCTTGGCCCCAAACTGCACAATAACCCGGCCCCCGATTACTACATTGTCGTTCAGCTCGTAAGGCACCCGGTAGGTGTAGAGCTTGGGCAGGGGCAGGGGCAAAATCACGTCTACGAACAGCGTCACGCGGTCGGGCAGGACGGTGGGCGCGGGGGTAGGCGAAGCAAATTCGAACGTAAGCGACACGGATAACAGCTAGCAGCAGGCGAATAGTAAAGATAGCCCCGGCAGGGGGCAGGTTGATGCCGGCCTGGTCGGCTATTGCGGGCGCAATGCGAGTTGCGCCAGTGTTTCAGCCACGGAATACACCGGCAGCTGGCAGGTGCGGTCACGGCACACATAAGCAATGGTTTTGTCAACAGCCGAGCGCCCGGCCAGAAGTGGTAGCTCGCTGGTAGTCAGGCTGCCAGCAAGGATATCATGCGGCAGAAAGTGCCGGCTTAGCTCGGCGCGCCAGGCCTCAGCCTGTGGCCCGGTAAGGGCTACTTCGGCGCCAGGGCGCAGCAGCGCGGCGTAGAGGCTGGCCCAATTGGCCAAGTGCTGCGGCTCTTTGGCGGCCAGGGCTTGTACCTGGCTTAGCATAGCCGCGGCCAGGGCCTGGTAGTCAGCGTTTTCGAGGTGGCGGCCCAGACGCAGCAGGTTGTGCGCCATCACCGAGTTGGAGCCGGGAATAACGTTGTCGAACAGCTCTTTTTTGCGGGCGATGAGCGGTTCCGCGCTGGCATCTGTGTAATAGAACTGCTGCTCGGCGGGGTCAAAAAAATTGTCGAGCACGTACTGCGTGAGTGTTGCAGCCTCGTGCAGCCAGCTTTCGGCAAACGTAGCTTCGTAGAGGCTCACGTAGGCTTCTATCACCAGCGCATAGTCTTCCAGAAAGCCGTTGATGGTGGCGCGGCCGTTCTTCCAAGTGCGGTACAGGCGCGGCCCCTGGCGCAGGTTGGCTTGCAAAAATTCGGCATTGCGCAACGCCAGCGCCAGAAACTCTGCTTCGCCAAAAGCCCGGTAAGCAGCCACGAGGCCACTCAGCATCAAGGCGTTCCAGCCGGTGAGTACTTTGTCGTCGAGGCCGGGGCGCACGCGCTTGGCCCGCGCTGCCAACAGCGTCTTCTGCCAGCCATGGATGAGCTTGGCCAGCACGTGCGGCTCCAGGTTGTGCTGTTGCGCAAAGTCGGCATCGTCTTGCCGCCGGTGCAGAATATTGCGGCCGTGCTCCCAGTTGCCGATACCCGTGCAGTGGTAGTAAGCGGCGGCCAGCGGCTCCTCGTCGCCCAGCAGCTTTTGCAGCTCCTCGCGGGTCCAGACGTAGAATTTCCCTTCCTCTCCCTCACTGTCGGCGTCGAGCGACGAATAAAAGCCGCCCTCGGGGTTGGTCAGCTCGCGCCGCACCCAATTCACCGTCTGAAACACCACCTCGCGGTACAGCGGGTCGCGCGTCACCTGGAAAGCTTCGCTGTATAAACTGAGCAGCTGCCCGTTATCATAGAGCATTTTCTCGAAGTGCGGCACCAGCCATTGGGCATCGACCGAGTAGCGGGCAAAGCCCCCGCCCACTTGGTCATACAGCCCGCCCCAAGCCATTTCGCGTAGCGTAAGGTTGACTTGCGTCAGAATATTCGGGCTTCCCGATAGATGGTGCGTACGCAACAGGAACCGCCAGATGCCAGGCATCGGAAACTTCGGAGCGCGGTTAGTACCACCACGCTCGCTGTCGAAGCGCAGGCCCAGGTTGTAAACCAGCAGCTTAAACTCCTCCTCGCTTACCGCCCGGGCGGGGGCATCGCCAATAGCGTATTTTTCCAGCTCGCTGGTTTGCAGCACTTGCGCAAAGCGCTCGGCCGAGCTATCCAGCTCGGCGCGGTGTGCTCCGGCGTAGGCTTGGGCAATGTTTTCAAGCAGCTTGGCCCAGCTGCCCGGCGCAAAATACGTGCCGCCGTAAAATGGCTTGGCTTCGGGCGTGAGAATAACATTGAGGGGCCAGCCCCCCTGAATGCCCATTGCCTGCACGGCTTCCATATACACCTGGTCTACATCGGGGCGCTCCTCTCTGTCAACCTTGATGCACACAAAATGCGCATTCATTACCCGCGCTATCTGCTCGTTTTCAAATGATTCACGCTCCATTACGTGGCACCAGTGGCAGGCCGCGTACCCAATACTCACAATAATCGGCTTCTGCTCGGCCTGGGCCCGCGCCAGCGCCGCTAGTCCCCACGGGTACCAGTCAACCGGGTTGTAGGCGTGTTGCAGCAGGTAGGGGCTGGTTTCGTGGGCCAGGCGGTTGGCGGGGCGGGTAGGGGAGGTGGCAGACATTCGCGAAGAGGGCTGGGTAAAACAAAACCCAGCCGGCCGGGCTGGGTTTTGAAATGTTAGCTTGCAGCCTCATCGGGTGGCGGTGTAGTGCGGGTGGCACGCCTCCGGGGCGGGGTGGCCGTGCGGGCTGCTGCTTTCTTAGGCACTGCCTTTTTAGTGGTGGCCGGCTTCTTTGCTGCCGCCGGCTTCGCTGTGCGGGCAGGCTTGCCAGGGCGGCTGGCCGCCTTCCTGGCCGGTATTTCCGGCGATACTACTGGTACTGGCGTCGGCGTTTCGTCGACGGCTGGGGGTTGCGGAGCGGCTGCCTTTGGCCGGCCCCGCCGGGGTCGCAGCGGCGCGGCCGCCGCTACCGGCTCAGACGCCACAGCGGGGGCTGGGAACTCGGCAGGGGGCGTCTCCATTGCGTCAGCAATGGCTGGTCGCTCCAGCAGGGCCACCGGAATAATAGGCGGCGAGATAATTGGAGCCGTTGCCGGCAGCGCTTCCGTAAAAGTGGGCTCACCGGCGGCGGGTAGGGTCGCGCTTGGCTCGGCTACCCGGTACAAGCCCTCACGCCGGCCGCGCTTTACTATGCCCGATTTTGTGATGACTTTCGACTTTTTAGGAGTCGGTCCCGCCCCGCGCTTGCGAGCCGATGGTTCTGCCGTGGCTACTGCAGTCCGCGGCTCATCCGGCTGCGGCTCACCTAAGCTTGCAGGGATTGACTCGCTTCCTAAATATCCAGAAATTTCTATGTTATCAGTTTCCAGCGCTACGCCCGTAGCTTCCTGCGCCAGCTCCTCCAGTAGCTCGGTTTCGGCCAGGCCAGTACCTTGCTCCTCCGCCAGCCGTGCCGCATGCTTGCGGGCGGTGCGCTTGGCCCCACCCCGCGAGCGGCGCTTTTTCTTCTTAGCCGGATAAGTAGTTTCGTTCTCTTCCGTGGGCACTGCGCTTGCCTGCGTTTCAGCTACCGGCATTTCTATCGCCGCGCTCTCCTCCGGTAACAAGTCGGGTAAAAGCTGCGCTGGCTCAGCAGGTTGAATACTAGCGGGCTGGTGCCGGCTATCGCGGCGGTCCTGGCTGTTGCGGTCGTTGCGTCGGTTGTCGCGTCGGCCGTCCTGGCGCTGGCGCTCGGGCCGCAGGGAAGCAGCCTCTTCGGGGCGGTGCAGCCGGGCCGTAGCCACTGTGTCATCACCAATATCAATGCGCTCTTCGTCATCGGTCTCCACTTCCGGTACGCGCACCGGCTTGGGGGGAGGCAGGGCCGCGAGCTGACGCTGCACGTCGCGCAGCTCCTGGCGCACATCCACGCCCTGGCCGCTAAGCCGCTCCAGCCGCTCGCGGGTCTGGTCGAGGAAGGTACGGTGCTCGGGCGCACCGAGGTGCAGGGGCCGATGGCCCAGCGATTGCCGCACGGCCGCCCATTCTTTACGGAAGCGCCCGAAGTCAGCATCGAAATAAGCCCGCGCAAATTTGTCCCAGATGTAGTCTTCCGCTACTTCCGAGGGGTGCAGCATGTCAGTTCCATAGAAGCGATAGTCCCGCAGCTCATCGTTCAGCAGCTCATACGCCGGAAAATAGCTTACGCCCGGCAGCAGCTCACTTAGATAATGACAAGCCACCCGTAGCACCGACTTGCTCACGGCATTCAGCGGCAACGTGTCTTTGATATGCCTGACCGGGCTCACGGTCAGAACAATGCGAATAGCTGGGTTGATTCGCCGCAGCAGCGCGTGCACTTCGGCCAGCCCATTTACAATCTCGTCGGCGGTCAGCAACTCCTTTTCAAACAGCGCGGCTGGGAGCTTGTGCAGGTTGCTTACCAACTCACCGGTTTCGCGCAGGCGGTAGGCCCAGGCGGTGCCCAGCGTAAGTAGCACCGTGTCGGCGGTCTGCACAAAGTCACCCACCCGGCGCACGGTTTCCTGGATGGTTTGCAACAGCTCAACCGGCGACTCTGCCCCGATAGTGCTGTGAAAATCGTAGCTCTGCCAGCGGCCCCGCGCTTCCACTACGTGCTGTTGCCAATCCTGCGCCTCGCCGGCCGCAGCTCGCAATAGCTGCGCCAGCGCCAGCGGTTGAAATACCGTCCCAAAAGGATTGACCAGCGTCGTAACCTTATTTAGCCGTAGTCGCTCACCAATACTGTCGGCAAAGCACGAGCCTACCGTGAGCACCCGCGCCGTGCGCGCTAGTTGCCGCTCCTGCGGCGCAATAGTTAGTTCAGTCCGAAACATGAATTGCAAAGGTAGGCCCAAAAAAAGACGCCCCACCTTACGGCAGGGCGTCTTTACAACATACTGATACCAAGTGCTTAGGCAGCAACCACGCGGAAGTTAACCGTGTGCTTCACTTCCTTGTGCAGGTTCAGGGTAGCGGTGTAGTCGCCAGCAGTAGCCGGCTCCTGGTCAAAGCTCAGGCGCTTGCGGTCTACATCGATGCCTTTGTTCTTCAGCGCTTCGGCCAGTTGCAGCGTGGTTACGCGGCCAAAGATTTTGCCGGTTTCACCTACTTTAGCAGGCAGGTCAAATACCTGGCTGCCTACCTGGTCGGCTATCGCCTGCGCGTCAGCTTTCACTTTCTCCGCTTTGTGAGCGGCCTGGCGTACGTTCTCAGCGACAATTTTCTTGGCCGATTTGTCGGCCAGAATAGCCAGGCCCTGCGGCAGCAGGTAGTTACGGCCGTAGCCCGACTTTACCGTTACGAGGTCGTTCTTGTAGCCCAGGCCCTTAACGTCGTCTTTCAGAATGATTTCCATATCTTCAGGTCTATTTGAGGGCGTCAGTTACGTAGGGCATCAGGGCCAGGTGACGGGCTTTTGCCACGGCCTGCGCCACTTTGCGCTGGAATTTCAGGCTGGTGCCCGTGATGCGGCGGGGCAGCAAGCGGCCCTGCTCGTTCACAAACTTGAGCAGAAAGTTCGGGTCTTTGTAGTCAACGTACTTAATGCCGTTTTTCTTGAAGCGGCAGTACTTGTTGCGCGTATCAACGGGCTTGTTGCCGTTGTCACGGTTGTTGTTGCGGTTATTTTGCGTAGCCATCGTATAGGTTAGTAAAAGGTTACTGCGCTACGGCTTCGGCTGCTTGCGGAGCCTTGTGCTGGTTCATCTCGCCGTTGCGGCGGCGTTCGTTGTACGTTACGGAGTGCTTGTCGAGCACCGTCGTGAGGAAGCGGATTACCCGCTCGTCGCGGCGGAATGCCAGCTCCAGTACGTCCACAATATTTCCTTCGCCGCTGTGATTGTAAGTCAGCGTGAAGTAGTAACCAGTGGATTTCTTCTGAATCGGGTAAGCCAGCTTGCGCAAGCCCCAGGCTTCAGTTGAAATGAGGTCGGCGCTATTTTCCTTAAGCACCTGCGAGAACTTCTCGACCGTCTCTTGCACCTGGCCCTCGTTTAGCACGGGGGTGAGGATGAAGACCGTCTCGTAATTTCTTACGTCCATTGACGGGGTTGATTTTGTAAAGTGAAAAAATGAATTGGGGGGCAAAGGTACTGATTTTTCGGGGTATTACCAACATAAGCCCGCAACTATTCTCTGGCCCTGCACAAAGGGCGCCTGCCAGCAGCTGCTTTCGGTTGGCGTTGCCGTATAAAGTTTTCGGCACTTTTAAGCTGGATAAAAACCCAAGCTATCCGGGTCAGGTTATTCAAGCAACCAATACATTAGTAATTAGGGGAAGCTGGAAAGCAAAGCAAAAAGAGAAGTTAGTTTGATTCTAAATAAGCTTAGGCATTCTGAAAATGGCTTTGCCATCTTTGCAGCCCACAATTCGTAGCCTACATTTGCACCCCGGAAAGGGTACGCCCGCAATCCGTTTTACCGGTTCGTTTGGATGATGAATAGCTTTCTATCACGCACCAGTTCGTGGGTGCTCGCACTATTGCTAGCCGTAGCGGCCCCGGCCCTGGCTCAAAATACCGCCTCTGTCACTAAAAACGGCGTGGCCCCCGGCGGAGCAGCCGCTGCCACGCCGGCTGCCGCTGCTGCCCCCGCCGGTGCGCCCGGTGCCGGTGGCGGCGATGCCGCGGCCATTGCGGCCGGCGATGCCTTGTTTAAAAATAACTGTGCTCAGTGCCACGCAGTTAAAGACAAGGTAGTTGGTCCGGCGCTGGGCGGCATTACCAAGCGTCGCTCCATCTCCTGGATTATTCCGTGGGTACATAATTCCAGCAAGGTCATCGCCAGCGGCGACGAGTACGCGGTGAAGCTGTACAACGACAACGGCAAGCAGCAGATGCCCGCCTTCCCCCAGTTCTCGGATAAGGAGATTACGAGTATTGTAGCCTGGGTAACCTCGCAGGAAACGGCTGCCAGTCCAACTGCTGCTACTGGTGGTACCACTGCTGAAAATGCCGGTGCTGCTGACGGTCAGGATGCTGCTGGCGCCAGCAAATACACCGATGTGCTGCTCATCGTGCTCGTGGTAGTACTCATTGTGCTGGTGGTAACCCTCGCCATCATCGCCAACCTGATGAAGGACGTCCTGCAAGGTCGCAAAGACCTGGATGGCCGCGATGTGGAGGTGCTAAACCAGCGCTTCGACTGGACCAAGCTGTATCACTCTACGGTGCTGCGCGGCATAGTGGGGACGGTATTTGCGCTCGTACTGCTTTATGAAGGCGTACAGAGTGTCATGGCCGTGGGCCTGACGCAGGGCTATCAGCCCACCCAGCCGATTGCCTTCTCGCACAAAATCCACGCCGGCGAAAACCAGATTAACTGCGCCTACTGCCATACGTCGGTCTACAAAAGCAAATCGGCCAATATTCCTTCGGCTAACATCTGCATGAACTGCCACTCGCAGATTAAGACGGAGTCGCCGGAAATCAAGAAAATCTACCGCGCCATCGAGCGGAAGCAGCCGATTCAGTGGGTTCGTATCCACAACCTGCCCGACCTGGCGTATTTTAACCACTCGCAGCACACGCAGGTAGGCGGCATTCAGTGCCAGACCTGCCACGGCCCTATCCAGAATATGGACGTGGTATACCAGTACTCGGCGCTGACCATGGGCTGGTGCATCAATTGCCACCGCGAAACGCCCCTCAACACGAAAGGCAATGGCTACTACGACAACCTCGTGAAACTGCACGACAAGTCGAACAACGCCGTCCCCTTCACCGTGTCGTCGAACGGTGGTACCGAGTGCTCGAAGTGCCACTACTAATTTTTCCTAGCTAAGCTTTTATATAAAGACATGAGTAGAGTGCCGGGTGCGGCTAACACCAGCTGTTACTGCCCCGGCCTTTGCTTACTGCGAATGTCTCATACCTGATAAGATGAAATACTGGAAGGGAATTGAAGAGCTCGACAACTCGCCGGAGTTCGTAAAAAACGCCTTTGCCGAGTTTCCCGACTTTCTGCCGGTGAAGGAAGGCCGTGCAGGTAGCCCCGATGATTCGTCGGTAGCGCCGCGCCGCGACTTTCTGAAACTCATGGGCTTTAGCGTGGCGGCCGCTACGCTGGCAGCGTGCGAAGCACCGGTTCATAAGGCCATTCCTTACCTGAATAAGCCTGAGGAGATTGACCCGAGCATCTCCAACTTCTACGCCTCGACCTACTTTACCGGCTCGGACTACAACGCCGTACTGGTTAAAAACCGCGATGGCCGGCCCATTAAGCTGGAGGGCAACCCCGAGTCGCCCGTAACGCGCGGCGGCCTCTCGGCTCGTGCGCAGGCGGCAGTGCTCAACCTCTATGATGGCGCCCGCCTGCAGCACTTCATGGCTAAAGGCAAAAGGGTAGAGTTTGCGCAGCTCGACCAGGCTGTTCGGGCTGGCCTTGGCAGCGCCAGCGGTAAAATTGTGCTGGTATCGCCCACTATCATCAGCCCCAGCACCAAGCGGGCCATTGCGGCGCTGGCGGGTCGCTATCGCAGCTTCGAGCACGTTATGTATGACGTGAACTCGGCTTCTGCTTTGTTGCAGGCCAATGGTGGCGTACTGCCCTCCTATGACTTCAGCCGGGCCAACGTTATTGTAAGCCTCGGAGCGGACTTCCTCGGTACCTGGATTTCACCGGTCGAGTACTCGCGGCAGTACGTGACGAACCGGAAGGTGAGCACCGACAAGCGCACCATGTCGCGCCACTTCCAGTTTGAAACGGCGCTCTCGCTGACTGGCTCTAATGCCGACGTACGGGTAGCGGTTAAGCCTTCGGAAATTGGTTCCATAGCATTGGCGCTATATAATGCTGTAGCAGGCGGTGGTTCTTCAGCAGGCCTCTCGGCCGCTGCGCAAAAGCAGGTAGCGCAGGCTGCCAAAGAGCTTCAGGCTAACCGTGGCGCCTCGCTGGTTGTGTCGGGCTCCAACGACCCGGCTGTGCAAACAGTAGTGGCGGCTATCAACCAGGCACTAGGCAATGTTGGTACTACGCTGAGCCTCACAACGCCTTCGTTTGTGCGCCAGGGTGAGGACGGCCGCATGAGCCAGTTTATCAGCGAGCTGAAAAGCGGCGCTGTCGGCGCCGTAATCTTCTACCATGCCAACCCCGTTTTCAACCACCCGCGCGGTGCCGAAATCGAAGAAGCACTGAAAGGCAATAAGGCAGCGCTGACCATCTCGCTCAACGACCGGTTGGACGAAACCGGCTCGCTCTGCCAGTACCAGGCTCCCGACCACCACTGGCTGGAGTCGTGGAACGACTACGAGCCCAAGCGCGGCGAGCTAAGTTTGGCTCAGCCAACCATTACGCCCTTGTTTAAGACCCGTCAGGCTCAGGAAACTTTCCTGCGCTGGGCTGGCTCCAACGAAACGTATTACGATTTCCTGAAGGATGGCTGGCGCACGGTGCTGGGCGCCAACAACGGCTTCCAGGCTGCTTGGGACAAAGTAGTGCACGATGGGGTAGCTACTGGCTCAGCCCTGCCTACGCCTACTTTTACTACCCAGCCCCTGAGCCTGGCGGAAGCAACCAGCCGCCTGGGTGGGGCGGCTAAGTCGGGTATCGAAGCTGTACTCTATGAGAAAGTTGGTATTGGCGAGGGTGGGATAGAGGGCAACAACCCTTTCCTGCATGAGCTGCCTGACCCCATCTCGAAAGCTACCTGGGGCAACTACGTGGCCGTGCCGCGTAAAATGGCCGAAGAAAACAAGTGGCAGCAAAACGACGTGCTGAAAGTGTCGGCCGGCGGCAAAAGCATTGAGCTGCCAGTGCTGGTGCAGCCCGGCCAGGCCGAGGGAACGGTAAGTATCGCGGTCGGCTACGGTCGTACCAAAGTTGGTAAAGTAGGTGATGCCGTCGGGGCTAACGCTTTCGTATTGGCGCAGGCTACTCCTGCTGGCGTTCAGTATTACAATACGGTTACGCTGGAAAAAACGGGCGCTACCAACCCCATTGCGCAAACGCAGACGCACCATACTATCATGGACCGCCATGAGGTAGTACAGGAGAATACGCTGGCTAAATACCGCGAGAATCCTAAGGAAGTATCGGAGTACGAGCGGGTTGCAACGCCCGATGGCCTGGAAAAGCCCAACAAGGTTTCGTTGTGGCAGGACTACCAGTACAACGACCACCACTGGGGTATGGCGGTTGACCTCAACTCCTGCATTGGCTGTGGCTCGTGCGTGATTGGGTGCCAGACCGAAAACAACATTGCCGTAGTGGGCAAGCAGCAGGTTCTTAACCGCCGCGAGATGCACTGGATGCGCATCGACCGCTACTACAGCTCGGACCACCACGAGGATGAATTCGAGAAAAACGGCAAGCTGAAGACTTACGCAGCTATGGAAGACCCTTCGGATAATCCGCAGGTGATTTTCCAGCCTATGATGTGCCAGCACTGCAACCACGCGCCGTGCGAAACCGTCTGCCCGGTACTAGCAACTACGCACAGCTCGGAAGGTCTGAATCAGATGACCTACAACCGTTGCGTAGGTACTCGCTACTGCGCCAACAACTGCCCGTATAAAGTGCGTCGCTTTAACTGGTTCTCGTACTACTCCAATGAGAAGTTTGAGGACGTAAACGGCCATATGTTCACCGACCTTGGCCGCATGGTGCTGAACCCCGACGTGACGGTTCGTGCTCGTGGGGTAATGGAAAAGTGCTCGATGTGCATCCAGCGCATTCAACTCGGTAAGCTGGAGGCTAAAAAGCAGAAGCGTCGCCCGAAAGATGGTGAAATCATAACCGCTTGCGCTCAGTCGTGCCCCACCGAGGCTATCCTGTTTGGCGACATGCGCGACCCCAACAGCCGCCTCAGCCAGCTATTGCGCCGCGAAGATGGCGAGCGGGCTTTCCACGTGCTCGATTCCATCAACGTGCAGCCGAACGTGACCTACCTGACCAAAATCCGTAACGGTGCCGCCAAATTCTTCCCCCAGGAAGAAAAAGCCTAAGCTGTTAATTGCTTGATAAGAAAGAACTAGGACATTAATATTCATCACTATGCAGTACGTATCACCAGTGCGCGAACCACTCGTAACGAGCGGTAAAACGTACCACGACGTCACTCAGGATATCTGCTACCAGGTAGAAGCAGCTCCGAACATCCGCTGGATGGGGGCCCTGGGTGTGGCCTTGATTCTGCTGGGCGTTTTCTTCTATTCGGTGTACCGGACGCTTTGGTACGGTATCGGCGAGTGGGGCCTCAACAAAACCATCGGCTGGGCTTGGGATATTACCAACTTCGTGTGGTGGGTAGGTATCGGCCACGCCGGTACGCTGATTTCGGCCGTACTGCTGCTGTTCCGTCAGAAGTGGCGCTCGTCCATCAACCGGGCGGCTGAAGCCATGACAATTTTTGCCGTAATCTGCGCCGCTATGTTCCCCGTGTTGCACATGGGCCGTCCTTGGTTGGCATTTTACGTATTCCCGCTGCAAAATACGCTGGGCTCGCTGTGGGCGAACTTTAACTCACCACTGCTATGGGACGTGTTCGCCATCTCCACGTACTTTACCGTATCGCTGGTATTCTGGTACACGGGTCTGGTTCCTGATTTCGCCACCATTCGTGACCGCGCAAAAGGTAAGATTGCCCGCTTTAGCTATTCCATTCTGAGCATGGGCTGGACCGGCTCAGCCAAGCACTGGTCGCGCTACGAGACGGTATCGTTGATTCTGGCTGGTGTATCGACGCCGCTGGTACTTTCGGTACACACTATTGTATCGATGGACTTTGCTACCTCCGTGGTACCGGGCTGGCACACAACCATCTTCCCGCCATACTTCGTTTCGGGTGCCATCTTCTCCGGCTTCGCAATGGTGCTGACGCTGATGCTCATTACCCGCGTTGTATTTAAGCTGGAAGACTACATCACCCTGGAGCACATCGCCCTCATGAATAAAATCATGATGGTAACGGGCTCAATCGTTGGGGTGGCCTACATCACCGAGTTTTTCATCGCATGGTACTCGCAGGTTGAGTATGAGCAGTATTGCTTTATCAACCGGGCTACCGGCCCCTACTGGTGGGCATACGCCTGCATGATGAGCTGCAACGTGCTCTCGCCCCAGTTTGTGTGGATTCGCCGGGTTCGTTACAGCATTGTAATGACATTCATCCTGTCAATCATTGTGAACATCGGTATGTGGTTCGAGCGCTTTGTAATTATTGTGTCTTCGCTGCACCGCGATTACCTGCCTTCCTCCTGGGCAATGTTCTCGCCTACCCGTATCGACGTTGGTATTTACGTTGGTACCATCGGCCTGTTCTTTACCTTGTTCCTGTTGTTTGCCAAGTTCTTCCCGGTAATCAACATGGCCGAAGTGAAAACCATCCTGAAGTATACGGTAAACGACGGGCCTACTTACGGAGGCTCCAACGACGGTAGCCGCTCACCCGCCGGCCATCACGCTTCGCCTGCTCCTTATTCTACGCCCGGCGTTCCGGCATCGGCACCCGTAAACTACGATAAGCAAAATGACTAGTCCTGCCGTCACCGCTGCCGCGCCGGCCGCCCTTGCCCCGGCCACTACCAGTTCGACCAAGCGTTTCGCTCTGGGTATTTTTGACGACGAAGATGTACTCCTCCACGCGATTGATAATCTCCGCGGAGCAGGTGTAAAAATCTACGATGTCTTCTCGCCTTATCCGGTTCACGGAATCGATGATGCGCTAGGTATCGAGCGCTCCCGCTTACCCATTGCCGCTTTTTTCTATGGCATGTGCGGCCTGGCGTTCGCACTATGGCTTCAGATTTATACGCTGGGCTTCGACTGGCCAATGATTATTGGGGGTAAGCCTGCGATTTCGCTGCCTGCCTTTATTCCGGTGGCTTTCGAGCTGACGGTGTTTTTTACCTGTCATGGCATGGTAATCACCTTCTACACCATCTCAAGGCTTTACCCGCGCTTTAAAACGCCGGTCCTGGATGTACGCTCAACAGATGACAAGTTTGTAGTGGCCATCGAGCTGGATGAAAACAGCTCGCAAATGCCGAAATTGACCCAGCTGCTGCGCGAAAACGGTGCCAGCGAAGTCAATCAAAAGGAAATGACCAAATTCTAATGATGTCGCCTTCCCTCAAATACGGGCTGTCCGCGGCCTCGCTGGTACTAAGCCTGGGCGTAGCTTCCTGCACGCCCGACCCAAACAGCCCCGGCGTAGAATACGCCCCGGAGATGTACGAGTCAATTCCGTACGAGCCGTTGCGCCAAATCAGATTCAACACGATTAACTCGTTTGGAATCAACGAGCGCACGCCTGCTGCTGGTACGGTTCCTCGTGGTAAGCTTGCTTACTTCGACCACATCCCAAAAGACAGCGTAGGAATTGCTGAGCGTACGCTCCATAATCCTTATGCTTATACCAAGGAGAACGTTCTGGAAGGCCAGGCGCTCTTTACGCGCTATTGCCAGCACTGCCACGGTGAAAAAGGCGATGGCCAGGGACCAGTAGGTATGAAGTTTAAAGGTGTTCCCAACTATTCGGCGGGCGCTTACAAAACGATGAACGATGGGCACATCTACCACGTCATCGAATGGGGACGCAACCGAATGATGCCTCATGGCTCGCAGGTAAACCCGGAGGAGCGTTGGAAAATCGCGATGTACGTACACGTACTGCAAATCAATAACGACCCGGCCGACTTGCCGAAAGTGGTCAAAGTAGCGGCACCCGCTGATGTTACGAGCGCCTCTACGGGGGAAGCTTCGGCCATGACTGACCCTACCAATCAAAAGCCCGAGGGTAAGGCCAATGCCAATAGCCACTCTGAAACGCCCGGCCAGGGCACTAAAGGCCGTAATGGCTCGATGAACTAACTGACCCTATGGCAACTCTGACTCATCATCACGAACCCGCCGCCGTCGAGCAGCTAGCACATAGCCCCAAGGCTCAACGGACGTTCATGACCATTATCGGTGCCGGGATACTGGTATTGCTAATTGGTATTGTGGCCGCGCTCATGCACTGGGGCGAGCACCACGAAGCTGCCGGCGAGGCGGCTGGTCATCTGAATGCAGCCCACGATGCTTCCGCTACCGAAGAGGGGCATTCAGTACTAATCCGCCGCATTGTAGTAAGCCTGTGGCATAGCAACCTGTTTCTGGTTGGGGTATCAGGCGTTGGTACCGTATTTATGGCTATCCAATACGTGGCCTACGCAGGCTGGTCGGTAGTAGTAAAGCGGATTAACGAAGCCCTGGGTGCCTGGCTGATTCCGGGTGGCATACTCATGGTACTGCTCTTCGTGGTAGGGCGTCATGACATTTTCCACTGGACGCAGGATGGCGTCATGACAAAAGGCTCCGCTACTTACGATAAGATTATAGCAGGCAAATCCGGCTTCCTGACCTTCTCATTCTATCTGATTAGAATGATAATATACTTAGGAATATGGATTTACTTTACCTGGCGTTTGCGTCAGCTCTCCCTTCAGGAAGACCTTAACGGGGGAACCCGCTATTTCCATACCAGCATAAATGCCGCCGCCTTGTTTTTAGTGCTGTATGCTGTTACTTCCTCCATGGCAGCCTGGGACTGGGTTATGTCGGTTGATGTGCATTGGTTTAGCACTATGTTTGGCTGGTATGTATTCGCCTCCTGGTGGGTATCGGGCATTGCGGCTACTACCCTGATTGCCATCTTCCTGAAGCAGGCAGGCTACCTGCGCTTCATGAATGCCAACCACTTCCATGACTTGGGCAAGCTGATGTTCGGCTTCAGCATTTTCTGGACTTACGTATGGTTTGCGCAGTTTATGCTTATCTGGTATGCCAACCTTCCTGAAGAAGCAGTATACTATAATCAGCGACTAGGCGGATTTAATGGCAGCTATACCTGGATTTTCTACTTTAATCTGGTAATCAATTTTGCCTTCCCTTTCCTGGTATTGATGACCCGGGATGCCAAGCGCCAGATGATAATCATGAAAATCGTTTGTATTGCCATTCTGGTTGGTCACTGGTCAGACTTCTATTTGATGATAATGCCCGGCACTTTAAAAGGCGATAATGGGTTCCTCATTGAGATTGGTATCGCCATGATTTTGCTCGGGGCCTTCCTGATTCTGCTTACCCGCCGTCTGGCCGAAGCTTCGCTTATTCCGGTAAACCACCCCTTCGTGGAGGAAAGCGTTCACCACACCACCTAATTCAAGAGCCTAGACTTTTAGAACTTACCGCCCGGTGCTTAGTTACTAGTCAGTGACTAGGCACGGGTTCTGGTTTCTCCCTTCTATCCAATGAGTACTTTAACTATTCTGCTAGTCTTGGGGCTGCTGCTGGTCGTGTTCGGCTTGCTGTTTCGCATTCAAATACTAACTGCTATCTTCTCCGGCTCTTATGTGCGCCAGATTGGCACCAGCAACCGCGTCAATGCCTTGCTGATGTTAGTATTCATGGTAGTAGGAGGGGCTGCTTTCTTCTGGTCGTTCGCCGAAAACTTCGGTAAAATGAACCCGCCTATTGCTTCCGTTCACGGCCATGCAATGGAACGCATGTTTTGGACGACGATGATAGTCATCGGCATTGCCTTTGTTATTACGCAGGGTCTGCTCTTCATCTACGCTTATAAGTATCAGCATCAGGACGGCCGCCGCGCCTACTTCTTCTCGCACAACAACAAGATTGAAGTTATCTGGACGATTATTCCGGCCATTGTGATGGCTTCGCTGATTTTCGCTGGCTGGAAAGCCTGGACCCGCATCACGGGCCCCGCTCCTAAAGATGCCATCGTGCTGGAACTAATGGGCAAGCAGTTTAACTGGCTGGTACGCTACCCCGGGCGCGATATGAAGCTGGGCGTAGTAAATTATCGTCTGATTGATGCGGCTAACGATTTCGGGTTTGACCTGAGTGACAAGGCCGCCGCTGATGACTTTGTCGCCTCGGAAATTCACGTGCCTAAGGGACATCCGGTGCTCATCAAGATTCGCTCGCGCGATGTACTACACGCCGTGTATATGCCGCAGTTCCGCGTGCAGATGTATGCGGTGCCCGGCATGCCTACCCGCTTCTGGTTTACGCCTACCACTACTACCGACGAGATGCGGGCCAAACTGGGCAATCCAAAGTTTAACTATGAGTTGGCTTGCAACCAGATTTGCGGGAAAGGCCACTTCGCTATGAAGCTCAACATCGTAGTAGACGAGCCCGATGATTACGTAGCCTGGTTTGCAGCCCAAAGCCCGATTTCGAAGAACGCGGACCTGATGGCTTCCTACAAGCAGATGAGCCAGCAGACCGGCTTGGGTAAAGGCGGCAGCCAGGGTGCTAAGGCTAGCGCAATCGAAGAAACCGGCGAATCGCCTGCTCCATTGGCGGCTCAGGCGTCGCTCTAAAGACTTACTTTTTAGCAGTTTTATTCTGATTTATGGCTACTAATCTTCCGGTTTCCTCGCAGTCGCAGGGTGGAATAGGTACTGCGCCAGTGCCTCACACTGAGCACGACGACCATCTGCACGACCACGAGCACCACGACCAGCACTGGCTATGGAAATACGTTTTCAGCCAGGACCATAAAATGATTGCCCGCCAGTTCCTGATTACTGGCATGATGTGGGCTATTATTGGCGGGGTGCTTTCGAGCTTGTTCCGCCTGCAGCTGGGCTGGCCCGAGGCTACGCTCGACTGGCTTCAGCCATTACTCGGCAAGTGGATTTCGGGCGGCAAGCTGGACCCCGAGTTCTACCTGGCGCTGGTAACGATGCACGGTACCATTATGGTATTCTTCGTGCTGACGGCCGGTCTATCGGGCACGTTCTCTAACTTCCTGATTCCGTTGCAAGTAGGCGCCCGTGATATGGCTTCGGGCTTCATGAACATGCTCTCGTACTGGTTTTTCTTCCTGTCGAGCCTTATCATGTTCTGCTCGCTGTTTCTGGAAACTGGTCCTGCTTCGGCTGGCTGGACAATCTACCCGCCCCTGAGCGCCTTACCGCAGGCTATTTCCGGCTCGGGCACGGGCATGACGATGTGGCTCGTGAGCATGGTATTCTTTATCGTTTCGCAGCTGCTGGGTGGTGTCAACTACGTGACGACGGTTATCAACCTGCGTACCCGTGGCATGAGCATGAGCAAGCTGCCACTTACTATCTGGGCCTTCTTCCTGACGGCTATTCTCGGTATCCTCTCGTTCCCGGTTTTGTTTTCGGCGGCCCTGCTGCTGGTATTTGACCGCTCGTTTGGTACTTCCTTCTTCCTGTCTGATATCTACATCGCTGGTCAGGCATTGCACAACCAGGGTGGTTCGCCGGTATTGTTCCAGCACCTGTTCTGGTTCTTAGGTCACCCCGAAGTGTATATCGTAATTATGCCCGCGATGGGCATGGTGTCAGAGATTCTGGCTACTAACGCTCGCAAGCCGATTTTTGGCTACCGCGCCATGATTGGCTCGCTGATTGGTATCTCGCTGCTGTCGTTCGTAGTGTGGGCTCACCACATGTTTGTGACGGGTATGAATCCCTTCCTGGGTTCGGTCTTCATGTTCCTGACATTGATTATCGCGGTGCCATCGGGGGTAAAGGTATTTAACTGGCTAGCTACGCTGTGGCGCGGCAATATTCGCTTCACGGCCGCAATGCTGTTTGCCATTGGGTTTGTATCGCTGTTTATCTCGGGTGGTCTCACGGGTATTATCCTTGGTAACGCTACGCTCGATATCCAGATGCACAACACCTACTTTGTGGTAGCTCACTTCCACCTGGTAATGGGTTCGTCAGCTTTCTTTGGTCTTTTTGCCGGGGTTTATCACTGGTTCCCGAAGATGTTTGGCCGCATGATGGATGAAAAGCTAGGGTATATCCACTTTTGGCTGACCTTTCTGGGCGTATATCTGGTGTTTATGCCAATGCACTACGTGGGTATTGCCGGCTTCCCCCGCCGCTACTACGCGTGGACCGGCTTTGATGCCTTCTCGCAGTTTGCCGACCTGAATAAGTTTATCTCGGCGGCGGCCATTCTGGCTTTCTTCGCCCAGTTTATCTTCATCTTCAACTTCTTCTACAGTATCTTCCGTGGCCGTCGGGCTACTGAAAACCCGTGGAACTCGACGACGCTGGAATGGACGACGCCCATCGAGCCTGGTCACGGCAACTGGCCCGGTGAGATTCCGGCTGTTTACCGCTGGCCCTATGACTATAGCAAGCCGGGGGCAGAAGCGGACTTCATTCCGCAGAACGTGCCCTACTCGCAAACGCCTTCGTCAAACCTGCCTTACGAGCGCGAGTTGGCCGAATAGCCTGCAAGCATGACTTTGCCTGAACGGGCCGCCGCATCCCGGCGGCCCGTTTCTTTTTGACCACGGATTAGCGTGGGTTTTAGCGGATTTCACAGATTTTGTAGCTGGCTGCAAGCAATTTATGTACTTGGAACTGCCTGGCAATCGTAGCACCTCATACTATGAAGGAATTGAAGTTTGTGCGGCGCTTCCGTTTTTGGAGCGTCCTGACGGTGATAAGTATCTACCTGCTGATTCTGGTAGGGGGCGTAGTGCGGGCAACCGGCTCGGGTATGGGTTGCCCTGATTGGCCCAAGTGCTTTGGGCAGTGGGTGCCACCTACGGAGGCCAGCCAGCTACCCCCTGGTTATAAGCAGGTGTATACTGCCCAGCGGGTAGCTAAAAACCAGAAACTGGCGCGCACACTGGCGAGTATGGGATTTGGGCAGGTAGCAGGAGAAATATTTGCCCATCCAACTCAGTATATAGAAACGGATTTTAATGCTGTTAAAACGTGGATTGAATACTTGAACCGTCTGCTGGGGGCACTCATTGGCATTTTTGTGTTTGTAACTGCCGTAGTAGCGCTGCCATACTGGCGCCGTGACCGGCCGGTGGTGGGGCTGGCAGTAGGAGCGTGGGTGCTTACCGGCTTTCAGGGTTGGCTGGGGTCGCTGGTAGTGTCGACCAACCTGCTGCCCGTGATGGTGACAATTCATATGGGGCTGGCGCTGTTGATTGTGGCTATGCTGCTGTATGCGGCACACCGGGCCCGCTGGGGCGGGGCCGAAGCCGAGCTTGACCGCCAACTGGAGCTGGAAACCCTAGGGGGCGAGGAAGACGAAGCGCTGGCCACTGCCACTGGCCTGCGCTGGCTGATGTGGGGTGCGCTGCTACTCACCTTCGTACAGATAATACTAGGTACGCAGGTGCGCGAGGAGATAGACCGGATTGCATCGGCGGCTGGCTACGGGCATCGTAGTACCTGGATTGAGGCGCTGGGTAGCGTTTTTGAGGCGCATCGTACACTCTCGGCCATCCTGGTGCTGGCCAACGTGTATATTGGCTTCCAGCTCTGGCAGCTGGATACTGCGGGGCTGCGGCAACTGGTAGCGGCTACCGGGGTCCTGTTAGGGCTGGAACTGGTGGCGGGCATTACGCTGGCTTATTTCGCGCTGCCCGCTTTTGTGCAGCCCATACACCTGACCCTGGCAACCCTGCTCTTTGGTACTCAGTTTTTGACGCTGCTGGCTCTGCGGCGGCTGGTGCGGGTAGGGGCGTTTGCCGGAGCACCGCCCCTACAAGAAGCGAACTAAGTACCCGCCCTAGCCCCGGTAGGGCGTACCTTTGCAGCGGTAATTTTATCTGGTTAATGACGAAGGCCCGCGCCTATTTTCAGCTCATCAAGTTTCGGCTATCCTTTACGGTTGCGTTTTCCAGCGCGCTGGGTTACCTGTTGGGGTCGGCTACACCAAGCTGGGGGCGGGCGCTGCTGGTACTGCTGGGCGGCCTGCTCGTAACGGGCGCGGCCAATATCATCAACCAGATATTCGAGAAAGACCTTGATAAGCTGATGCGCCGTACCGAGAACCGGCCCCTGCCCACTGGCCGCCTCTCGCCCACCGAAGCCTGGGTATTTTGCGTTCTGCTGGCCGTGGTAGGGCTGGGTATGCTGGCGTATTATTTTAACCCACTCTCGGCGGCTCTCTCGCTGCTATCGCTGATTCTTTACGGGTTTATATACACGCCGCTCAAAACGGTATCGCCGGTGTGCGTGGCCGTAGGAGCGATTCCGGGGGGACTGCCGCCGCTCATTGGCTGGGTAGCAGCTACCGGCTATATAGGGGAAGCTGCCTGGGTGCTGTTCGGTATTCAGTTTATGTGGCAGTTTCCGCACTTCTGGGCCATTGCCTGGGTGGCTGATGACGACTATAAGCGGGCCGGCTTCAAGATGCTTCCTACACCGGGCGAGCGCGACCTGCGCACGGCATTTCAGATAATGACCTACACGGTGCTGCTGATTCCGGTGTCGCTGCTGCCGCTCGTGCTGGGTATCTCGGGCCGTACGTCGGCGGTGGTGGCGCTGGTGTGCGGAGTACTGTTTACGCTGCTTACGGTGCGCCTGATGCGCACCCAGGACCGTAAGGCCGCGCTGAGTATCATGTTTGCGTCGTTTCTCTACCTGCCCATTGTGCAGATTGCGCTGCTTTTAGATAAAGTTTGATTTATAGTTGCCAGTTTTTTGTTGTCAGTTGTTAGTAAGCCAACGGACAACAGGCCGGTTGGCAACCGAGAGCTACTACTTATTTACTCATTATAACATGAAGACTTCCGAAGCAATTTATGCGGATAAGGAGCTGGGCCTGGGCTGGCACCCCAAGCGGGTACTCCTCGTTCTGCTTATTTTCAGCATTGTAATGATGTTTGCCGCTTTCACCAGCGGCTATATAGTGCGGCGTGATGAAGGCAACTGGCGCGAGTTTGACCTGCCCGTAAGCTTGCTCTTCAATTCCGTCGTCATTGCGCTCAGCAGCGCGGCTATGCAGTGGGCTTACTATTCGGCCAAGCACGACGAGGTGAAGCGCACGCACCTGGGGCTGCTGCTGACGATGGTGCTGGGCATAGTATTTTTGTTTGGGCAGGTTCACTCGTGGGGCGACCTGGTGGCCGGCCACACCTTCTTCGGCGGGGCCGATGCCAATCCGTCGGGTTCTTTCGTGTATGTATTGATGGGCGTA
Source organism: Hymenobacter baengnokdamensis (assembly GCF_008728635.1). Taxonomy (NCBI): domain Bacteria; kingdom Pseudomonadati; phylum Bacteroidota; class Cytophagia; order Cytophagales; family Hymenobacteraceae; genus Hymenobacter; species Hymenobacter baengnokdamensis. The sequence continues at coordinate 91,783 of NZ_CP044285.1, read as the reverse complement.
CACGCTTTCCACCTTATCACGGGCCTCATTTTTGTGGCCGTAGTTTTGAAGCGAAGCCTTAATTATCAGGTGCATTCGCGCGCAATGCTTTCGATTGGTAACGCTACCTTATACTGGCACTTCCTGGGCGGGCTTTGGCTGTACCTGTATTTGTTCCTACTTTTGAACCACTAAACGGGAATTTGGCGTAAAGCCCGCCTGTCCATCTGTTGTCCGTTATGGCCCACTCCACTACTTTGCAGCCCACCGCTGCCTCTGCCGCCTACGTCGATGCCCCCCGCACCGGCACCTGGGACGGCGGCAATGAACCCTTCAAGGCAAGCTACGGCAAGCTGATGATGTGGATTTTCCTGCTCTCGGATACCTTCACTTTCGGCGCATTTCTGACGGCCTACGGCCTCATTCGCCACAAGCACGGGGTATTCACGGGGCAGGCAAAGGACTTTTTCTTTAGCACCGCGCATTGGCCAATCCCGGAAAAGGTATTTAATGCCTTTCCCGGTATGCATGGCGTAGACCTGCCGCTGGCGTTCGTGGCGCTGATGACCATGATTCTTATTTTCAGCTCCGTAACGATGGTACTGGCCGTAGAGGCCGGCCACCGGATGGACAAGGCTGATGTGCAGAAGTGGCTGTTGTGGACCATTTTGTTTGGCAGCATGTTTCTCTGCAGCCAGGCCATTGAGTGGACCCACTTTATCGGTGGCCACGAAGAGGGCACGCGCATGGCCGATGGCACCATCTTTCACGGTGCTAACCTGGTGATGAATCAGTACGGCCCGCCGCTGTTTGGCGACCTGTTCTTCTTTATTACCGGCTTCCACGGTACCCACGTATTTTCGGGGGTTTGCCTGCTGGTATGGTGCTTTATCGCTACCACCAACGGCACCTTTGAAAAGCGCGGTCATTACGAGATGATTGAGAAAATCGGCCTCTACTGGCACTTCGTAGACCTGGTATGGGTATTTGTCTTCACGTTCTTCTACCTCGTTTAATTGAGTTAAAAATTATGAGTTAAGGGTTATGAGTTGGCCTTTCAACTGCTAGAGTCAGACTCATAACTCCTAATTCATAACTCCTGACTTTAAACTATATGTCTGCTCACGCTGCTACCGAACAAAGCGCCTTTACCGGTGAAATTCCCAAGCCCAATACCGCCTGGATTTGGAAGACCTTCTGGATTCTGGTTGTTATCACGGCAATAGAGTTTGCCATTGCCTTCTCGATGACCTCGCCGGGCCTGCGGACGTTCCGCAATAGTATCTTCATCGTGATGACGCTGCTCAAGGCTTTCTTTATTGTGGGAGAGTTTATGCACCTGAAACACGAGGTAAAGAGTCTTATCTGGACGATTCTGATACCGACGGCGCTGCTGGTGTGGCTGGTAGTGGCCCTCGTAACGGAAGGCTCGTACGTAGGCGAAGTCCTTTCGCACATGTTTAGCAGCTAAAGCAGGATGCGACCACGCCAGACTATCTTGCTGGGCCTGCTGTTGCTGGTGCCGGTGCTGGCGTTCTTATTCCTATACGGCTTTGGCCGCAATCATTACGCGCTGCCAACCTACTTGCCCGAGCGGGCGGACTCGGTCCGCACCTCGGCTGGAGGGTGGCAGCGCGATACTGTTTTTCACCGGGTACGGCCGTTTCGCCTGCGCACAGTGGGCGGGCGCACGCTGACGAGCGCAGAGCTGGGCCAAGGCATGTATGTAGTGCAGTTTTACGCGCCCGGCGAAGCAGGTGCGCCGGCTGCTCGCGTGCTGGCCCGCATTCAGGAGCGGTTCCGGCCCGAACCCCGGGTGCGGATGGTTACGCTGGTGCCCACTGCCGCCAGTACTGCCGCTACCGATGCGCAGCTTGAAAAGCTAAGCGAACAGTACGGCACCATAAGCGGTAAATGGCTGATTGCAGCAGCCCCGGCCGACACGCTGCGGCAGCTGGCGCAGTACGAGTTTGGCCAAACTGCCCTGCGGCCCGAGCACTTTCCCTTTCGGCCCGCTACCGAACCCGCGAACCTGCTGCCCGGCCGGCTGTTGTTGCTAGATAAAGCCCAGCATGTGCGGGGCTACTACGACGCCACCGACAAATACGAGGTCGAGCGCCTGATTACCGAACTCAACGTTTTGCTTTATAGCTATGACAACCGCGACTGAGCAGCTACACCCGCCTGTGCTGGAGCCCGGCGACTATACCAAGTATAAGGTTATTCTGGGGACGCTGGGCGTAGTAGTACCGCTGCTGGTAGCCGTGCTGTTTTACTTCAAAAATATCTTCCGCATTCAGGGGGCCGATGTGTATCTGCACGCGCTGCCCGCGGTCAATGCCGCCCTCAACTCGCTAACGGCCGTAGCGTTACTGACCGGCTTTTACTTTATCAGGCAGAAAAACGTGCTGGCACACCGCACGGCCATGGGCACGGCTTTCGCGCTGGGCGGCTTGTTTTTAATTTCTTACGTCGCCTACCACTCGCAGGTCGAGAGCACGCATTTTGGCGGTGTTGGGGCAGTGAAAGCCATTTATTTTCTGTTGCTGCTCACGCACATCAGCCTGGCCGCCGTCACGGTGGCCTTGGTTCTCTTTACCTTATACTTCGCGCTGACCGGCCAGTACACCAAGCATAAGCGCATTGCCCGGTGGACCTTTCCCATTTGGCTTTACGTCTCGGTAACGGGCGTCATCGTATATTTCATGATTGCGCCGTATTACCCGGTAGTCTAAGGTCAATTAATTAATTTAATAATATATATGAAAAAAATAATTTTAGGGCTGGTGCTGAGCTTTATGGCCCTGGCTACCGTACTGCCTGCCGCCGCCCAGTGCGTAATGTGCAAAAGCCAGGTGGAAGCCGCTCGGGCTGAGAAAGATGACTACGACGTAGCAGGCCTCAACAAAGGCATTGTGTACATGATGACGGTGCCTTACATTTTGATGGGAGCCGTAGGCTTCTTCTGGTACCGTCGCACGCATCCGAAGCGGCCGGCCAAGTTTTAAGCCGAAATTGAGTGCAGCAACCGTTGGCCCGGCCTTATAGCTGGGCCAACGGTTTTTTTATGCTTGTGGCCTGGGCTAAAGCCGGTATCCGGCAGTAGCTTGCAGTAGTTGGCCGGCCTGGTTTTTGTCGGGCTGCCCACGTTAGCCTTTAATTTTCTGCTTTGTCTTTGTTGCCGGTTCGATTTTCGTTTGCTCGCTCCTGGCCGCTGGTGCTGCTGCTGCTGGCACTGCTAAGCTTTGTGGGCAGCTGGCTGGCAAATAACTATGGGCAGTTTTCGGATAACAGCCTGCTTTCGCCCAACGCAGCTCACCTGCAAAACCTGGTAAACCAGGCCGCCGCTACGGCCGGGCGCGAGGCCGGGCGCGTAGCACTAGAGTGCCAGCCTCCGGCCGCCCCCGATTTCAGCCGCCTGCTGACGGAGTGCTCTTACCCGACCTTTGTGGCCGTGAATGGGCAGATAGCCGGCTGGTCGGCCTCGGGCCCCGAGCCCACCAGCGCGGAGCTGGCCGACCCCCGGGCCGAGCGGCTTACTGAAACGACGCTGGGCGAGTTTTTAGTAGTGCGCCGGGCCCTGGGGCCGGTGGTGGTGCTGGTTTACGTGCCCCTGGCCCGGCACTACGGCATTAGCAACCGCTACTTGCGTGAGGGAGCCGCGCCGGCCCTGCTGCAAGGGATGGAGGTGCAGGTACGGGCCGCGCCGGTGCAGCCCAACGCCGCCAACGGGCTGGTGGCTGCCCTGGTCGATACACAGGGGCAATACCTGTTTTCGGTGGTGCAGCTGCCGGGTAATGCCTTAGCCGGGCGCTTGCTGCCGCTGGCACTGCTCGTGCTGGGTATTGCTTTTTATACGGTGGGCTGGCTGGGGCTGGTGCGCCGCTGGTGGCAGCAGGGGCAGGTGGCGTTGGCCCTGGTAGTGCTGGCGGGCACGCCGCTGGTGCTACGGCTCGTGCTGCTGTATCTGGGGCTGCCTTACGCTTGGCTGGAGCTGCCCCTGTTCGACCCGCGGGTGTATGCCGTGTCGGGCTGGGCCCCTTCGCTGGGCGACTTGCTGCTCAATGGCCTGCTGGCCGTGCTGCTGGCGGGTAGCCTGGTGCTGATGAGCCATCACTACGAGCTGCCAGCACGGGCCGGCCGGGCGCCGGCCGGGCGCTGGGGGCTACCTGCCCTGGCGGGGTTTATAGTTTCGCTGGGGTCCTTATATAGCTACTACTGTAGTGCGTTTAGTAATAATCAGCTTAGCCTTGATATTACGCAGAGCATGCAGGTGAGTGGGTTCCGGCTGGTACTGCTGCTGGCGGTACTGCTGCACACGGCGGCTTTCGTAACTGGCTTTTACCTCTGTACGGAGCTGTTGCTGCCCGACCTGCGCCGCCTGCCGCGCCGCCTGCTGCTGTGGGGTGGGGGCAGCCTGGCCGTGCTGCTGCTGGGCCTGGGTGGCGGGCTGCATCGGGGCTACCTGCTGCTGGCGGGCATGGCTTGTCTGTACCTGGTGCTGGCGCGCCTCGGGCAGCTGGCCGGGCGGCCGGTGCAGCGTGGCCCCGCCTATTTGCTGTTTCTGTTGCTGCTGGGGCTGGCCTCGGCTACCGGCGCGGCGGCGTTATACGGGCAGTTTGAGCACCAGCTCTTGCTGGATAAGCAGCGGCTGGCTACCAATCTCTTAGTTGATAATGATTTGCAGGGAGAATTCCTGCTGGGGCAGCGGTTGCGCCGGCTGGCCAGCGACCCCCTGGTTGCCCGCCTGTTTACCACAACGCCGGTGCGCACCGAGGCCATCCGGCGGCGCATCGAGCGGCAGTACCTGCGCAGCTATTTTGATAAATACGAAGAGTCGGTAGACCTGTTTGACCCCAGCGGGCAACCCGTGGGCGGCGAAGCCGATGATACCCTGACCTTCAACCAGACGCGCTTGCTGCTCTCGCGCACGGCTACGCCTACCGACCAGGAAGGCGTATACCTGCTCAAATCGGATAATTCATTTAGCTCGCGCCGCTACGTGGCGGTGGTACCCGTGACGCAGCCCGCGCCGGGCGGCATAGGGCCTCCCGCGCCGGTTGGCACCATTCTGCTCACGCTGAGCCTGAAGCAGCTAGCCAGCTACAGCGTGCTGCCCGAGCTGCTGGTCGACCAGAAGTTTTTTCAGCCGGGCCTGGCGGCAGACCTCAGCTATGCCGGCTATGCCAAGGGGCGGCTGGTGTACAGCGAAGGCGACTTCGACTATGCCAACCGCTTGCCAGCCGCTTTGCTGCGCGACCAGCGGTTGTATCAAAATGGCCTGATAGTCAGTGACTTTCACCACCTGGCGATGCGTGACGCCAGTGGCCGGCGGGTGGTCGTCGTAACTACCAGTACCTACTCGGTGGCCGACTGGTTTTCCAACTTTTCTTTTCAGCTGCTGCTCAATGTGCTGGTGTGGCTGCTGGTGGGTGGGGCCTACCTGCTGCTGCGCCGCGAAGGCTGGGGCGTGCAGTTCAATTTCAGCGCCCGCATTCAGCTGCTGCTCAATCTGGGTATTCTTCTTCCGCTGCTGGTGGTGAGCGTGGCTACGGCCAGCCAGGTAATATCGGGCTACCGCCGCGATTTGCACCGCACCTACGAGCGCCGCGGCCGCATTGCGCTCGAAAGCCTGCTCCGCCGCCGCGACCAGCTTACCGATACGACGGCCCGGCCGGTGCTTCAGGCGCTGGCCCACAACGTGGCGGCCCTCACCGAAACCGACCTTAACCTGTACGACTCACGCGGGCAGCTGCTGGTGAGCTCGCAGCCCCTCATTTTTGAGGCCGGGCTGCTGGGGCCGCTGCTCAACCCGCAGGCCCTGGTAGAGCTGCGTGAGCGCGGGCTGAGCCGGACGCTGCTTACCGAGCGGGCGGGCTCGCTTTCGTTCAACTCGCTGTACCTGCCCGTGCGGGCGGCCAGTGTCGATGGCCCATCGGGGCCGGTGCTGGGCTACGTAGGCATTCCGTTTTTCGACTCGCAGAAAGAGCTGGACAGCAAGCTGACGGAACTTTTTACGACCATCCTGAACATCTTTACGCTCATGTTTCTGGTGTTTCTGGGGCTGGCTTTTGTGGCCACGCGCCAGCTTACGGCCCCGCTCAAGCTGCTAACCCAGCGCCTGACGCGCACCACGCTCACCGGCGAGAACGAGCTGCTCGACTACCATTCGAGCGACGACGAAATTGGCTTGCTGGTGAGCGAGTACAACTCGATGCTGCGCAAGCTGGAGGCCAGTAAGCGCGAGCTGGCGGCCCAGGAAAAAGAGGCGGCCTGGCGCGAGATGGCCCGGCAGGTAGCCCACGAAATCAAGAACCCGCTCACGCCCATGAAGCTGAGTCTGCAATATCTGCAAAAGGCTATATCGGAGCGCCGGCCCAACGCGGAAGAGCTGATTGGGCGCATTTCCCAAACGCTTATTACGCAGATTGATGTGCTTTCAGATATCGCTACCTCTTTTAGCACCTTTACCAACCTGCCCGCCATGCGTCCCACCCGCCTCGATGTGGTGGCGGTGCTGCGCCACTGCGCCGACTTGTTTCGGCAAAACGATGGCGATGAGAAGGGCGAGCTGTACCTAGAGCTGCCGCCCGATGGCACGTATACGGTTTTTGCCGATGAAAGCCTGCTGGTGCGCACCTTCAATAACCTGCTGCTGAATGCTCGCCAGGCGGTGCCAGGTGGCCGCGCGCCGCGCCAGCAGGTAAGCCTGCGGGCGGAAGGCACCGGCAAAATCATCATTACAATTACCGACAACGGGGCTGGTATTGCCGAGGAGGTGCGTGAAAAGATATTCCGGCCCAATTTTACCACCAAGCTCACCGGCTCGGGTATCGGGCTGGCGGTAGCCAAGCGGGGGATTGAGGGCGCGGGCGGGCACCTGTGGTTTGAGACCGAAGTGGGCGTGGGCACCACCTTCTTTATTGAGCTGCCGCTGGCCGGATAGCGCGGTTGGGCGAGAAAACTCACAGGCTCACCGAGCCGTATGGTTTATTGGGCTAGTAAATACTGCCATCTGCTAAGGGCATAAAGTAAGCTGAGAGCAAGCAGGGTAGTTTTGGTCCAGTTACTTATTCGTCTCTCCGCTTCGCTATGTTAACTTACTTACGCTTCCTCTCTGGTATCCTCCTGGCGGGCTTCCTGCTGCTAAGCAGCCGGGGGGCGCAGGCACAAGACCTGGGGCTGGCCGAGTCGCCGGCCGCAACGGTTGCGCAGCAGGCGCAGCAGCAGGCCGATTTCCTGGCCGATGCCCTCCAGCTGAAGGGTCGGCAGGTACACGCGCTACAAGCCGCGCTGCTGGCCCGCCTCGATGCCAACGACGTGTTGAGCCACTTGCTCTTTGTGTCGGGCACCGCCGCTGCGGCAGCTTATGAAGAGGTTGATTACCGCTACTATGCCGCTGTGGGTAAGGTGCTTACGCCCAGTCAATTTCATCTGCTGCTGCAACTTGATGAAAAGGCCGCTGCCAATGAAGCCGCCCTGGCAACCAGCAACCCCTAGCCTTTGCCAACTTTCGGAGGCTGTTAACCCGGAATAAGCGGACGAAGCTGCGCAGCTTCGTCCGCTTATTTTTTGGGCATGGCATCGGTAAATAGCCGCTGGAGCCAACGCTTTCTTTTTTCGGGAGCGCAAGGCTGTAAGCCCATAAGTGCGGGTAATCGGTGAGTAGTAGCGAGTAGTCGGGCCAGGCTATTCAGCAATCGGGGTTAGGGGGCGTACCAAAGGGGGCAGCGTAACGTTGTGCGCCTGCTGCTGCCGAACTTTACTCTATGACCCAACGCTACCGCTTCTGCTTCGCCCTTGTGGCTCTGCTGGTAGCGGTGTTGGGTTTGGCGACACCCGCCCGGGCCCAGCAGCCCGGCCCGCCGCCCGCCGCGCCGGCCCCTAAAGCAGCCCGCCCGGCCGCCGAGCCCGCCCCGCCCAATACTAGGCGCTGCCGTTATCAGCGCCTGGCCATCGGCCGTGATACTACGAGTTTTACGCTGAGTGATACGCTCACGATTGTGCCGGCTTCGGTAACGGCCAATGGCCAGGCGGTCGGCTACGACCCGCGCACCGACCGCTACCAGCTGGTGCGCCCGGCCCCGCGCGATAGCAATGGCGTGGGCCGGCCCGACTCGGTGCTGCTCTGCTACCGGGTGCTGCCGCTGCCGCTGCTGCGGGCGCGCTACCGCCGCCCGCGCCGGCTCATGGACAGCATCGACTTTCGCGACCGCCCCATGCTGGGCGCGCAGGATTTTTCGCAGAAAGAGCAGATACTGAGCACGCCGGGCATTAGCAAAACGGGCAATCTGTCCAGGGGGATTTCTTTTGGCAATACCCAGAACGTGTTCGTGAACTCGGCGCTGAACTTACAGCTGGAGGGGCAGCTGACCGAAAATATTCACCTCACGGCCGCTATTTCCGACCAGAACGTGCCTTTTCAGCCCGAAGGCAACACCCAGACGCTGCAGCAATTCGATAAAATCTATATTACCCTCACCGGCCCGCAGTGGAACCTGACGGCCGGCGACGTGGTGCTGCGCAACAAGCCCGATTATTTTTTGCGCTACTATAAAAATATTCAAGGGGCCGCCATTGAGGCCAATCTGGGGGCGCCCGGCCCGCAGCCGCTGCAGGCTGGCACCACCAACAACAGCGTCAGCAATGCGCCGCCCTCGTCCTTTACCACCTACACCAACGGCGTGACCAATAACAGCGCTGCGCCTCAGGGTGCGGCCAGCGCGCCGCTTACGCCGCCCACGGCTGCCGTACCGCCCGGCCAAGTGCTGCCTACAGCCCCGCCGGCCGGGGCTGCCAGCGTGGTTGTGCGCGACAAGCAGGGCCAGATTCGCTCCTCGACGCTGGTAGCGGGCGGGGTGGCCAAGGGCAAGTTTGCCAGCCTCGACGTGAAGCCCCTCGACAACGTGCAGGGGCCGTACCGCCTCACCGGCCCCAACGGCGAGCAGTTTATCATTGTGCTGGCTGGCTCGGAGCGCGTGTACCTCGATGGCCGGCTGCAGACGCGAGGCTTCGACTTCGACTATGTTATTGACTACAACCTGGCGGAAATTACGTTTTCGCCGCGCCACCTCATCACGGCTAATACGCGCCTGAAGGTCGATTTTGAATATTCCGACCTCAACTATTCGCGCTCCCTCTACACCATCAGCCACTACCAGCAGGTGGGGAAGCTGAATGTGCGCGGCAACTATTACCAGGAGGCCGACAGCCCCGATAACCTGGCCAACCTCACGCTCTCGGCCCAGGACCAGCAGCTGCTGCGCAGTGCCGGCAACGTGTCGTCGGTGCAGGCACCGGGGGCCGATTCGGCAGCCTTCAACCACACCCTGGTGCAATACCACCGCGTGGCCCAGGTCGATGCCGGCACGGGGCTGCGAACCTATGCGTTTGTGTATGCCACCGACTCGCTCCGCGGGGTGTACACGGTGCGCTTTACGCAAGTAGCGGCCAATACGGGTGATTATGCGCTGAGTACCACTGACGTAAACGCGAACGGCCGGGTCTATAAGTACGTCGGCACTAACCTGGGCGATTACAAGGCCGTGCGGATTTTGCCCACGCCACTGCTCAAGCAGATGGTAACCGCCGGGGCTACCTACCAGCTCGACCGGTCGGCCGCGGTGTTTGTGGACCTGGCCAGCTCGCAGCTGCAGCGCAACCGCTTTGCGGTAGGCACCGAAGACAAAGGCCAGGCCATGCGCGTGGGCTACACCGTGCAAGACCGGGCCCTGCCGGCCTGGGTGCCGGCTGCGCTGCAGAAATACCGCCTCCGCTCGGCCCTCGATTACGAGTACACGGCCCCCAAATTTGCGCCCATCGACCGCTACCGCGATATTGAGTTCGACCGCAACTGGAGCGCCCCCAGCACCGCCAACGCCACCACCACCGATGCCCGTGAGGATAATATATTCAACTTTGCCATTGGGCTGAGCCGCGACGCCAACCACGCCGTGAACTACCGCGTGAGCCGCCGCTACCGGCCCGGCGAGGTGAGTGGGGTGCAGCAGTGGGTCGACGTAGCCCAGCAGGTGGGCCGGCTCGAAATGCGCGGCTCCTTGTTCTTACTCAATTCGCAGGCCGGGCGCTACCATTCCGACTGGGCACGGGGCGAGGCCAGCGTGCGCTACGGTGGCGGGCGGCTTATTCCGGGCTACACCTATCGGTTTGATAAAAACAAGGTTATCTCCCCGCGGGGCGATACCATTCGCTCGGCTAATTATTTTGACGAGCACACCTTCTTTCTGCAAACCCCCGACACCGGCCGCACCCGCTACAGCCTCAACTACAGCTTCCGGCGCGACCGCACACCCACCGCCGAGCAGGATAACCTCGCTATTCACAACCAGTCGCAGACGGTGCAGGGCAACCTGACCACCCGTATCAGCAAAACCCAGGACCTGCGTATTGTTGCTACCTACCGCGACGTGAACTTGGTGAGTACCCCCGACAGCGCCCGCCAGCGTAATATTCTGGGCAAAATAGACCACAACGTCAGCTTCCTGCAAAACCAAATTCGCTCCGAGCTGAGCTACAGCGTGCAAACCGGCCGCGAGCTACGGCGCGACTTTTCGTTTCTGGCCGTGCCGGCCGGGCAGGGCACCCACTACTACGCCGGCGACCTCAACCACAACGGCGTGCAGGACAAGGACGAGTTTCTGGAAGCCCAGACCCCTGATGCCCAGTACCGTACCTACATTAAGGTGTACCTGCCCACCAACGATTACCTCACCGCCTACCAGAACCGCCTCAGCTATCGCCTCACCGTGAACGCGCCCCGCGGCTGGCGCGAGGCCGGCAGCTGGCGTGCCGGGCTGGCCCGGCTCAGCAGCATCAGCAGCGCCACGGTAGACCGCCGCACCACCAGCCCCGACCTGGGCTCGCGCCTCAACCCGTTTAGCTTTAATAAGCAAGATGACAAGCTATTGGCTTTCAATCAGCTGTTGCGGAATACGCTGTACTTTAATAGAGCAAACCCTATATTCGGGGCCGAGCTGACCGTGCAGCAAACCCAGCAGAAAACCCTGCTTACCGAAGGCTTCGACCTGCGCAACCTTACCACTCAAAGCCTGCTGCTGCGCCGCACGCTGGCGCAGTCGTTTACGGGCCGCCTCACCACCGCCCGCGACGTGCGCGAGGCCCAGGCCTCGTACTCGGCGGCGCGCAATTTCCGGCTGCTCATCTACACCGTGCAGCCCGAAATCAGCTACCAGCCCAGCCCCATGTTACGCCTCACCGGCTCACTGCTGCACACCAACAAGCACGACGTACTCGACCACACCGGCCAGGCCGACGTGCCCAACGATACCAAGGCTACCTTCGACGACCTGGGCCTCGAAACCCGCCTCAGCCAGGTCAGCAAGCGCACGCTTACGGTGGCTACGCACGTCACGCGGGTAGCCTTTTCGGGCGATGCCAACGCCCAGAATTCCGTAGTAGGCCTCGAAATATTGCAGGCCCTGCGCCCCGGCACCAACTACACCTGGAACCTCAACCTGGAACAGCGGTTGGCTAATGGCCTGAATATCAACGTGGCTTATGATGGCCGTAAAGCCAGCGGCTCCAGCGTGGTGCACACGGGCCGGATGCAGGTGGCGGTGCTGTTTTAAGGTTTAATGACCTGTAAGCCAACGGCCCACAGGTGGTCAAAGTCATGGTCAGTGGTATGCAATTCCACGCCGAAATACAAGGCTGTCGCTGCAATCCACAGGTCATTCTTTCCCATATTTCGGGAGGAGGTACCAACTGGTAACGGCTGTTGCGTCAATTTGCCCTGGCTATAAGCATCCAGGTAAGCGTAGGGCTGAAGCAGTTGGTCCGACACTTCAATAGGGGGAAACTGCTGTCGGATTTGTTGCAGAAAGTTTGTCTTTTGCGGGCCCCAAGCTGCCTTTAAGGCAAAAGCTTCTAGCTCACCAGCTACGATAACCGATAGTAAAGTGCGGGCAGGAAGCGTTTCCTCTCGGCGAATATGTTGGATAATCAGATTGGTATCAAGAAACATCGCTGTCGTTTTGGCGCTCGTCAGCTAGAAGTTGGTCCATACGCTGATTATCTTCTTGTGTAAAGTGCAGATTAGGAATTGGTAGTGGCCCACGAGCTGCATACTCTTCCATAAAGCGCTGAACGCCATACGCTTTAATATCCTCTGGGCGTAACGCAGTGCGACCCTGCCTTAGCAACTGTTGAAGAGGATTGGCAACAAAGCTCATAGTGCTGACCCAGATAAAAATTAATACTACTTAAACGCGGTGCTAGAAATAGAAGTTTACACGGCCGTTGGAGTGCTATAAAGGTATTTGTAAAGCGCAGGATTTTGGCTAAAATTACTATCTGCACTATCTTACCCGTTCGTTTGTCCGCCTTGGATAAGCAAACCAGGACATGATTTCCTTCTACCTCAACGACCAGCCAGTCCATACGGCCGAGCCAGCCGCCAGCGCTTTGCTCGATTTTGTGCGCTACCATGAGCACCTGACGGGCACCAAAATCGGCTGCCGCGAGGGCGACTGCGGGGCCTGCACCGTGCTGGTGGGCGAGCTGGCCGAAGATGGCCAACGCCTTGCCTACCAGAGCATGACGAGCTGCCTCACGCCGCTCGGCAACGTGCACGGCAAGCACGTCGTCACGGTGGAGGGCATCAACCCGGCCGGCGGGCAGCTTACGCCGGTGCAGCAGGCCATTGTGGACCAAAACGGCGCGCAGTGCGGCTTCTGCACGGTGGGCTTCGTGCTGTCGCTCACCGGCCACAGTCTCAGCGATAAGCCGGCTACCGCGAGCAGCACCCGCGCCGCCATCGACGGCAATATCTGCCGCTGCACGGGCTACAAGAGCCTGGAGCGCGCCGCCGCCCGCCTTACCGCCGAGCTGGCCGCACGGCCCGCCACGGATAGTGTAAAGTGGCTGAGTGAAAAGCAGTTCGTGCCCGCCTACTTTACCGAAATACCCGCCCGCCTGGCCGCCCTGCGCGCCGAAACGGGCACGGCGCCGTCGCCCGCTGCCAACGGCCACGACGCCGGCGCCGCGCCCGTTTCGACCTCGCCCAACGGCCACGCGCAAAGCCAGAACGGCCAGCATTCGGCCAGTCAGCCTTTTACCCATCCCCTCTTGTCGGGTGGCACCGACCTATTGGTGCAGCGCCTCGACGAGCTGCGCCAGCAGCCCGTGCGCCTGCTCTTCGACCACGGCCGGCGCGGCGTGCGCCAGCACGAGGGCCGCGTAGTGCTGGGCGCCGCCACCACGGCCAGCCAGTTGCTGGAGTCGGAGGTGATGCGCGGCCTGCTGCCGCGCCTGCCCGACTACCTCAAGCTGGTGTCGAGTACGCCCATCCGCAACATGGGTACGGTGGCCGGCAACTTCGTAAATGCTTCACCCATTGGCGATTTGACCATATTGTTTCTGGCGCTGGGTGCCGAAACTACGCTGGCCGACGCGGCCGGCGCCAACCGCTCGCTGCCGCTGGCCGGGCTGTACCTGGGCTACAAAAAGCTGGCGAAGGCGGCCGATGAGCAGGTAACCGAAATCAGCTTCCCGGCGCCGCTGGCCGGCGATTTCTTCAACTTCGAAAAGGTATCCAAGCGCACGCACCTCGACATTGCCAGCGTGAATACCGCCGCCTGGCTGCGGGTCGAAAACGACGTAATTACGGCCGCCCGCGTCTCGGCCGGCGGGGTAGGGCCGGTGCCGCTGCTGCTGGCCCGCACCGGCGAGTACCTGCTGGGCCGCCCGCTAAGCGCCGACACGGTGGCCGGTGCCAATGCGGTGATGCAGGCAGAAATCAGCCCGATTAGCGACGTGCGCGGCACGGCGGCTTATAAACGTCTGCTGCTGCGGCAACTGCTGTTTGCGCATTTCCTGCGCTTCGCGCCGGCAATGACGCTGGCGGAGTTGAGGTAGGTCGGTGAATAATAAAGAACGTCCTGCTGAGCTTGCCGAAGCAGCTCTACCGAACGATACCCTGGCGGCACGGTAGAGAGCTTCGACAAGCTCAGCATAACATGCGAGTTACTAAAAAAGGCTAGCCATGAACCACCTCGACCCCCAGCGCCACGTGCGCGGCGAATCGCAGTACCTTGATGACGTGCCGGTGCAGCAGGGCACGCTTTACGCCGCGGTGTATGAGTCGCCGCTGGCGCATGGTATTTTAAATAGTCTTGACCTCGACGCGGCGCAAAAAGCGCCCGGCGTGGTGCGTATTCTCACGGCCGCCGATATTCCGGGCCGCAACCAGATTGGCGGCATCGTGCCCGACGAGCCGCTGCTGGCCGAGGGCCACGTACATTTTCGGGGGCAGCCGGTGGCGCTGGTGCTGGCCCGCACCGAGGCCCAGGCCCACGCCGCGCTTAAATTCATAAAAATCGATATTTCGCCGCTGCCCGTCGTTACCGACCCGCGCCGGGCGGCCGCGCAGGGCGAGCTGATAGTGCCGCCGCGCACGTTTCGCATCGGCGACTCGGCCGGCGCGTTTGCGCAGTGCGACTATGTGTTTGAAGGGGTGGCCGAGAGCGGCGGGCAGGAGCATTTATACATCGAAACGCAGGGCGCCTACGCCTTCCCAACCGAGCTGGGCGGCGTTAAAATCATTTCCTCGACCCAGGGGCCGACGGCCGTGCAGCGCCACTGCGCCGTGGTGCTGGGCGTGGGCATGCACCAGGTAGAAGTGGACGTGACGCGCCTGGGAGGCGGCTTTGGCGGCAAGGAAGACCAAGCCACGCCCTGGGGCTGCCTGGCCGCGCTGGGCACTTTTCTGGTGAAAAAGCCGGTGAAGCTGGTGCTCGACCGCATGGCCGACATGCGCATGACCGGCAAGCGCCATCCGTACTCGTCCGACTTCAAAATCGGGCTGAGCAAGGACCTAAAAATCCTGGCCTACGAGGTGACCTACTACCAGAATGCCGGGGCCGCCGCCGACCTCTCGCCGGCCGTGCTGGAGCGCACGCTTTTCCATACCACCAACGCCTACTATATCCCGAACGTCACGGCCACGGCCAACTCGTGCCGCACCAATCTGCCGCCCAATACGGCCTTCCGGGGCTTCGGCGGGCCGCAGGGCATGTTCGTCATCGAGTCGGCCATTACCAGGGCGGCCGAGGCGCTGGGCGTGCTGCCCAGCGATATTCAGCGC
Source organism: Hymenobacter baengnokdamensis (assembly GCF_008728635.1). Taxonomy (NCBI): domain Bacteria; kingdom Pseudomonadati; phylum Bacteroidota; class Cytophagia; order Cytophagales; family Hymenobacteraceae; genus Hymenobacter; species Hymenobacter baengnokdamensis. The sequence continues at coordinate 76,680 of NZ_CP044285.1, read as the reverse complement.
CGCAACCTGCTGCGCGAGGGCGACCGGTTTCCGTACCGCCAGCCGGCCGAGGGCTGCCACGCCGAGCAGGCCTGGGACACGGCCGCCGAGCTGTTTGACCTGGCAAAGCAGCGGGCGGAAATCGCGGCCTTTAATTCAAGAAATACTATATTTAAAAAAGGCCTGGCCGTGATGCCCATCTGCTTCGGCATCTCGTTCACCAAGACCTTTATGAACCAGACGCGGGCGCTGGTGCACATCTACACCGATGGCTCGGTGGGCATCAGCACCGGCGCGGTGGAGATGGGGCAGGGCGTGAACACCAAAATCGCGCAGGTGGCGGCCCGCACGCTGGGCATTTCGATTAACCGCATTAAAATCGAGAGCACTAATACTACCCGCGTCGCCAATACCTCGCCCAGCGCCGCCAGCGCCACCGCCGACCTCAACGGCAGGGCCACCCAGCTAGCCTGCCTGGCCCTGCGCGAGCGCCTGCTGCGCCACGCCAGTACCGAGTTTCGAGTTGATTACGAAGGTATTACTATCGAAAACGAGCAGGTGCTGGCCGCCGGCATTCCGGCCGAAACCACCTGGGAAAAGCTGGTGAGCAGCGCCTTCGTGCGCCGAGTGGCCCTCACCGAAAACGCCCACTACGCCACGCCCGGCGTGCATTTCGACGCCAGCGTGGAGCAGGGCCATCCGTTTGCCTACCACGTGTACGGCACGGCCCTTACCACCGCCACCGTCGATTGCCTGCGCGGCACCTACACCATCGACCGCGTGCAGATTGCCCACGATTTCGGCCAGAGCTTCAGCCCGGCCATCGACCGCGGCCAGATTGAGGGCGGCGTCGTGCAGGGCATTGGCTGGATGACGCTGGAAGAAGTGAGCTACAACGACGAAGGCCGCCTGCTCAGCAACTCGCTGAACAGCTACAAGATACCTGACCTCTACGCGGTACCCGCCGTACTCGACGTGCACTTCCTCGACACGCCCGGCCACCCCAATGCCATCCTGCGCGCCAAGGCCGTGGGCGAGCCGCCGCTCATGTACGGCATCGGCGCCTACTTCGCCCTGCGCGACGCGGTGCGGGCATTTCAGCCGGGCATGGCCCTGCCGCTGGTGGCCCCCATGACGCCCGAGCGGGTGTTGGGTGGGTTGTACCCGGAAGTTATTATGGCAAAGCAGACAGTAGCAGGCTAAAACTGCACCAACAGGAACGTCATGCTTCGACAACCTCAGCATGACGTTCTTTTTGATTTCTGCTATCTGACTGGCTAATTACGCCTTGCGCCGACGCCCTGCCAAAATCCGGTAAAACGAGCGCGTCTCAATCTCCTCAATGGTGAGGCCGGTGGGCACGATGTCTTCTGCCGAGATGGCGCCGCAGTTCAGGGCTTTGAGGAAAAAATTGAGCAGGCCCTGGCCGGTGGCGGCGTCGTCGAAGATATCGCCGGTGAGGGTAGAGATGGCGGCGCGGTCCACGAAGGTTTTGAGGCGGTGCACGGCGCCTTCGTAGGAGCTGAGGAAGAAATTGTAGGTGGCCGCGTAGCGCATGGGCAGCTGCGCGGGGTTCAGGTCCCAGCCCTGGTAGAGACCATTGATGAGCGAGTGCATGGTGTGGTGGTAGGCCTGGCGCCAGCCGCTGTGCACGGCTTCCTGGTTTTCGCGCAGCTGCGCAAACGTCAGGTTATCACCGCGGTGCGGGCCGATGGGCATCACGTTGGTAGCGCCATCGGAGAGGAAGATGCCGGTGCCGCCGAGCGCCACCTTGGTCATGTGGTGGGCAAAGTCGCAGACGGGGTGCGCCATGGTCTGGTACTTGGCCGTGATGCCGGCCGAGGCAGTGTAGTCGTAGGTGCCGAAGTGCGCCGCAATGCAGCGCCCCTCGCTGGCCCGGATAATGCGCATGAGCGGGTTGCGGCCCTCATCGTCCATCACAATCTGGGTGGCTTCCACCATCGTTTCCATCTTCAGGGTGCCGGGCGCCAGGTTGTTAGCCTTTTCCAGCAGCTCGAAGAAGCGCACCATCGTGGTCATCTGCTCGGGGATGGTCACTTTGGGCAGCATCACCACGAAGTTATTTGGCAGCTTGCCGCCGGTAGCTTCGAGCAACGTAGTCAGGAAAATGTCGAGGGTGCGCACGCCGCGCGCTTTAAGGTCCTCGGTAAAGGGCTTGATGCGGATGCCGATGAAGGGCGAAAGCGTGCCCTGCTCCATGCCCCTGGCTACTTCGTGGGCAGCCTGCACGGCGGTGACATCTTCCTCGGCATCGGGCCGGTTGCCGAAGCCATCCTCAAAATCAATACGGAAATCTTCGACCGCTTCGGCTTTGAGCTTCTGCACCATCTTGTTGTAGACAGTGTAGGCCAGCCAGGCGGGCTGCTGGCGGCGCTGGTCGGCCGGCAGCTTGTCGAGGTAGGCGGTGAGGTCGTGGATGTCTTTTTCGAGGGTGGGCAGGTGCTCGTGGCCGGTCAGCTGGAGCACCCGCGCCAATTCTACGAAATTGGGGGCGTAAGTCTGGAGGTTGCGCAGGGCAATTTCGCCCATGCGCACGCAGGTATCGGCCTTGAAAAGGTTGGCACCGCCGTACACGGTGTGCACGGGCTGGCGGTCGGGGCGGTCGCCGGGGTAGGTTTTTTGGAAGGCCAGGTTGGCCACGCCGAGCTGGTCGAGCAGGGCCGTTTTGTCGGAGTCCGGGAGGCTGAGTTTCATAAGGGTGGTTTCACCGCAGAGGGCGCAGAAGGTTTCGCTGAGGAAGCGCAGAAGAATAGTGTTCAGGAGCCGCGGTAGGTGCTGTAGCCGAATGGGTTAAGCAGCAGCGGTACGTGGTAGTGCGCAGCATCGGCCACGGTAAAGCAGATTTCTACGAAAGGATAAAAATGCGACAGGCCGGTGCGCTCGAAGTATTCCTGGGTGAAGAATTTGAGTTTATACACGCCGGGAGCCAGGATTTTTTCTGCGGGCAGCAGGTCGGGAATTCGCCCGTCGTCGTTGGTAGTGCCGCGCGCGGTTTCACGCCAGTCGCCGCCGGCCGGCTCGTACAGCGCAATGGTGACGCCCGCCGCCGGCCGGCCCTGGGTAGTGTCGAGAATGTGGGTAGTAAGCTGGCTCATGCGAGTAGTTTTTCGAGGCGCAAGCGCGTGATTTTGGCCTGCTCGCCCATGGCAACGTGGATTTCCTGGTTGGGCTCGTGCGGCAGCCGGGCTTGCAGCAGCGCCAGCATTTCATCCGCCGACTTGCCCGTGGCGCAGACAATGAAGATGTAGCCGAATTTCAGCTCGTAAGCCTCGTTACCGGCCGCCAGCGCCGCCAGCGTTTCTTGCGAAGCCTGCTTTACCGCGCCCTGCTCGCCGGCTGCCCAGGTGGCGGTGCTGGCAAACTTTACTTGCAGCGCCTTTACGTCGCCAATTTTGGGGTGGTGCGTAAAAGCCTCGCGCCAGTCGGCTTCGGAGAGATTATACCAGGTGCGCTCGGCTGCCTCGTAGAGTGCGGCTGCTGAATCGAAGGGAAACTGTTGGTCCAGCGCAGCTACCCAGGCCGTGGCGCCGCAGCAGGTAGCCAGGGCCTCGGCGCGGGCGGCGGGGGAGAGGGCGTTGAGGTCGGAAAGAGTCATAAGCAGTAGCGTGGACTCTGCGAGTCCGCGCGTGGGGAACGTAATCAAAAGCTGGCGTTCTGGCTGGGCAACGCGCAGACTCGCAGAGTCCACGCTACACCACCGTCGGAAAGCGGTTCACATTCTTATAATAGATGTACACCGACGGCTCCTTGCCGATGGAAGCGGCCCACTGCTGGCAGAAGGGCGCCATCCAGATGGAATCACCTTTCTGCACCGGGTACCACTGCTGGTCGAGCATGTAGATGGCCTGGCCCTGCAAGTAGAGCAGGCCGTGCTCCATGATGTGGGTCTCGACCATCGGCAGGTTGCCGCCGGGCTGGTAGGTGAAGATGTTGACGGCCATATCGAAACCCAGCTCGTTGGGCAGCAGCTCCTGAATACGCAGCGCCTCGTCGTTCATGTACACGGGGGCTTTGCTGTCGTCCTTTTCGCCCCAGCACACGCCAGGGGTGGCGTGGCCCGCCAGCGGCTCATACACTTTGTGAAAAGTAAGAATCTGGGTATTAGCCGTCGGGTTTTTGAAGGTATAGCTTTGGCCGATAGGCACGTATACAAACTTGCCCACCGTCAGAATCCGGCTGTCGTCGCCGATGGTGGCCTGCACCTGGCCCTGCACCACGTAGAAAAAAATCTGCGATGCCTGGGTTTCGCCCGTCAGCTGGCCGGCGTCGGTGAGCATGACGAGCGTCTGGCAGAGGCGGGCCCCCATCTGCTCGTTGATGATGACGTTGACGGTGCCGCCCGTCCAGCCGGGCACGTTGCTGTTGATGTAGCCGTCGGGCGCGATGATGGCGTGGTTGCGCCGGGTGACGGAGCGGGTGGTAGAGCCTAGCTGCATAGGAGGTTGAATTAAAAATTATGAATTAAAAGTTAAAAAATTTTGGCAAAGAATAGTGGACCTGTCTGAGGTAAAAACCAGCGGCAGACGCGGCGTTAGCCCTTCCTCTCAGGCCATTTTTACCTCTTCATTTTTAATTTTTAATTCCAAAAGAAACCGCTCGGCCACTGCCAGCGCAGCGGCCACATCAGCCGCCTCCACGTTCTCCAACGGATTGTGACTGATGCCTTTGTAGCAACGGATAAATGCCATCGTGGCCGGCGCCACGGCCGAGGCGGGCACGGCGTCGTGGCCGGCGCCGCTCACCAGGCCGTCGACCTCGTAGCCGCTGGCCGCGATGGCCTGGCCGAGCAGGCGGTTCAGCTCGCGGTCGCAGGCTACGGGCGCGGTGGCCTGCACCAATTGCCAGTGCAGCGCCACGCCGCGCCGGGCGGCAATGGCCTCGGCCTGGGTTTGTAAGTCGGCGTAGGCGGCGGCGAGCTGGCCGGCGTCGGGGCTGCGCAGGTCGAGGCTATGAATGACCTGGCCGGGAATAACATTGCTGGCCGAATACGGAATGCGCAGCTGGCCCACGGTAGCTACCAGGCTCTGGCCGTGGGCTAGCGCAAAGCTTTCGGCCGCCAGCACAAACTCGGCGGCGGCGGCCAGCGCATCCTGGCGCAGGGCCATGGGCACCGTGCCGGCGTGGCCGGCCATGCCCTGCCAGGTCAGCTCCACGCGCTGCTGCCCGGCAATGGCCGTGACCAGCGCGATGGGCACTTTGCTTTCCCACAGCACCGGCCCCTGCTCGATGTGCAGCTCGAAGTAGCCCAGCCACTCGGCGGCGGGCAGGGCGTCGGCGGCGAGGCTGCCGGCGTTGCCGCCCATCTCAGCAATGGCCTGGGCCAGGGTGATGCCATCGGCATCAACTCGTTGTAAAAGGGTGGGCTCAAAAGCGCCGGTCACGACCCTGCTGCCCAGGTAGGTGGTATGAAAGCGCACGCCTTCCTCATCGCTGAAGGCGATAAGCTCCAGGTGGAATGGCAGCTCAACGCCTTGCTGAATAATATTTTCCACCAAATCAAGCCCCATCAATACGCCTAGCGGGCCATCATATTTACCGGCGTTCACCACGGTGTCGATGTGCGAGGCCAGCACGAAGGTTTTGGCGCCCGGCTGCCGGCTGGCCAGCCGCCCGCGCAGGTTGCCGATGCCATCGAGCCGGGTTTCGAGGCCCGCGGCCTCAAACCAGCCCTGCACCAGGTCGCGGCCGCGCACGAAGGCCGGCGTACCAAAGCGGCGCGTGACGGTAGCGCCCGTGGCGTCTTCACTGATGGCGGCCAGCTCGTCGATGCGGCTGAGAATGTGCGCGGTGCGGGTGGGGTAATCGGACATTTATAGAAAATATGCTATGTATTCGCCGGACTCGGCAGGGGCGAAGCTGCAAATATGCAGCTTACCGCGTCAGCAAGTGGCCCCGGTTCAAATGCAGAAAATCAGGATGCCGAAAAACTTCCTCGCCGGCCAAAAAGGTGTGCGTCACTACGCCCGTCAGCTCACGGCCCAGGTAGGGCGACACCTTGTGGCGGTGGTGCAGCAGCGCTTCGGTAACGGTGAAGGTAGCCTCGGGAGCCAGTACCAACAGGTCGGCGTCGTAGCCTTTGGCAAGCTGGCCTTTGCGCTGGCTTTGGCCGATGAGCCGGGCCGGGTTGGCACTGAGCCAGCGGGCCAAATCGGATAGCGTAGCGCCGCGCCGGCGCGCGGCGGTCCAGAGCACGGGCAGCGCCAGCTGCAGCGAGGCGATGCCGCCCCAGGCCATAGCAAAATCGCCGCTGGCCAGCTGCTTGAGGTCGGGTGGCGCGGGCGAGTGGTCGGTGGCCACGAAGTCGATGAGGCCGCTTTGCAGCGCCTGCCACAGCTGCTCGTTGTTGGCTCGCTCCCGGATGGGCGGCGCGCACTTAAACTGCGTCTGGCCGTCGGCGATGTCTTCGGCGTTGAAAAACAGGTAGTGCTGACCGGTTTCCACCGTCAGCGGCAGGCCCTGGGCCTTCGCTTCGGCAATGGCCGTTAGCGAGCTGGCCGACGACAAATGCACGATGTGCACTGGGCAGCCATACTCGGCGCAGAGCCGAATCATCAGCTTAATGGCCTCGTCTTCCCAGCTTTTGGGGCGCGAAGCCAGGTAGTTCGGGTACGAGCGGGTGTCGCCCTTCTTCCACGCCTCATTCTCCTCCGATAGCTCGCAGTGCACCAGCAGCGGCCGGCCGTGGCGGGCCAGAACGGGCATTGCGCGGCGCAAATCGGCCTCCGTGGCATTCGGAAATTCGTCGATGCCCGAGTGGGTCAGAAACGTCTTGAAGCCCAGCACGCCGGCCGCAATAAGCGGCTCGATTTGGTCGGCGTTGCCGGGCACGAGGCCGCCCCAGAAGCCCACGTTGGTGTGCAGCTGACCCTGGGTGGCGGCTTGCTTGATGCGTAGATTTTCAACTGAAGTCGTAACCGGCGCCGAGTTCAACGGCATGTCTACCAGGGTGGTAAGGCCACCGGCCAGCGCGGCGCGGGTGCCGGTGTCGAAGCCCTCCCACTCGGTACGGCCAGGCTCGTTGAGGTGCACGTGCGGGTCGATGACGCCGGGCAGAATGGCCGCGTCGCCCAGGTCGAGCGCCGGGCCGGCGGCACTGGCATCGTAGTCGTGGGGCAGCACGGCCGCAATGCGCCCCGCCTGCACGATAAGCGTGGCCGGGCGCTCGCCATCGGGCAGTACTACATAACGGCTGCGGAGGACAAAATTGGACATAAAGGAAAAATTTGACGCTAAATTGAGGACTTTTCCCCAACTGCGGCTATTCTTGCAGGTCGGTTTGTAGAGTGGGCTGGTGCTGAGCGGCGGTAGTTTTTATATTTTCTATGCTTCAATACGTTACCTTACTTGCGCTTTTACTAACCTTTGGGCTGCTGCTGGGAGCTATTGTAGTGCTTCAGCACCTGGCCAAAAGCCGGCCCCAGGGTGGCCCCGTGGGCGACCAAGGCTTTACGCTCGAAGGGTTTTCGTATGCTTTCATGCTGCTGGCGGCCATTACGGCAGTGGGCGTGTGCTACGTGCTGGTGCGCGATACGCCCTGGGGAGGACACATATTAGAGTGGCTGAATATTGTCGTGCGGCTCATGCACATCACCTTCGGCATTGCCTGGATTGGTGCCTCGTTCTACTTCGTATTTCTTGAAAATGCTCTCAACCGGACCGATAATGTGCGCGATGAGCTGGCCGGCAACCTTTGGGCCGTGCACGGCGGCGGCTTTTACTACCTCGAAAAATACAAGCTCGCGCCCCCGCAAATACCTAAAAACCTACACTGGTTTAAGTATGAAGCCTACTTTACCTGGCTTTCGGGCTTCAGCCTGCTGTTTGTAGTCTACTACTTCAACGCCAGCTCTATGCTGATTGACCCGCGGGTGCTGGCCATTTCGCCGCTGGCGGGCGTGGGTATCGGGGTGGGGTCGTTTGGGGTGGCGTGGCTGCTCTACGATGGCCTGTGCCGCACGGCGCTGGTGCGCAGCCGCTGGTTTATGGTGGTGGGCTTTGCGTTGGCCGTGGGTTTCGCGTTTTTCTACGCCCAGGTGTTCAGCGCGCGGGCCGCTTACATCCACTTCGGGGCCATGCTGGGCACGCTGATGGTGGCCAACGTGTTTTTTATCATTATTCCGTCGCAGAAAGCGATGGTGAAGGCTGCCACCGACGGCACGCCGCTCGACCCTGCGCTGGGCAAAAACTCGCTGGCCCGCTCGCTGCACAACAACTATTTTACGCTGCCTGTGCTGTTTGTGATGGTGAGCAACCACTTTCCCAGCACCTTTGGGCACGCGTATCCGTGGGCTATTCTGGCGGCCATTACGCTGGGTACGGCGGGCGTGAAGCACTGGCTCAACCTGCGCGAGAAGCACCAGTCCAACGCCTGGGTGCTGCCCCTGTCGGCAGCAATCCTGCTGGGCGTGGTATTCGTAACGGCTCCTAAAGTGGAGCCAGGCACGGCCGCCGGCCGCTGCACCCAGCAGGTAAGTATGGTGCAGGTAAACGCTATTGTGCAGAAGCGCTGCATTCAGTGCCACTCGGCACACCCGACCGACGACGTATTTAAGGCGCCTCCCAACGGGGTGGTGTACGACACGCCGGAGGATATTATCCGGCTGAAAGACAAGATAATGCAGCGTGTAGTCGTCACCAGAACAATGCCCCAAAACAACAAAACCCAGATAACCCAGCAGGAGCGTGACCTCATTGGCTGCTGGATTAACCAGGGCGCATTGAATAAGTAAAAGTTATCACTGAGTAGAAATTGCCTGCTGCCCCCCGCGACCTGCCCGTTTGGACCCTTGCCGCCGCCAGTCTTCGGGCTGGCCACGCGGCCGTGCTGCTGTGCGTGGTGCGCAGTGAGGGCAGCAGTCCCGGCCGCCAGGGTTTCAAGATGGTAGTTACGGCCGAAGCCGCGTGTGGCTCCATCGGCGGCGGCATTATGGAGCACAAGTGGGTAGAGCTGGCCCGCCAGCGCCTGCGCGAAGGCGGGGGGGCGCCGCTGCTGCGCCCCCAGATTCATCGGCGTGAGGCTCCGGCCGACCGCTCGGGTATGATGTGCTCGGGCGAGCAGGAAGTGCTGCTTTGGCCCCTGCGGCCTATCGATTTGCAGGCAGTACAAGCCATTATAGCTGCTTTGCAAACCCTTCAGGTTGGTGCGTGGCAGGTAAGTGAAGCGGCTGGTTTGCAGGTATTTGCAGCAGTATCGGCTCATTTTTATAGCTACCAGCCTGGCCCAGCCTGGGAGTATAAGGAGCAGCTGGGCTACCGCGACCAACTCACCATTGTGGGCGGTGGGCATGTGAGCCGGGCACTTGCCCGCGTGGCCGCCAACCTGGAGTTTGAGATAACTGTGCTCGACGACCGGCCCGACCTGCCCACGCTGGCCACTAACGATGACGCCCACCATCGTCACGTATTGAGCTACGATACCCTGGCTGCCGCTGTACCGCCCGGCCCGCACCGCTACGTAGTAGTAATGACCGTAGGCTACCGGACCGACGAGGTGGTCTTGCGGCAAATAGTAGCTAAACACTATGCTTACCTGGGCGTGATGGGCAGCGCCGCCAAAGTGGCCGAGCTGCGCCGCGCCCTGAGCGAGGCCGGGTTTACGGCCGCGGCTATGGCCCGGCTCCGGGGGCCGATTGGGGTGCCGATTGCCAGCCGTACTCCGGAAGAAATCGCGGTGAGTGTGGCGGCCGAGCTGATTGCGGTGCGCAACCAGGTGCGGCACTGACGCAGGCGGCTCACCAAGGTAGCATGGCCGAAAGTGCGCAAGATTCGGATAGACGCGGGCGTAACCGAAAAGTACTTTTGAGGCCTGTCAATGCCTCTGCTTTATGAGCCAGCTCCCCTTTGCCTGCCCGCCTGAGTTGCTACTGGCCGAAACCGACCTGGCGCCCGCCGCTGGCACGCAGGCCAGCCTCGACTACACCCGCGTAGAGCAGGCTATCAGCTTTATTGCCGGTCATGTTGCCCAGCAGCCTTCGCTGGAAGAAATTGCGGCGCACGTGCACCTCAGCCCATTTCATTTCAACCGGCTGTTCACGCGCTGGGCGGGTATTAGTCCGCAAAGGTTTCTGCGTTTTCTTACCAAAGAATACGCGCGGCAGGTGCTGGCCGAATCGGGCAATGTGCTGGCCGCTACGCACCAAGCTGGTCTTTCGGGCCCGAGCCGGCTTCACGACTTGTTCGTGACCTACGAAGCCATGACGCCGGCCGAGTACCGGGCGCAGGCCGCCGGCCTCTTCATCGCCTATGGCTTTCACCCCACGCCTTTCGGCGAATGCTTGCTCAGCCTGACCGACCGGGGCATCTGCGGCCTCACGTTTCAGGCTGAGGCCGAGCAGGGAGCCGCCCTGACGCAGCTGCGGGCCGCCTGGCCCGGCGCGATACTTGTGCCTGATGCCACCCGAACGGCTGCCGTGGCCGCCCGGCTTTTCGCTACTAAAGTTGACCCAGCTGGCCCGCCCGTGCCGCTTTTGCTGAAGGGCACCAATTTTCAGGTAAAGGTGTGGGAGGCGCTGCTGCGGATTCCGGCCGGAGCCGTGGTTTCATACCGCGAGGTAGCGGCAGCTATCGGGCAGCCGGGCGCCAGCCAGGCCGTAGGCGGCGCTGTGGGGGCAAATAGTATCGCCTATCTCATTCCCTGTCATCGCGTTATTCAGCAGCATGGTGGGCCGGGCGGCTACCGCTGGGGCAGTGCCCGCAAGCAGGCCCTGCTGGCACGGGAAGCGGCGCAAGTAGCTGCCTCGCTGGCCACTGATGAGTAGTAGCCGGGCACGCGCCCACCGTTAATCAGCCGGAGCTACAGGCGGGTGAAGGGCTTCCTGGGAAGGTTTTTCGTCCAGGTCGTCCAGCTTTTCTTCTTCGTGCCAGATTTCAACTGGGTTAAATAAGCTGGTTAAGGCCGCCAAATCTTCCAGTAGGTGGTCGTCGGCCGGTTGTTCGTTGGCGGAGGCGGAGGGCGCGGAGTCTGTTTGCATAGTTTACCTACGTCAGGCCGCCCCCCTTAGGTTGTAAAGCTTTTTACAATCCTACCAACCGCCGGGCCGCGCCGATAATAGCCAGCTCGGCCTGCCCGGCGGGCTTTTGGGCGGCATCGAGCTGCAGCCGGGCCGCGCTTTGCCAGGCCGGTAGCGGCGCCTGCCCCTGCTCAAGCTGAGTCAGGCGCTGGGTGAGCAGGCTGGTTACTGTGCCCAGCTGAGCGGCCAGTGGCGCGTATTCGGCCACGCCGGGGCTTATCACGAACAGCGGCGGCAAGGCTTCAGTAGCGTGCTGCCAGTCGGCCAGTTGCTGGCGTAGCGCGGCTAGCTGGCGGCTGGCTATCGGTAGCAGCGTGGGCGGGCCCGTAGCCGGAAACCTTGGCACCGCGATACTCAGGCCGGCCAGCAGGCTGTCTGCCGTGGCTCCAAAGCGCCGGGCTACATCCGACTCGGCCGGCGCAGCATCTGCGAGGCGGGTCAGGGGCGTTTCGGTAGTGTACTTAAAGCCCTGAAAATGCCGCCTGTACTCCTTCACCGGCTCTAAAAGGGCCGTGAAGGTTTGTAGCGCGGGCAACGCGGCCGGGTAGGGGGCGGCCAGCTGGCGCAGCAGCGCGGCCGGGGCGCGGCGGTGGCGCAGGCCCAGCGCATCCAGCTCTTCCGACACAAAAGCCAGGCGACGGTACATATCGGGCACGTCCTGCGTGAGGGCAGCGGGGCTCCACAGGCGTTCGGCCACGGCGGCGGCGCGGGGCCACACCCGGCTCTCATAAATAACGCTGTCGGCAAATTCGCTCCACATGGCCGCCTCGCCGCCCAGCACGCGGGCATGCAGCGAGTCGGGGATGCCCTGCAGCGGGTCGGCGGCGTAGTGCGCAGCGGCCGAAAAATTAAGGTCGAGGTAGTAGCCGTGGGCGCGCAGGGCAGGGTGGCCCAGGCGCACGGCATCGGCCACGCCTTTGGGGCCGCGCCAGCTTTCAATCACCACCGGCGCGGGCAGGTCGGGTCCCAGAATCTCATCCCAGCCGACCATCGTCTTGCCCAGCTTTTGCACTATGCTGAGCATCCGGCGGTTGAAATAGTTTTGCAGCTGGTGCTTATCGACGTAGCCTTTCGCGTTGAGAAAGCATTTTTCCTGCATAAAGGCCACAATGCGCGGGTTGTGGCGCCACTGCCGGCCGTCGTTCTCATCGCCGCCTATGTGAAAATACGGGTCCGGAAACAGCCCGCTCAGCTCGGTCAGCACCGAGTCGAGCATAGTGTAGGTACTTTCGCGGGTGGGGTCGAGGGCGATGTTGAGTACGCCCCAGCGGGTGGGCACGGCCTTAAGCGAGTCGTTGCAGGCCAGGCGTGGGTAGGCGGCCAGCAGCGCGCCGGCGTGGCCGGGCAGGTCAAACTCGGGCACCACCCGGATGCCGCGCTGGGCGGCGTAGCGCACCACCTCGCGCACCTCGGCCTGGGTGTAGTAGCCGGTGGCGCCGCCCACCGTGTGCAGGCGCGGAAACAGCTTGCTCTCGACCCGCCAGCCCTGGTCGTCGCAGAGGTGCCAGTGCAGCACGTTGAGCTTCACGGCGGCCATGCCGTCGAGGGTGCGCTTGACTACGGCCACCGGCAGAAAGTGCCGCGCCGGGTCAACCAATAGCCCGCGCCACCGAAAGCGCGGCTGGTCCTGGATATCACAAAACTGCGCCCGCCAGCCATGCGGCGTGGCCTCAATTACCTGCCAAAACGTGGCCAGCCCCCGCTGAATACCCAGGGGCGAAACCGCCGTGAGCAGTGCGCCGGTGGCAGTAACACGCAGGCGATAGCTCTCGTCCGAAGAGGTGGCCGGGCCCGTCGTTTCGCGGTGCAGCGCCAGCAGCGGCGCTATTTTGAAGGTGTAGTAGCCGGCCTGCCAGCTGGCCTGCGCGGGCACCGGCAGCAGCGGGCGCTGGGCGTGGGCCGTTAAACCAGCAAAGACCAGTGCAATCCCAGCGCAGAGTTTTACAAAGCTGGCAGAGTTTCGCAGGGGCGAACGGTAAACTACTTTGCGAAACTCTGCCAACTTTGCGAAACGCTGCGTTATCATATCAGTCCCCTGGCCTTGAATTCCAGGTATTTATTTATCGTGTTGGCCGTCAGCAGTTGCGGCGGCGTGAGCAGCGCCTGAATGCCGTAGCGCTGCAATTCGAGCACAATCTGGCGCTTCTCCTGCTGAAATTTCTCGGCGATGGTTTGGTTGTACACGTCGGCCGTTGTTTCGGCCGGCGCGTCGAGATAAGCGCGTAGCTCGGTGTTTTCAAAGAAAACTACCAGCAGCAAATGCTGCTTGCCAAGGCCGCGCAGGTAGGGCAGCTGACGCTGCATTCCCTGCAAGGTTTCAAAATTGGTGAATAAAATCAATAAGCTGCGCTGCTTTACGCGGGCCCGCACCGTGGCATAGAGCAGCTCGTAGTCGGTTTCGAGGTACTTCGTCTTTTGGCGATAGAGTACTTCCAGAATGGTGCGCAGGTGGCCCGGCCGGCGCTCGGCGGGCACCATTGCGCCGGGTTTATTGGAAAACGTAATCAGCCCCGCTTTATCGTGTTTGAGCAGGGCAATATTGCTCATTACCAGCGTGGCGTTGATGGCATAGTCGAGCAGACTCAGGCCCTCAAACGGCATCCGCATCACGCGGCCCTTGTCGATGAGGCAGAATACCTGCTGGGCGCGCTCATCCTGAAAGTGGTTGACAACCAGCGTGTCGGCCGGACTACCGCCGCGCCGGGCGCTGGCTTTCCAGTTGATGGTGCGCGGGTCGTCGCCGCTGGCATAGGGCCGGATTTGCTCAAACTCCAGGCTCTGCCCCACGCGCCGGATGCGCTTCACGCCCACCTCGGTGAGGCGGTTATGGATAGCCAGCAGCTCGTACTGCCGCATCTGCAAAAACGACGGGTACACCGGCACCACCTTGGCCTGGTCGAAGCGAAAGCGCCGCCGTACCAGCCGCAGCGCCGAGGCCGCGTACACGTTCAGGGCCCCAAACTCGTACTCGCCGCGCTTGGTAGGCCGCAAGTGGTAAGTGATTATCTGCGTCTGCCCCGGCTGAATAGTAGTTTCAAATAGCACATCGCGCCGCTGAAACTGGTGCGGAATCTCATCAATCACTTCTACCTGCACTCCAAAGCGGTAGCGGCTTTCCAGGTAGAGTTGCACCTGGTTGTCGTCGCCATTGGCCAGCTTATCACCCAGCACGCGTCGGCCAAATATAGGAAAATTTTTATGTTTCCCCGGTGCAAAGAGCAGCAGCGCATCGAGCAGCGTGAGCAGCCCGGCCGCGCCCAGCAATACCTGCATCGGCCCCAGCAGCCACGGCAGAAAAAAGGCTACTACAAAGCCCGCAATGAGCGCCGTGCAGAGGTAAAAGAAGCGTTTGGTTAAGAACAGGCTCATAAATACAACTTGTGCGTGCAAGCGCCAGGGCAAACGCTTGTTAGCTGGTAAAACCTACCGCGGCACTTCCACGCTTTGCACAATCTGCCTTACCACTTCATCGGCCGTGCCGCCTTCCATCTCGCGCTCGGGCGTGAGCATAATGCGGTGGCGCAGCACCGGCGCGGCCAGAAACTGCACGTCTTCGGGCGTTACGAAGTCGCGGCCGCGCAGGGCCGCCAGCGCCTTGGCCCCGTTGAGCAGCGCAATGCTGGCGCGGGGCGACGCGCCCAGGTACAGCGCCTTGTGGGCGCGGGTCTGGCCCACTATTTTGGCAATGTATTCGAGCACGTTGGCTTCCACGCGCTGCTGGCCCACCTGCCGGCGCAACGCGGCCAGGTCGGCTGCTGAGAGCACCGGCTTTACAAGTTCCAGCGGCGTGCCGCCAAAACCGCTGTGGTGGCCCTGCAAAATCTGGATTTCCTCGGCCAGCGTGGGGTAGCCCACGTTCAGCTTAAAGAGGAAGCGGTCGAGCTGCGCTTCGGGCAGGCGGTAAGTGCCTTCCTGCTCAATCGGGTTTTGAGTGGCCAGCACCACGAAGGGCGAGCCCATGCGGTGCGCCGTGCCGTCCTGGGTCACGGTGCGCTCCTCCATCACCTCAAACAGGGCCGACTGCGTCTTGGCGGGGGCGCGGTTGATTTCGTCAATCAGCACCACGCTGGCGAAGATGGGGCCGGGCCGAAACTCGAAATCGCCCTGCGCCGGCCGAAACACGCTGGTGCCCAGCACGTCGGCCGGCATCAGGTCGGGCGTAAACTGAATGCGGCTGAACGGCACATCCAGGGTGCGGGCAAGCAGCTTGGCGGTGAGAGTTTTGGCCACGCCCGGCACGCCCTCGAGCAGGACGTGGCCATCGGCGAGCAGGGCCGTGAGCAGCAGCTCCAGCAAGTCGTGCTGGCCCACAATAACCTGCCCGATTTGCTGGCGCACGGCCTCGACGTGCGCCGCGAGCTGCGAGAGGTCCGTGCGCGGGGCAAAGCTGCCGGCTATCGGCGCTGAAGAAGCAAGAGTGGGTTCGTCGAAAGACTGAGTTTCCATGAGTTGGCAGGCTGGTAGCGGGCGCGTAGCTTCGCTTTTGAAAGAAAGACCGGTAGAAAGAGTTTGCTAAAAAGTACTAGTTTTGCGCTCTGTTTTCAGAAGAAAAAACAGCTAAAAACCTAATTTAAATGATTTAAAATAATTTTAATGGAATAGTTATAAAATGATAAAATGCAATTTATTGACTCAGTGCAATACAGATTTTAGCAGCGCTTCAGGTAGATTCCTGCTTGAAATCCCGGATAGCGCGGCTTAGCGTAAGCAGCTCACGGTCGGTGACGACGGGCGCGGTACGGACGAAGTTGATGAGCCGCAGCAGCTCATCGATGCGCAGGCGCGGCAGTCCCGCCTTCTGGCTCAGGCGCTCGCGGAAAGCGTCGTCGCCGAGGTCGGGCGCTGGCTCGTGAAAGCGGCTGCGCAGGTAGTCCAGAAAGAGACTCACTTTTTTTTCCGCAATGCGGTTATGGCTGCGGCCCTGCTGATAGAGGCTGGCTACGGTGCGGGTAAAAAGCAAGGTTGTATTCGGCAAAGGCTTGCTAACCGGGATGATACGCTGCCGTCGCCGCGCCTCGATAACTATGAATAGAATGGCCGTGACCCATAGCAGGTAGTAGGCGGTGCGCAGGCTGTCGTGGGCCAGCAGCACACGCAGCACCGACTGCTCGCCCAGGCGGCCCTGCTTCTGGTATTCATCCCACCACACCGGCCGGCCGGTGGGCAGGTACGAGAGCGCCCCCAGCGCAAAGGGGCGGTGGCGCGGCGCTAACACATAGTAATTACTTAATATTATTGGTACGCTGCATAGGTACACCTGCCCGCGCCCGTGGTTGAGGCGCAGCAGCACGGCCCGGCCCTGCGCATCGGTGGCGAGGGTGATGCCTTGGTGGCCGCCCCGCACTACCAGGCGCGCGGTGGCCGCCTGGGCCGGCAGCCGCAGCGTGGCCGGGCCCAGGGCCGGATTTACCAGCCGCACCAGCACCGAGTCGGGGCGAGGCAGGCCGGGCGTGCGCGCCGAGTCGGCCTCCTGGAAGCGCACGCCCAGCGAATCGGCAAATACCGCCCGCCCGCCCGCGTTGTCAAGCTCCTCGGCCGCGATGAATACGTCGTTGCCCGCGGCCACAAAAGCCAGCAGCGCCTGCCCTTCGAGCTGACTGATAGCGAATTGATTGGCAATAAAAAAGTAGGTGGTGGGCTGCATTGGCAGCGTGGGCGCGGGCCCACTTGGCTTGGCTTGGCCGCTGGCCGGCGCGAGTGCACTGGCCGAGTCGCGGCCGGTGGAGGAGGGCGCAGCAGCTGAGCGGCTGGCCGCGACCGAATCCCCGGTGGTGTCGGGCTCGTCTTCCTTAAAGAGCTGATTATAAACCGGCAGGCGTACGCTCTCTACCGAGCCTGTACCCAGCAGCTGGGGCAGCACGTCGTAGAGGGCGTAGGTGCCGTACGGAATCTTATCTTTATTACTGAGCGTGGGCTGCCAGTTGAGAGGCCGGGGGCGATAATACTCCAGCGCCACAAAGGCTCCGAACAAGAGCAGCAACCCCAGCAGATACAGGCGAAAATGAGTCATAATATACCGGGGCGGCTTGCCGCTGGTTGAGGAGCGGCTGGTCGGCGAGTAGAAGGGAAGCTGAGAGCCATGCGCCGGCAGCTAAGAGCCTAACAACGTGTCATACACGGCCAGGTAATCGGCGGCCGACTGCGCCCAGCTGAACGTGGCGGCGTGGGCGCGTAGCTCGGTGGCGCGGGCGGGGTGGGCCTGGTACTCGGCCAGCCCCGCGGCCAGGGTGCGGGCCATGGCCGCGGGCGTAAAGTCGGGGAAGTAGCGCGCCGCCGCGCCGCCTACTTCGGGCAGCGAAGTCAGCTGGCTCAGAAATACTGGTTTGCCAAACTGCATAGCTTCCACCACGGGCAGGCCAAAGCCCTCGGCCAGAGAAGGTTGCAGGTAGGCCAGGCAGTGCTGATAATACCAGGTTTTATCGGCCTCGCTGATGCGGGTAAGAATGGTGACGCGGTCGGCCACGCCGGCTTCGGCGGCGGCGGCCCGAATCCGGGCCACATAGTCGGGCTCGGCGAAGCCGCCGGCCAGCACCAGCTCGTAGTCGTTGCCGACCAGCAGCGGCGGCAGCACCCGAAAGTTTTTCTTGGCATTAACCGCGCCCAGACTGAAGAGGAACGGCCGGCGCGGTGCGTAGGCCGGCTGGTGGTTGGGCACCGGCACCAGCGCCTCAACGCCGCGCCGCACGTAGCGCATGGGCTTGCCCGGCTGGTAGCCCAGCAGGTCGGCGTGGCGCAGAATATCTTGGCGCACGAAGTCGGAAATGGTGACGATATAATCGGCCCGCCGAATATTGCGGCGCACCATTGCCAACTGCCGGGTATAGGTGCGCTCATCGGGGTTTTCGTGCAGGAAGTTGAGGTCGTGTACCGTAAGCACCACTTTGGTAAAGGGGCTGGTGGGCACGTACCAGCTTAGCTGCGAAGTGCTGTGCCACAGCCGGAAGCGGTAGCTGGGCGGGTTGAAATATTTGTGAAAGCTGCGTTGCGTAAGGTACTCAACGCCTTCGGTACCCAGGGCTCCCACCTCAGCCGGCGGCACGTAGCAGCTGAGGTGATAGCGGTGGTTCTGGCGCACCAGCTCCTCGGCCAGCGGAAACACAAAATGACTGAAGCCGCTGTGGCGGTCGCGAAACGGCTCGCAGTCGAGGCAAATAGCAGGGAGCGACATGAAAAACTAGCTTAAGAAACACCCGCCCGGGTGGCCCCGAGCTGCCGGCTCAGCCCAAGCTGGCCGGCGCGCACCTCGGTATAGAGGGTGGGCGAAAGGGGCAATTCGCCGTACCACACGTACTCGAACTGTCGCGTTAGCTCGGCAAAGGACGGGCGTAGCGCGGGCCGCTGGCCAGCCAGCTCGCGCAGGTAGGTCTGGTTGGTTTTGTCGGGCTGCCAGCTGATGAGCTGCCGGTCGGTGAGCTGCTTGAGCAGCTCCAGGTAGCCCAGGCGCGTGGCCAGGCGGAAGTTGCCGGCCTCCTCGGCCGCCTGCAGTCGGGCCGGAAAATCCAGCTCGTGAATATTTTCGCTCTGCGCGTCGTAGGGGAGCGCCGCCCGGCCCGGCGAGCGCCCAAAGGCCGCCGTAAGGTCAACCTGTAGCAGCTTGAGCACCACATACACCACGGCAGCGGCCAGCAGCCCATAAAGGAGCCAGCGCCAGAAGCCGGCGTAGCTACCGGTGCCCAGCCAGGAAAACTTGCTGAGCAGCCAGCGGAAAATACGCTGCCAGAAGCGACTCCAGGCACTGGAAGCCTCGTCGGTAGCCGGCGGTGCCTCGCGATAATCGAACTCGCGCTGGCTGTGCAGCTCGTTCAGGCGGGCCGCCACGGCGGCCGGCTGGCGCAGGCGCACAGCACCCTGGTCGGGAGGCAGCGTTTGGGGAGCCGGCGCGAGTGGCCGGGCAGATGCTGCGGGAGTAGCCCGGCCAGTTGCCGTCAGCAGTGAAGCCGATAGTAGCCAGATGGCCAGGCCCCGGTATTTAATAGTCACCTTCCTCATCGGGGCGATAGGTGGTAGCGCCAGGGCCGGTGGGTGGTGCCTGGCCTAGCTGGTCCACGAGCTGGTGCAGGCCCACGCCCTCGCGGCGCTCCACCAAGTTGAAATACTGAAAGGCCAGCACCAGCAAAATGGGTGGGTAAAGCAGCAGGGTAACCGTGGTGAAGAGCAGCGTATTGATAACAATGAGTACGGGGCTAAACTGCCCGGGCTCGCTACTAAGGGGCAATGCCCCGTGCAGACTTGCGCGTAGCACCCCGAACACCAGGCCCAGCCCAATGAACAGCAGGTACAGCAGGAAGGTCATAATAAAAATGAGCCCGAACGTAGACCACCACTTGCCCTTGGTCAAACTCAGGCAACGGCTGATGGTGGCCAGGAAGCCTGTTTCCTCGACTACGGCTACGATAAAGAACAAGCTCAGCGCAATGCTCAGATAAAAGCCGGGGAGGAAAAAAACGATAGAGCCGAGTAGCAGCACCACACAGAGGCCGACCAGCGAAAAGACCGAGCCCACCAGCCGGCGGCGCACCACGCCCCACACTTCGGCAACTGTGATGGGCGTGGGGGCAGCATTGGCCGGCCGCAGGCAATGCACCAGGTAGCCATATATGGTGAGCACGAGCACGGAGATGAACACCAGCGACACGGCAATATTGAAGTAATATAGCGGATTGGCCATGTTTGCAAGCATAGCCCGCTGCATGGCCAGCGGGTTGCGCTCGGGCGGGTAGCGGGTGGTAGCTAGCATCGAGCTTAGCATCCGCGACTGTAACAGGGCGGTAAGAATGCCTTGCACCAGGGCCAGGGGAAGCACCAGGTAAAGCATTACTCGCCCCAGCGGCCGCCAATGCACGCCGATAAACTCGAAGGTAGCGCTGATTTTTTGCCCAAAATCCCGCTCCTGGCGGAAGTCTGACTCGTGGGTATAGCTAAGGGCCATCGAAAAAGGAAAGAGGGAGGAGAGGAGGGAAAATAAGTTAGGTGGCCTGCAGGCGCTGCCGCAGCTGGCGGGGCCGATACACAAAATACCAGCCGATAAACGCCGCCGAGCCGCTAATAATGAGCAGGCTGGCCGCCAGCGGCATCTCGGTATGGCGCGTCACGAAGCTTTCCAGAAAGCCGGCAATGCCCAGCAGCGGCACAATGCCCAGCGCCAGCTTCAGGCTTTCGCGGGCGGCCAGGCGCAGCGACTCGCGCCGGGCATACGTGCCCGGAAACAGGAGCCCGCGCGCCAGTACGAAGCCGGCCCCACCCGCCAGCACGAGCGAGGAGATTTCGAGCGTGCCATGAATCCAGATTGTGAGCAGCGAGGCCAGCAGTACTTTCTGCTGAAAAAAGAAGTATTGAAAGGCCCCCAGCATCAGGCCGTTGCGAAACAGCATAAACGCAGTGCCGATGCCCCCCGTGATGCCGAGCGCAAAAGTCAATAGCGCAAGCTGAATATTATGAGTGGTAATGCTCAAAAACATCGGCAATTCGGCGCTTTGCTTGTACACGGCCATCGGGTCGCCCCGCCGGATGCTGGCCAGCGTCTGGTTCACGTAGTCGTCGCCGAGCACCACCCGCACAAACGTGTCATCGCAGGCCGCCGAAAGCGCGCCTACCAGGCCGCTCAGCACAAACACGAGCAGTGCCCAGCGCAGCTCGCGCCGGTGCCGGCCCACCACCAGCGGTATTTCTACGGCCCAAAGCCGGGCAAAGCGGCCCCGCTCTTCGACCTTGTTTTTATAGAGGGCCTGGTGCTGGCGGCTGGCCAGCTGGTTGAGGTAAAGCGTTGTGTCAGAATGCGGGTAAAAGGTCTGGGCGTAGGCCAGGTCGTCGGTTAGGGCTACAAAGCGGGTGGCCAGCTCATCGGCATCGGTGGGCACGGCAGTGGTTTCGTAGTGCTGCCACCGCTCCTGGTTGAGACGGCGAAATACGGCTTCGCGCATATAAGGAAAAATTGCGGGTTTGCAGGCGGTGAAGATAGGGGTGCGCCAGCGTTACTTTGCCATACTCAGCGGCTGGTACCGCTGTTTTTGCCGCTGCCTGCTATGTCCACTATCCGCGTTCACACCACTCAGAATGTTACCCTTGAATACGAAGCCGCCAGCGTGGGCGACCGTATCGTGGCGGCCCTGCTCGACTACCTGCTGCTCATTGCCTGGGGCGTACTGTGGGCGCTGCTGCTGTCCTACTTTGCCGATGGTTACAGCGGGGTTAGCAGGCACCTCAGCTATAGCGACCCGGCCGGGGTGCTTGGGCTGCTGCTGCTGGCGATTATCTGCTTGCCTTTCCTGTTTTATTTCCTGCTCGCTGAAATCTTTTTCAATGGCCAGACTCTGGGTAAGAAGGCGCGCCATATGCGGGTGATGCGCCTCGACGGTACCCCGGCCGGGCTCGGCGACTACCTGCTGCGCTGGCTGTTGCGGCCTATCGAAATTATAGCCACCGTGGGCAGCGTGGCCGCCATCAGCGTGCTGGTCAATGGGAAGGGCCAGCGCCTCGGCGACCTGCTGGCCGGTACCACCGTGCTGAGCCTGCGGCCTGCACACGCCACGCAGCTGCTGGCCCGGGAAGCGGCTATACCCGATGGCTACCAGCCCGTATTTCCGCAGGCCGCCCAGCTCAGCGACCACGATGCTGCCCTGCTGCGCCAGCTGTTGAGCCGGGGTATAAAACAGGGCAATTATCTGCTGCTCAACGAAACAGCCCTCAAGGTAAAAGCTCTGCTGGGCATCCACACCGACTTGTCGGATGAGCCATTCCTGCGCACCATCCTGCGCGACCAGGCTTACCTGCTGGCGCAGGGGTAGGTACTATATGGTATTTACACTATGATAACAGCCTCACCCAAACCTGGGTGAGGCTGTTATGCCAGGCGTGCTGGCAGCGCTTCGTAATGGGTAGCACGCTGCTATGGGGAGTAGCTCCGGCCCAATGAGCGGATTTTCACCTCCTGCCTCGGCAGCTGGCGCGTTTGCGTTAGCCAGCGGCTACGGCCTTGCGGCGGCCGGGCTTCACGGCGGGCTGGCGCTCCTCGCCCTGCGTCAGCAGCTCTTCGTCGCGCTGCTGGTCAGCTTTTTTCAGCCAGCTTACGCTGTAAAGGTCCTTGCGGCGGTCGCGCAGGTTGCGCACGGCCCCGCTGCTGTTCAGGTCTTTAAGCAAGTCGAGGTCGAGGTCGGCGATGAGCGTCATCTCGGTATTGGGCGTGGCTTCGGCCACGATGGCATCGTGCGGGAACGCAAAGTCGGAGGGGCTGAATACCGCAGATTGCGAATATTGAATATCCATGTTCTCTACCCTGGGCAGGTTGCCTACCGAGCCCGTGATGGCCACGTAGCACTCGTTCTCGATGGCGCGGGCCTGGGCGCAGATGCGCACCCGCTGGTAGGAGTTCTTGGTATCGGTCCAGAAGGGCACGAAGAGAATTTTCATGCCCTCATCGCTCAGCAGGCGCGACAGCTCCGGAAACTCGACGTCGTAGCACACCAGGATACCGATTTTGCCAAAGTCGGTGTCAAAGCACTTTAGCTTATCGCCGCCGCGCATACCCCAGTAGCTGGCCTCGTCGGGGGTTACGTGCAGCTTGTACTGCTCGTCCACAGTGCCGTCGCGCCGGCATAAGTAGCTGACGTTGTAAAGCTTGCCATCTTCATAAACGGGCATCGAGCCCGCGATTACGTTGATGTTGTAGCTCACGGCCAGCTCCATCATGCGCACCTTGATGGGCTCGGTGAACGCCGCCATGCCCCGGATAGCCGCCGAAGCCGACTCCTCGTTGGTAAGAGCCATCATGGGGGCATTAAAAAACTCCGGAAACAGCACTAAGTCCGCCTTATAGCCACTCACGGTATCGACAAAGAACTCAATTTGCTGAAAAAAATCTTCCAGGCTCTTGGTGGCGCGCATCTGCCACTGCACAATGCCAATGCGCACGTTCGACTTCTGGTTGCCGATAAGCTTGTCGAACTCCTCATCGTAGTAGACGTTAATCCATTCCAGGAGCGTAGCATAAGCCTTTGACTCCGAGTCGTAGGGCAGGTAGCCGCGAATGATTTTACGCACGTAAAACTCGTTCGAGAGCTGGAAAGTAAGGATGGGGTCGACGAGCTCCTTGTTGCGCACCATCTCCACGTACTTGGCGGGGGTCATCTCGCCCGCGTAGGGGGCATAGCCGGGAATGCGGCCACCGGCCACCATAGCGCGTAGGTTCAGGCTCTCGCACAGCTCCTTGCGAGCATCGTAGAGCCGGCGCCCCAGGCGCAGGCTACGGTATTCGGGGTCAACAAACACATCGACGCCGTAAAGGGTATCGCCTTCGGCGTCGTGGGTGTCAAACTTGCCATTGCCCGTTATTTTGGCGTAGGTGTGCTTGTCGCCAAACTTGCTGTAATCCACGATGATAGCCAGTGCGGCGGCCACTACCTGGCCGTTGTCTTCGATGCAAATCTGGCCTTCGGGAAACTTGCGCAGCAGTGCCGCAAACTCGTCGGCCGTCCAGGCACCTTCCATGTTGGAGTATACTTTCTCCATGATGGCCTTGATGGCCTTAAAGTCGTTGCGGCGCAGCTGGCGCAGCACCAGCTTGTGGGCCGGCACGGCGGTGGGCGTCAGGCGCTCGTCGAGGGCCGTGAGAGCAGGCCCGAGCTTACTGCTTTTTTTGTGGTGGTGCGCGCCGCCGGGCGCGCCCTTGCCAGTAGATGAAATAGCCATTATAGCTCAGGTAAAAAATCGGGTTGAATAAGCGGGTGGCCAGGCAAAAGTAGCTGTCGGGCCGACCAAGGCCGACCAGCCGGCAAGCACCGCTCCCGCTAAACGTATGCCTGTACGCGTAAGTTTATTCGCGTACTACCCGGCGCGTGGCCTGGCCCTGGCTGGTTTGCACTGTAAGGAGCAGCACCCCATGGAAGCTGCCAAGCGTGGCCGCCTCCAGCGTGAGCGCCCCGCCGGGGCTGCCAGCAAAGCGCCGGCTGAACAGCTGCCGACCCAGCAGGTCGGTGGCCGTTACCGTGAGTGGCCCGCTGCCGGCCGGTACGGTCAGGCGCAGAGCGGTGCCGGCTACTGAAGGATTGGGGTAAACGCTAGCTACAGCATTGGCCGCCGCGTTGCGGGCAGCCAGCCGCACAATGCGCCGGTACACATCGCGGTACTCAACCCCCGATACTACTTCCGCGCCCGCCACGGTGGTGGTGGTGATAGTCAGCACCGGTACGTGCACGCCCTTGGCCAGCCAGCGGTACTCGTGGGTGAGGGGCAGCGTCAGGCCCTGGCCAGGGGCGCCCCCAGCCGCGAGGCTGTCGTGGTCGAGCAGGGTTGCCACGAGGCGCACTGCCTGAAAGGTGCCGAAGGGCGTCGTAATCGTGCCCCAGGCGTCGGGCTGACTGGTGCGCTGGCGCTTCTGGCTGAAATATCCCGTGCCGGCCAGCACCACCGGCGTAGTCAGCAGCGAATTGCTGACGCTGGCCCCACTGCCGTAGCTGATGGGAAAGCGATAAATAACGTCCTGCTGCGCCTGCGAGGCATACGTTACGGGCACCGCTAAGCCATTGAGGGTGCCGCCGTAGCCTACCAGGCGGAAGTCGGCCGGCGATACGCTGGAAAACTCCAGCGGGTCGGTAATGGGCAGCCCCAGGGCAGTGGCGGGCAGCGGCAGCGCCCGCGGCACCACCAGCGTAGCCCGGGAGGCTGGGTTCAGGAGCGGGTTATTAAACGTAAACTGCAGGGTCGCCGCCGTGGTATTCACGTTGGCGTAGCGGTCAACGGTTTGGGAGCTGGCTACGAGGCCCGAGTAATCCCAGGTTTGGTTGGCTCCGTTGCGGCTGAGGGGCGGCGCACTGGCGGGCAGCCCGCTGGCCTGGCTCAGGCGCAGCGTATCGCCCACGGCCGGCATATCGGCGGCCGTGATGCTGGGCGACGTCTGGGCCCGGGCCGTGCCGGCCAGCAGCGCAACAGCCAGAAGTAGCGAGTAGCGAAGCATAGGTAGTGGTAGTTGGTAAGTTGATTTTCAGCTTAAAGCTACCATCTCGTCCGCCTTGGTCGTATGAAGATGGCGTAGGAGCCGGCGCTGCCGCCCTGGCTACACGCCGCTCATTTCGGGCACGTCCTCATCGGGCATGGGCACTACCAGATGGCCGGCCGTGGCCGCCCGAATCTGGGCCACGCTCACGCCGGGGGCCCGCTCGCGCAGTACAAAGCCATCGGGCGTCACATCGAGCACCGCCAGCTCGGTCACGATTTTTTTCACGCAGCGCAGGCCGGTAATGGGCAAGCTGCAGGCAGGCAGCAGCTTGGATGAGCCGTCGCGCGCTACGTGCTGCATGGCTACGATGATATTTTTGGCCGATGCCACGAGGTCCATCGCGCCGCCCATGCCCTTCACCATCTTGCCCGGAATCTTCCAGTTGGCAATATCGCCGCGCTCCGATACTTCCATTGCACCCAGAATGGTAAGGTCCACGTGCTCACCGCGAATCATGGCGAACGAGTCGGCCGAGGAGAACAGGCTGGAGCCGGGCAGCGTCGTAACGGTTTGCTTGCCGGCATTGATGAGGTCGGGGTCAACTTCCCTTTCGGTAGGAAACGGGCCCATGCCAAGCAGGCCGTTCTCCGATTGCAGCTCTACGCTGATGCCGGCCGGAATGTAGTTGGCCACCAGCGTCGGAATACCGATGCCGAGGTTCACGTAGGAGTTGTTTTGTACTTCTTGCGCAATGCGCCGGGCGATGCCGTGTTTGTCGAGAGCCATATAAAATTTAGGTGGGAAAAGGCGGTCATGCTGAGCTTGTCGAAGCATCTCGCCCGAATCGCGAGCGTGTAGGCAGGTGGCGCAAGCGAGATGCTTCGACAAGCTTAGCATGACCGCCTGTTCTCCTCAATTCAGGACGTGCGTACCGTGCGCTGCTCGATGCGCTTCTCGTAGTGCTGGCCCTGAAAGATGCGTTGCACGAAAATACCCGGCGTATGAATCTGATTAGGGTCCAGCTCGCCGGCCGGCACCAGCTCTTCGACCTCGGCCACCGTGATTTTGCCGGCCGTGGCCATCATAGGGTTAAAGTTGCGGGCCGTGCCCTTGTAGATAAGGTTGCCGGCCGTGTCGCCTTTCCAGGCCTTTACGAGGGCAAAATCGGCGGTGAGGCCCGTTTCGAGCAGATACATCTTGCCATTAAATTCGCGGCTTTCCTTGCCTTCGCCCACTTCGGTGCCGTAGCCGGCCGGCGTGTAGAAGGCCGGGATGCCCGCCCCGCCGGCCCGGCAGCGCTCGGCCAGCGTGCCCTGCGGAATGAGCTCCACTTCGAGCTCGCCGGCCAGCAGCTGGCGCTCAAACTCGGCATTTTCGCCCACGTAGCTTGAAATCATTTTCTTTACCTGCCGCTTTTGCAGCAGCAGGCCAATGCCGAAATCATCGACGCCCGCGTTGTTGGAGATGCAAGTGAGGTCTTTCACGCCCAGGCGCAGCAGCTCCTGAATGGCGTTTTCGGGAATGCCGCAGAGGCCGAAGCCGCCGAGCATCAGGGTCATACCGTCGGTCAGGCCTGTGAGGGCAGCCTGGGCGTCGGCCACAGTTTTGGTTATCATGGGTGGGAGGGCGAAGCGGGAGGCACGTAATTCACGGGCAAAAATTCACCCATTTTTTCGAAACCCATGTACTCGCTGGTAAAGACGGCTATCGGATTCAGCAGTTTCCCATTGGGTTGTATCTCAGCTTCAGGTACTAACAGCCGAAGCCGCGATACTTCTCGATTACGCGGAGCGGGCGCGCCGGGTGGCCCTATTGTCGCCATCCCTATGCGGTAGAGTGGGTCGGGCGTTTCGCCAAAATAGGCTACTTGCAGCTCTTGGGTAAAGCGTAAAAAGATGTGCGCTTTATCGGTCGATACGCGGCGTACACTATCAATGGGGCGGGCGGCGGTATGAAGCACCGCAAATGCTTTCGGTGCTTTAACCCATTTGCTTATCGAATCTTCTTCGGCAGGGGTGAAGAAGAGCCGCGTATATCTATACTTATGCAGCAAGGCCAGGCGCATACTATCATTATGGGCAAGGTGGGTATTGGGTATGAGGCGTACC
The DNA here is from genome assembly GCF_008728635.1 of Hymenobacter baengnokdamensis. NCBI lineage: Bacteria > Pseudomonadati > Bacteroidota > Cytophagia > Cytophagales > Hymenobacteraceae > Hymenobacter > Hymenobacter baengnokdamensis. Next base: position 49,633 of record NZ_CP044285.1, on the reverse strand, counting down.
TGCTGCATCAGAAAGCCTGCCTCCTGCACCTGGTTGTCGTAGACGCTTTTCAAAAAATGCGTGAGCGAGCCGTAATAAGCCGTTGCGCGGTTAGCTACCCAAATTTGCTGCTGGCGCTCGTTGCGCGGGGTCATCTCTTCGAACACCGGCTGGCCATAAAAGCTGATAATATCCTGGGCAAACTGGCACCTGAAGCGCAGGCCATAATATTTGATGTGATAGCCAAGCGCCTGGTTATCAACCTGTATGTAGTTGCTGGCCGTTGCATTAAGCTCTCGTTTAACGACGTCGTAATAAACGTCCAGGTCTTTGTGATTGACGATGCTGCACTGTTTCGAGAACGAGGTACTTCCTAAAAACAGCTCTTTAAACTTGCGGTAATCGTCGGCGCGATGCGGGTTGGAAGCCCGCACTACCACCTCGCCGAGGTGGTTGGCCGAAGGCAAGAGGCTGAACGTGAGCTGTTGAGGAGCGGCTCCGGCAGCTATTACCACCCGCTGCTTGCCCAGGCTATAGCCTACGTAAGAAGCCACGAGGTCGTAGCTGCCCAGCGGAATGCGCGCAAAATCAAAGTGGCCTTGCTCGTTGGTAGTGGCGCCCAGCGTGGTGGTAGCCAGAAACACGCTGGCGAATGGCAGGGGCTGGTGCGTTAGCGAGTCGAGCACGGTGCCGCTGAGCACCGCCTGCGCTGTCGCCAGCCGGGAAAGTGGAAGCAGCAGGGCAACAAGTAGTCGGTACATGCCAGGGTGTTTTACTCGGTTAGCAGCGAGCGAAAGTACTAGGGCAAGTAGTAGTTGATAGAGCTAAGCTAAGATAGTAGCCAGGTTTAGGATAAATATAATAAAATTAATATATTTAGGAAGTATCCGAAAAAGCAACATGCTATTTACCTGGGCCTGCTTTATCAGCCGTTGCGGGAGGCTGATAATCAAGCGGTAAAAACTCGCCGATTTTCTCAAAGCCCCAGTATTCGCCGGTCGAGACAGCCAGCGGGTCGCGTAGCGAGCCGTTGGGGCGAATCTCGGCCTCGCGCGCCTGCAGACGCAGGCGCGACACCTCGCGCTGGGCCGGGTAGGGCTGCCGGCGGGGCTCGGGGCCGAGCGTGGCCATGGGAGCGTCGTACTGCGGGTCGGGAGCTTCGCCAAAGTGAGCCACCTGCAGCTCACCGGTAAAGCGCAGGAAAACATGGCCATCGTCCGATACGCGGCGCAGGCTATCGATGGGCCGGGCAGCCGGAAAGAGCGTGGCGAAGGCCGGGGCTACGCTGCCGAGCCGGGCCAGCGAGTCCTGCTCGGCTGCCGTGAGCGAACCGGCCGGCCGCTTTCGCAGCTGGCTGAGGCGTACAAAGCGCGGGTTGGGCGTGAGGCGCACCTGCTGAGTCAGGAAGTTATTGGCGCGCAGGGTATTGGTGTAAACGCTGCGTAAAAAATGCGGAAACGAGCCGATGTAGGCCGTCACGCGGTTGGCATCCCACTGCTGGCGCTGCGCCTCGTCGCGGGGTGTCATTTCTTCAAATACCGGCAGGCCATTGAAGGTAATTGACTCGTCGTCCGTATTATAGGTGAAGAACATGCCGAAGTATTTCAGCCGATAGCCCAACGCCTGGTTCTCCACCTGCACGAAGTTGCGGGCCGAGGCCGTCAGCTCGTGGGTCGAGTCGTTGGTGTACACCACTACGTCTTTGGGGTTGGTGATGTGGCACTGCCGCGAAAACGTGCTTTCTCCCAGGAAAAAGTCGGTAAACTTCTTGTAGTCTTCCTCCCGGTGCGGGTTGGCGCTCACCACTACCTCGCCCAGCGTGGCCCCGCTGGAGCCCAGCCGCAGGGTCACTTCCTGCTTGGCCGCGCCCGCGCCCACGGTGATGCTCTGCTTGCCCAGGCGGTAGCCCACGTACGAGCCGACGAGGTCGTAGGTGCCGGCCGGCACCCGCGGAAACTCAAACTGCCCCTGCTCGGTGGTAGTGGCGCCCAGCGTAGTATTGGCCAGAAACACGCTGGCAAAGGAAAGCGGCTTTTGGGTAGCCGAGTCGAGCACTACGCCGCTGACGCGGCCCTGCGCCCGGGCCGTACCCAGCATTCCCAGCCCGAAAACCCATAGCAATACAATGCGCAATTTAATCATAAGCAGCAGTCAGCAATTAGCAAGCCAGGGCGGCGCGGGTGGCCTGGGCATCCAGCGCCAGCTGGGCTTTGAGGGCGTCGAGCCCGTCGTATTTCTCCTCGCCCCGCAGCCAGGCAACGAATTCGAGCGTCAGGTATTGCCCGTACAGGTCGCCGCTAAAATCAAGCAGGTTTACCTCAATGGTTTGCGCCAGCCCCTCGCCAATGGTAGGCCGCACGCCGATGCTGAGCATGGCCGGGTGCCGGGTGCCGGCCGCCGTAGTGGCCCACACCGCATAAATACCCTGGGCCGGCACCAGCTTCAGCTTCTCGGGCACGCTGAGGTTGGCAGTAGGGTAGCCGATGGTGCGGCCCAGCTGCTGGCCCGTCACCACCAGGCCCGTAAGCGGGTACTGATAGCCGAGGTAGGCCGTGGCCGTAGCCACGTCGCCGGCCCGCAGTGCCCGCCGGGTGCGGGTGCTGCTCACGCCCACGGCGTCCACATCCTGGCGCGGAATCTCCTCTACCGTAAAGCCGTAGCGGCCGGCGTGCTGGCTCAGGTACTCGAAGCTGCCCTCCCGGTTTTTGCCAAAGCGGTGGTCGTAGCCGATAACCAGGTGGCGGGCATGAACGGTGTTTAATAGTAATTTCTGAATATATTCTTCCGACGTCCACTCGGCAAACTCGCGGGTGAAGGGCATTACCAGCAGGTAATCGACGCCGAACTCGGCCAGCCGGGCCGTGCGCTCTTCCAGCGTATTAAGCAGCTGCAGCTCCAGCAGCTCGGGGTGCGAAGGGGGCGGGCCCAGCACCAGGCGCGGGTGAGGCCAATAAGTGATAACTACGGCCACGCCGCCCACCGCGTCGGCTACCTGCCGCAGCCGCCCCAGAATGCGCTGATGCCCCCGGTGTACCCCATCAAAGGTGCCGCTCGTAACCACGGCATTGGGGAGATAAGGAAAGGAGGCTGGGTCGGTAATAACAACCATAGAAAGCAGTGTTGAGCAGCGTAGGCCAATTACGCAGATTCGGATGGGGGCGGTGCATCCGGCACCTGCGCGGCCGTGGCTGCTGCCTGCTGGGCCGCGTAGTAGTCGAGGCCGGTCCGGGCCACCGGCCTGCGCTCGCGGGGCGGGCGCTCGGCGCGGCCAGCAGCTGCGGCCTCGGGGTGGGGCGGGCGCAGGGCCTGGACCTCCGCTATCGTCCAGGCATCGGCGAGCTGGTAGCTGCCGATGCGGGTGCGCACCAGGCGCGTGAGGTGCGCGCCACAGCCCAGGGCCGCGCCCAGGTCGCGGGCCAGGCTGCGGATGTAAGTCCCCTTGGAGCACACCACCCGAAAGTCGATTTCCGGCAGGGCAATGCGCGTGAGCTCAAACGCTTTAATCTCGATGGTTTTCGGCTTGATAACGGCTTCCTCGCCCTTGCGGGCCAGCTCGTAGGCCCGTTGCCCGTCTACCTTCACCGCCGAAAAAAGCGGGGGCGTCTGCTCGATTTTACCCAAAAAGGCACCCACGGCGGCCGCAATTGCTTGGGGCGTCAGGTGCTCGTAGGGCCGCTCGGCATCCACGGGCGTTTCGAGGTCGAAGCTGGGCGTGGTCTGACCCAGGCGAAAGGTGCCCTCGTATTCTTTTTCCTGCGCCTGAATCAGGTCTATTTCCTTGGTTTTTTTGCCGGTGCAGAGAATCAGCAGGCCGGTGGCCAGGGGGTCGAGGGTGCCGGCATGGCCAATCTTGCGCGGGCGCAGGGTGTTCTTCACCTTGCGCACCACGTCAAACGAGCTCCAGGTCAGCGGCTTATCGAGCAGCAGCACTTCGCCCGCCTCAAAGTCGAAATCGGCCAGCTGCTTTTTCTCCCTCATACCAGCTCCAGGTTAACACCCAGGCCCAGCATCAACAGCAGCAGGCCCCCCACGATAATGCGGTAGATGCCGAATGCGCGAAAGCCGTATTTCGCCACAAAGCCCACGAAAAGCCGGATGGCCAGCAGGGCCACCACAAACGCGACTACGTTGCCCAGCAGCAGCAGCTTTACTTCGTCGCCCGAAAACAGGTGGCTCAGGCTGGTGCCGTGGCTGTGAGCTTCTTTATAGTAGTCGTAGATGTCCTTCGCGGCCGCGGCGGCCATCGTGGGCATGGCCAGAAAGAAGGCAAACTCGGCCGCTGCCCGGCGCGTCAGCCGCTGAGTGAGGCCGCCGATAATGGTGGCCGCCGACCGGCTCACGCCCGGCACCACGGCCAGGCACTGAAACAGGCCGATAACCAGCGCTTCCTTAAAGCTGGGGTTGGTAACGGGATGGCCCCCTTCCCGAGGGTCTTCCTGCGGAAACCATTTGTCAACGAATAGCAGTACGACGCCGCCCAGCAGCAGCATAATGCCCACCGTCGTCACCGATTCGAGCAGGGCGTCGATGTGCTTTTTGAGCAGCAGGCCCACTACCACAATCGGTAGAAAAGCTACCAGCAGCTTCAGGTAAAAGTCAATGCTCTGGAAAAAGCGCTTCCAGTACACCACCAGCACCGACAGGATAGCCCCGAGCTGAATAACGACCAGAAATAGCTTGGCAAACGGAGTCATCTCCATGCCCAGCAGCCGCGAGGCAATAATCATGTGGCCGGTACTCGATACGGGTAAAAACTCGGTGAGTCCTTCCACGATAGCCAGCAGCAGCGCGTGCCAGTAAGTCATTGGGTAGAGGTAGTTTATTGGCAGATTAGCCGGGGCGTTTGTAGGCGGGCTTGCTAGGAGTGGGCGTTGGCGTCGGGGCCACAGCCGGCTTTAAGTCGGCTGCGAGGGGAGCCGCCGCTACCGGCGCAGCCGGGGCCACTGGGGCCAGCTCGCCGGGATTGCTACGCACCATAATGGCCGCAAACTCAATTATGAAGCCTATAAACAGCAAAATCGGACCCAGCGTAAGGCCCAGGAAGCCCTCTCCGTAGTCGGCTTTGTCGAGCATCATGGTGATGAAGCCGACGGCCAGCACGGCCAGGCCTACCCACATCAGGCGGTAGTTGCGGGGGCCGAAAGCGAAGCGCGGGGCAGGAGTGGTAGGTTGCATAAGCGGGTGAGGAGTTAGTAAAGCTCGTCTAGCGAAACATTCAAATATTTATTTACTGCCCAATAAGAGCTGAAAAAGCCGATGGCCGTGCCCAGCGCCAGCACCCCCAGCAGCAGTAGCCCAATCAGGTGGTCGTCGCGCAGCAGGCGCAGCTGGGCAATTTCAAGGTAAGCGTATTGCAGCAGACTCAGCAGCACCAGCACGGCCAGCACCCCGCTGGCCAGGCCCTGCCAGGTAGCCCGCCGCAGGAATGGCTGCTGGATAAAGAACCGCGTGGCGCCCACGAGTTGCATGGACCGAATGAGCAGGCGCTGCGAAAACATGGCCAGCTTGATAGTATTATTAATCAGAATAACCACCACGAGCACCAGCACGGCCGCAAAGCCCAGCAGCAGCAGGCTCACGCGCTCCAGGTTTTGGTTGATGCTGGTAAACAAGCTCTTGGGGTATTGCACCTCAAACACGCCGCGCTGCTGGCCCAGGCTGCGGCCCAGCAGGCGCAGGTGGGTGGTGTCGGTGTATTCGGGACGGATTTTGAGCACGTACGCATCCCGCAACGGGTTGTCATCCAAGAAATTGTGAAAATCCTCGCCGGTGGTTTCCAGCAGCTGGCGGGCGCCTTCTTCCTTGCTCACGAAGCGTACCTGCGGGCGGCCTTCCAGCTCGGCCACGTAGGGCTGGTGCTCCAGGTCTTGCTGCAGGCGCAGCAGCTCGGTTTCGGGCAGGTTGCGCTCAAGGTACACCTGCACTTCCAGGTTTTCGCGCACTACTTCGCCCAGCTTGTGCGCGTGCAGCAGCAGCAGGCCAAATAACCCGATGACGGTAAGCGCCAGCGTAATGCTAAACACCACCAGCAGGGTAGGGTAGGAGCCGAGTTTCTTTTTGCGGGGCTTGGCCATAGAGCCGCAAAGGTACGCCCGGCTTTTAATCGCCTGTCATTGAAAATAACCAGCTGTCCTTGAGGCGCGCTGCTTCGTTGTACTCATCAGGGCAAACCGTTGATTGCTGATAACTTACAGATTCGTGCGCTTGTCTTCCTCCACCGTCAGCACTTCGCGGGCGCGGCGGGTGGCGCGCTCACGGCGGCTGGGCGCTTCGCGGCTAAACAGCTCGCTGATGTTATTAAACTCCTTGGTATTCAGCAGCGAAACCCCGGCGCGGGGCTGGTTTACGGTCGTCACGAGGTTGTCGCGCGGGGTGGTTTCGTAGCGCAGCTTGGCCCGAAACTTCCCGTCGGGCCGCAGAAAATACTCCAGGCTGAAATCGCCAATCAGCGAAGTCTGGGTATAGGGCAGGCCGGTGGCGGGGTTAATGTTAGCGCTGTTGGAATTGCTGATGCCCCCCTCGCGGGTGAGGCGCAGGCGGCCGCCCAGAAACGAGTAGCTCAGGCGCAGTTGCAGCGCCTGGAGCTGGTCGGCGGTGAGGCCGCTGATGTTGAAGTCAATTTCCAGGTTCTGGTCAATCTGCGATGTGAGCAGGCCGAGCTGCGAGGAAATAATCTGGCCCAGGCTGTTCTGCACCGCGTTGTTCTGGCCCGTGAGCGAAATACCGCTGAAGCTGTTGCTGTTTTGCGGAGATAAAGTCCTGAAAACCAGCAGGCTAAATACCTGACGGTTTAACTCCTGCTCGTCGTTGCGCAGCAGGGCAATAAACGAGGCCAGGTCGTTTTGCAGCGAGCTGGGCGCATCGTCAAACTCCAGCGCCAGCTTGATTACCGGCAGCAGCAGCGGCCCGGTCAGGTTCATGACGGCCGTAACGGGCACCACCGCGGCGCCCGTGCCCGCCCCGGTGCTTTGCAGAATCGGGGCCAGGGAAGTGCGCTGGGTGTAGGTGGCCGTCACGTTCATCTGGCCATCGAGCGGGTCGCCGTTCCAGGTAATGACGCCGCCCGGCTGCACCACAAACTCTTTATTAACAAGACCTTGCAGCGTGAAGTTGTAGGCGCCGCGCACAATCTCGACCTGCCCGTACATATTAAAATCGCCGCGCGTGTCGATGTTCAGGCGCAGCTGGCCGGTGGCCGCCCCCCGAATTACGTCGCCGGTGCTCTCATCGAGCAAAATCTCCAGGTAGGCGTCGGGCGTCACCGTCAAGTTCATATTCAGCTGAATACCCGAGAGGTCGACTTTATTCTGTTCGGCCAGGAGCGCCGCCTGCCGGGCCTGGCGGCGGCGCACCGAGTCGGGCAGGTTGCGGCTCACAAACTTGATGTAGCTGGCCTGCTCGGCTTTGGCGGCGTTGTCGAGGGGCAGCGCCAGGCGCGTGCCGGCTTCGGAAGTAGCCCGGACGTCTACCACGAGGTCGTCGACCGGGCCGCGCACGGTGGCCGTGCCGGTAGCGTACGCCGTGCCGAAGTACAGGTCGTTGTCGCGCCGGGTGGTGTGCAGCACCTGAAACTTGCGGAAGCTGGCGCTCATCTCCAGCGACATATTCTGGAAGCCCTGGTGGCGGATAATGCCATCCACCGTGCCCACGTTGCCCTGCTGGTCGCGCAGCTGCACTTTGTTAAACCCGATAGAAGTGGTTGTGAAGCTGATGCGGTCGGCAAAATGGTAGGTGGTGCCCAGGTAGCCAAACGTGAAGCGCCCATCGGTCACATCAACGGCGCCGGCCAGGGTAGGTGCCCCAAACATGCCGCCCAGCAGCAGCTGCCCGCGGCCGGTGCCGCCCAGGTTGGTGAGCAGGCCGCCTAAAAAAGGCTGGGCGAGTACTACCGGCGCATCGTTCAGCTCACCGGTCAGGTTAAATTGCTGGGTCAGCGAGGCCGGGGCCAGGTAGCCGGTCACCGTCAGCACGCGCTGCTGCTGGCGGGCTACGTCGAGGTTCAGCCGCAGCTGGCTGCTGGGGTTGTCCCAGTCGCCCCGCCCGGCCACCTGCCCGATGGGTGTACCCTCATACACGAGCGAATCGACGGCCAGGGTACTGTTAATATCGAGCTGGTTATATATTCCGCTTACGGCCGCTTGCATGTTCAGCCGGCCGCCCAGGTGCTGGTTGATGACCGAGCTCAGCGACGATAAATCAAAATTGGCAATGTCGAGCTTCAGGGGCGGCTGGTGTGGGTCGGGCGAGATAACACCCTGAGCGCTCAGGCGCTCGTTGCCGTGGCTGAGCACAAAGTTCTGAATGTCGAGCACCTTGCCATAGTCGCTGATTCTTACAGAGTTGTCGGCCGCAATGCTGTAGTCCTGGTCTAGCAGGTGCAGGCCACTGCGCCGGAATATCACCTGTACGGCCCTGGGCAGAAACTCCAGCGTCCCGTTAATAGCAGCGCGGTTAGTGGTGCCGCTTTGGGCCAGCGAGGTCGAAAAGCTGATGCGCTGCTGGTCCCACACGCCTTCCAGCACAAACTTCTCCGTGCGGCCCAGCGTCGGCAGCACCTGGTGCCCGGAGGTAAAGCTGGTCTGGGCCAGTACCTCGGGCTGGTAGGGCAGCTTGGAAGTGGTAAAGTCGAACTCCGTGGCAATGGTATGCACCGGCCCGTACCAGATGCTGTCGAACTTGCCGCCCAGCTGTAAAATCGACGTTTCACCCTGCCGGAACGAGCCATCGATGCTGCTGTTGTCGGCAATCTGCAGCTCCGGTACAAACAGGTTCAGTACCGGGTTTATGTGCTTGAGGTCGAGGTCAAGCTCAATAGCGTAGGTTGGCAGCCGGCGCTGGCGCTTGCGTTGGTAGTAGGCCGCGGTAGCCGCCGCATTGCTCTCAAAATTGAGGCGGTACTCGTGCCAGAGTGTAGTAAGGTCCTGCACCACGGCCGCAAACTCAAAGGCCCCATTGGCGGTGAGGTCCACCAGCTCCGAGTTCAGCTTTACCTGGCGCTGGCCCCGGCTGTTGCGGGTGCTGCGCACATCCAGCGTATCGAGGTCGAGGCTTTTGTTGCGCAGCGTAAAGTGTGAGCCGCGCAGCTGCGCCGTGCCCAGCAGCGAGTCGAGCTGCGTGCCGCGCAGGTTTACCCGCGCTGTGGTGCTCACGGTGAGCGGCACCGCCAGCAGCCCCAACGCGCCCAGGTTGGCGTGGGCCACGTTGGCCAGCACATCAATGTGCTGGTGCCGGGGGTCGAGGTTGAAATCGCCGGTGGCAGTGAGGCGGGCGGCCGGGTCGTTGGCCGTCACCTTGCCTTTAAAGCCCTGGCCCGCAAAGTCGCCGTCGAGGCTCAGGTTGTGGTAGCGGTAACCCGCCAGCCAGATGGCCGGCACCGTTACCACGGCGTGGCCCTTGGCAATGGGCGGCACGAAGCCCGTGCCCGTCACGCGGCCATCTACCGATACATCGCGGATAATCGACTCGTCGCCAATGAACTTACCCACATTAAAGGCCGTGCTGTGGACGGTGCCCTCGTACACCGCGTGGTCGAAGTCACTCTTGGTCTTGAGGTTAACGTCGGTCGATAGCGCGCCCAGCGCCGTATCGAAGCGGGCCTTGCCCACAAAGTCGTTGTAGAAGCCGACAAACTGCCCGTCGAGCTTTACCAAACCCAGGCGCTGCACCAGCTTATTGGCCGAGGCGGGCAAGAAGCGCCGCAGGTCGGCCGCGTCAATCTGCGAGGGCTGGAGGCGCAGGTCGATGAGGCTTTCGCGCCAGTGGGGCAGGTTATCGGCGTGGGCGCGGCTGGCCACAATGTGGGTGCGGCGGCCATAGCGCACATCCAGGTTCTTTATCTGGAAGTCGCGCACGTAGCCTTTGGCATCGCCCGAGATAAAAACGGAGTCTTTCAGCGCAGCCAGGTCGGGCGCGAACTTGGCAATATCATCCGTGTAAAGTTTGGCCCCGCGCAGCTGCGTCACCACGCGCATCGAGTCGTTGAAGTCGGAGAAGTTGCCGAAGCGCTTGTACTCAAAGCGCACGTACTTGCGCAGCTCGCTACGGCCCACCCGCAGGGTCAGGTTGTTGAACTCCCAAAAGTGCTTGTTGTACTGAATGTCAGCCGTGAGCTCGCGCAGGCGGGTATGTGAGGGCGTTTCCACGGTGCGCAGGCCGGCAATGCGGGCGCGCAGGGTATCGGTTTTCCAGTTAAGCTGCGAGATGTTGGCGTAAATGCTGTCGGCCACCAGGTGGTCGTAGTCGATGGCCCGGCCGTAGAAGGCCTCGCGCGGCCGGTCGGGCCGCTCAATGGCAAAGTGCCCGTTGCGAATGGCTACCTCGTGCAGCTGAAAATCGAAGGGCTTGGAGGTCGTACTCGTGTCGGGGGCCCCGCTCAGGCGCTTAATGGCGGCCAGGAACTGGTCGAGCGTAGTAGAGTCGGGCCGGCCGGCCACGTCGCGCAGCACAAAGCGCGGCTCGGTAAGCGTGAGCGTACCCACGTGCAGGTGGCGCGGGTCAAACACCGAAAACAGCTTGATATCGGCATCGGCCTGGCCCACGCCAAAGAGCTCGCCGCCGCGCCGGTCCAGCACCCGCACGCCCTCCAGCAGCACATGCGAAAACGGCCGCACATCGACGCTGCCAATCTCTACGTCCTGCCCCAGCTTCCGGGTTAGTACCTCGGCTACCTGGTGCGCTACCCGCGTTTGCACGCTCGGCACACGCAGCGCCAGCAGTATTCCGCCCACCGCCAGCACCAGCACCACGGCCAGCCCAAGCAGAATTTTAAGCAGAATATGAAGAAAGCGACGCACGAAAGACGGAAAAGACTGGTTTAGTGAAACCCCTGGTCGAGCAGTTACTAACGCAAAGGTGCGGCTTTTAGCGCGCACTACCCGCGCCAACGTAGGAGGAAGCAGCCAGGTTCGCCCGAACTTTGCGGTTTCGCTTTGTTACTTCAAGGGCAGCCCCGCGTTTGTTCTCGCATGTTCTCGCAAGCGCAGGCTCGCAAGAACCCCGGACTTTTAAGCAGATACCTACACATGAATCTTCTCGCTATCGAATCCAGCTGCGACGACACCGGCGCGGCCGTGTTTCAGAACGGCCAGCTGCTGAGCAACGTGGTGGCCGGCCAGGCCGTGCACGAGCAATACGGCGGCGTGGTGCCCGAGCTGGCTTCGCGGGCGCACCAGCAGCATTTGCTGCCCGTAGTGACGGCCGCGCTGCGCCAGGCCGGCCTCAGCAAAAGCGACCTCGATGCCGTGGCCGTGACGCAGGGCCCCGGCCTGCTGGGCTCCCTGTTAGTAGGTAACCTGTTTGCCAAAAGCCTGGCGCTGGCGCTGGGCAAGCCGCTGCTGGCCGTGAATCACATGCGGGCGCACATCCTGGCGCATTTTATCCGGGAGCCCAAGCCGGTATTTCCGTTTCTGTGCCTCACCGTGAGCGGCGGCCACACCCAGCTGGTGGTGGTGCGCAGTGCCCTGGATATGGAGATTCTGGGTCAGACTATCGACGACGCGGCCGGGGAGGCGTTCGACAAAACGGCCAAGCTGCTGGGCTTGCCCTACCCCGGCGGCCCCCGCCTCGACAAGCTGGCCCAGACCGGCAACCCGCGCCGCTTCGAGTTTCCGATTGGGGCCATGGATGGCTACAACTTCTCGTTCAGCGGCCTCAAAACCTCGGTGCTGTACTTTCTTAAAAAGGAAGTGGCCGCCAACCCCGAATTCATTCAGCAAAACCTGGCCGACCTCTGCGCCAGCATTCAATACACCATTGTGCAAACGCTGCTGCGCCAGCTTAAAAAAGCGGCGCTGGCTACGGGCCTGCGCCAGGTGGCCCTGGCCGGCGGCGTAGCGGCCAACTCGGGCCTGCGGCAAGGCTTGCAGGCCCTGGCCGAGACGGAAGGTTGGCAGGTGTTTATTCCCGACTTCCAGTTTTGCACCGACAACGCGGCAATGGTGGGCCAGGCGGCCATCTTCCAGTATGAAGCCGGCGACTTTGCCAGCCAGCTCACCAGCCCCGACCCGCGGTTGAAGCTGTAGGGGCGCGTCGCACGCGCCCGCCTTTGTCCATGCTCCTGCAATAGCAAGCATCTAACAACTGGCCCTGCCTGCCCGTACATTGCGCCCCAACGGGCAGGCGCGGCCCGTCCCTCCGGTTTTATGAAAGACAAGACTCCCGCCAACATCAACATCAAAAACCGTCGCGCCAGCCACGAATACACCTTTCTGGCTAAGTACGACGCGGGCATGATGCTGCAAGGCACCGAGATAAAAAGCATCCGCGCGGGCGAAGCCAACCTCCAGGATGGGTACTGCACCTTCGACCACAAGGGCGACCTGTGGGTGCACAGCGTGCGCATTGCGCCCTATACGCTGGGCACTTACAACAACCACGATGCCATGCGCGCCCGGAAGCTGCTGCTCAACAAGCGCGAGCTCAAGCAGCTGGCCGGCAAGATGGACACCGGCCTCACCATTGTTCCGCTGCGCCTCTTCGTGACCGACCGCGGCTTTGCCAAGCTCGAAATTGCGCTGGCTCAGGGCAAAAAGCTTTTCGATAAGCGCGACGACCTCAAGGCCAAAGACCAAAAGCGCGAAATGGAGCGCTATCGCTAGCTTTACTTTGAATGTGAAAATGTGCGGATATGGAAATGTGGAAGATAGCTGCGCTGCCCAGCACATGGTAGTCTGCTTTTTCCTCAATTCATTTTCACGTTTTTCACATCTCGCACATTGCCACATTTAATAACTTGAACCACGGTATTTGCGCCCTGAGCGCCGTTCCTGTCCGCGCCGAGCCAACCGACCGCGCCGAGCTGGTCACCGAGCTGCTGTTTGGCGAATGCTACACGGTGCTGCTCGCGCAGGGCCACTGGCTGCGCATCGAGTCGGCCGCCGACAGCTACCTGGGCTGGATAGATTACAAGCAGCACCGTCCCGTGAGCGAGGCGTACTTTGCCGCCTGGCAGGCCCAGGACCACCCCCGTGTGCTCGATGTAGTGCAGGTGGTATCCAATGCCGCGATGCGGCAGCCCATTACGCTGGGCTGCCGCCTGCCCTTCTTCGATGGCATGACGCTCCGGGTCGGTGATGATAACCCGCTGTTTTACAATGGTCCAGCTACCAACCCGGCACAGCCTGCTACGCCCGAGCGCCAGCTGGCGCTGCTGCGTAAAATGAGCCAGCACTTTCTGCGCGCCCCCTACGTGTGGGGCGGCAAGCAGGTCTTCGGCCTCGACTGCTCGGGCCTGATGCAAACGCTGTTTGGGCTGGTTGGCGTGCAGCTGCCCCGCGATGCCCGCCAGCAGATTGCGCTCGGAGTGCCCGTCGATTTCGTAACCCAGGCCCGGCCCGGCGACCTGGCTTTTTTCGATAATGCCGACGGCAATATCGTGCACGTTGGCTTAGTGTTCGACGATGGTCTCATCCTGCACGCCCACGGCGAGGTGCGCCTCGACCCGCTCGACCACAACGGTATTTTCAACCGCGACCGCAAGCGTTACAGCCACAACCTGCGCCTAATCAAGCGCCTGCTGTAGCGTGGGCGCTGCGAGTCCGCGCGTAGAACGACCTGGACGATACCACGCGCGGACTCGCAGCGTCCACGCTACTGCCTACCAAGCTATCGGCTGCTCGCCGTGCCGCTCCAGCCACGCATTGGCTTGGCTGAACGGCTTCGAGCCGAAGAAGCCGCGGTCGGCCGAGTAGGGGGAGGGGTGCGCGGCCTTCAGAATGAGGTGCTTGCGGGCATCAATCAGCTCTTCTTTTTTCTGCGCATACGCGCCCCACAGGATGAACACAACGTGCGGCCGCCCCGCCGAAACCTGGCGGATAACGGCATCGGTAAATTCTTCCCAGCCTTTTTTCTGGTGCGAGCCCGGTGTGGCCGCCCGCACCGTAAGCGTGGCATTGAGCAGCAGCACGCCCTGCCGCGCCCAGCGGTCGAGGTTGCCGTTGGCGGGGGCCGGCGTGCCGGGAATATCGTCTTGTAGCTCTTTAAATATATTTTGCAGCGAGGGGGGCGTACGAATGCCTTCATTTACCGAAAAAGCCAGCCCGTGCGCCTGATTTTTACCGTGGTACGGGTCCTGACCCAGAATAACGACCTTTACTTCCTCAAACGGGCAGGCGTCGAAGGCATGAAAAATCTGCGAGCCCAGCGGATATACTGTGGTGGTAGCATACTCGCCGCGCACCCAGGCGGTGAGCTTCTGAAAATAAGGCTTTTCAAATTCGGCTGCCAGCACGGGCTGCCAGCTTTCAGCAATCTTGACCATAAACGAGAAAGAAAAAGAAGGCGTATAGAGGCGAAATTAAACTATTGGCTTGGGCGTTGAGCCTCTAAACCTACCTTTCGGAGATGCTGTTACCCTAAGCAGCGTAATTTCGCCGGTCGCCGCTATGCCAACTACCACTACGCAGGGCGTAACCGTAACGGTTACGACCAACTACCTACCCGATTATTCCAGTCCCGCGCAGGAGCACTATGTCTTTGCTTATCGTATTGATATTCGGAACAATAGCGAATACACTGTAAAGCTGTTGCGCCGCCACTGGTATATTTCTGATGTGGGAGCCAGCATGCGCGAAGTAGAGGGCGAGGGCGTGGTAGGCCGCACGCCGGTGCTGGAGCCCGGCGAGGCGCACCAGTACGTGAGCGGCTGCAACCTCAAGTCGGGCCTGGGCAAGATGCGCGGCACCTACTTGATGGAGCGTCTGGCCAATGGCGAGCATTTCGAGGTCAACATCCCGGAATTCAACCTGATTGTGCCCTTTCGGATGAACTGACTTTTTGCTATAGAGCTACAAGTTGCACCAACTCTTCTCCTTTCTCCGCCACTGGCTGCTGCGTTCGGGCAATGCCCACGGGCTGCATTCGCCGTTTGTGTTTGGGCTCTACACCACGGTTATTCGCCACACGGGTGAGTTTGCCGCCTTTCCGCGCATCGAAAAGCGCCGGCATGAGCTGCTGGCCAGCGAGCAGGTGCTGGAGGTAACTGACTTCGGCGCGGGCTCGCAGGTGGCCGGGGCCGGCGGCCGCCGGCGCCCGGTGCGCGACATAGCCCGCCACGCGGCCAAGCCCCGGCGCCTGGCGCAGCTGCTGTTTCGGCTGGTCAATCATTTCCAGCCCGCTACTATTCTGGAGCTGGGTACCTCGCTGGGCCTCACCACGGCCTACCTGGCGCTGGCCGACTCGCGCAGTCAGGTTATCACCTTTGAGGGCTGCCCCAATACGGCTACTGTAGCGCGCGAAACATTCAAAAAACTTAATATTAAAAATGCGCATCTGGTTGAAGGTAACCTCGACCAGACGCTGCCCGCCACCTTAGCCGCGCTATCCCAGCCGCTCGATTTCGTGTTCTTCGACGGCAACCACCGCTACGAGCCCACACTACGCTACTTCGAGCAGTGCCTAGCTAAAGCGCACGAAAACAGCGTATTTGTGCTGGACGATATTCATTGGTCGGCCGAGATGGAGCGGGCCTGGGAAGCCATTAAGGCGCATCCTTCCGTGACTATTACCGTCGATTTATTTTACGTAGGGTTGGTATTCTTTCGTAAAAAGCAGCCCCGGCAAGATTTCTGGCTGCGGTATTAGCTGCTGTTGCCCGTTAACTTCGTCACCTCTCTTAACGACCTATTTGCTATGCCAACTGCTGACCAGCGCCTTGACCAATTAGAGCCTGTTATTAGCGAAATGCTGGCCCGCCAGGATGAAACGGCCGCTAAAGTGGAGCGTGTGTCGGCCCAGGTGCGCCAACTCACGTTTACTGTCACTAATGCCCTTACTGCACAGAGCAATACGATTGAATTCCTACTCAATAAAACTACCAAGCTAGAGCGGGACCAAGGCGAGTTACGCCAGGAAATGAACCAGCGCTTTGAGGAAGTTGAACAACGCTTTAACCAAGTTGAACAACGCTTCAACCAAGTTGAACAACGCTTCAACCAGGTCGAGCAGCATCTTGATAAGTTCGAACAGCGTTTCGATAAGTTCGAACAACGCTTCGACCAGCTTTTCGATTATATCAAAGTAAAGCTGAAATAAAGGTTTGCCTACGCATTCAACCCCTGTGGGTCGAGGTCGCCGCTGGGCCGCACGGCTTCGCGCACGCGGGTGAGGCGCTGGAGCAGCGCTTCGAGCTGGTCGAGGGGCAGCATATTGGCGCCGTCGGAGAGGGCGGTGGCAGGCGTGGGGTGCGTTTCGATAAAGAGGCCGTCGGCCCCCACGGCAATGGCCGCCTTGGCAATAGTTTCGATAAGGGCAGGCTGGCCGCCCGTAACACCGCTGGCCTGGTTGGGCTGCTGCAAGGAGTGCGTCACGTCCATCACCACGGGCACGCCGAAGCTGCGCATGGTAGGCAGGTTGCGGAAATCAACAACCAGGTCGCTGTAGCCGAACGAGTTGCCGCGGTCGGTAAGGATGACGTGGGGGTTGCCGGCCCCCTGCACTTTGTCCATTGCCCAGCGCATGGCCTCGCCGTTCAGGAATTGCCCCTTTTTGATATTCACCACCTTACCGGTGTTGGCGGCGGCCACGAGCAGGTCGGTCTGCCGGCAGAGGAAAGCCGGAATCTGAAGCACATCTACGTACTCAGCGGCCAGCGCGGCCTCTGCCGACTCGTGGATATCAGTTACGGTGGGCACGCCGATTTCACGCCCTACTTTTTGCAGAATACGCAGGGCCGT
This sequence comes from Hymenobacter baengnokdamensis, assembly GCF_008728635.1. Classification (NCBI taxonomy): domain Bacteria; kingdom Pseudomonadati; phylum Bacteroidota; class Cytophagia; order Cytophagales; family Hymenobacteraceae; genus Hymenobacter; species Hymenobacter baengnokdamensis. The sequence continues at coordinate 32,984 of NZ_CP044285.1, read as the reverse complement.
CTCATCGCCGATGCCGGTAAAGGAATCGAGCCGCGAGCGGTTGGCCTTCCGGTATGAGCCTTTGAATATATAGGGTATTTGTAATTTATCGGTGATGTGCTTGATGCGCTCGGCAATTCGCAGGGCCATGTCCTCTCCTTCGATGACGCAGGGACCGGCCATCAGAAAAAACTGACCCGAGTTGGTGTTGCGGAAGTGGGGCAGGGCGCGGGCAAGGGAGGTGAGCATCGGTTAATATAATGTGGAGAATGTGGGAGATGTGGAGAATGTGGGAGATGTGGAAAATTTGAAAATAGGAGAAATTTGAGGGCGAGACGGATATAAGAATTTAATAATTTCGCACATTTCGCACATTTCGCACATCTCTCACATTTTTACATTTTCCGCAGGCAAATAAACAGCTCGCGGCCGGCGCGGGCGGGCAGCGAGTTATACGCCGTCTCGAAGTGAATAAACTCGAAATACGGCTTGAAATAGGCGGCATATTCGGCGCGGCTACCCCCAAACGGCGGCTCGGCAGCATTCGGAAAATCAGTGTCGAATAAGAGCCCGGCCAGCTTACCGCCCGGCCGCAGCAGGGCGGCGCACTGCCGCGCATAGGCTGGCCGCAGGGTTGGGTTCAGGGCGCAGAAAAACGTTTGCTCGATAATAAGGTCGAATTTGTCGGCGGGGTCGAGGGCGAAGAAATCGGCTTGCCAGAGGTTTTCTTTCGGAAAATCGGGTACGCGGGCGGCCAGCGCGGCCAGCGGCTCGGGGGCAAAATCGGCCACGACAACGTGACGAAAACCCAGGCGGTGTAGGTACTCGGCCTCATAGGCGCGGCCCGCCCCAGGGATAAGGATGCGCGGCTGCTGATTTACAGCGAGTTGGTCGAAATAGGCTCGCAGCGGCGGCGTAGCATGGCGGGCATCCCAGCCATCGCGGCCAGCAGTAGTGTAGCGGGCCTGCCAATAGGCCGCGTCGAAGGCCGGGAAAACTGTTTGCATGAGAGCCTAGTATAAAGAAGGCCGGAGCCAACTGGAAATTTCGCCTATTTTTACCCGCCACAAAGGTAGGTAGCGGCCCGGCGGGCATTGGCTGCCAACCTTTTTTCTGCCACTTTACCCCCAGCCCCCCTCTATGGAGCCACAACAGGAATATCCCGAACCCCGCCAGAACAATAGCCGCGCTCTCCTGTGGGTGGCGCTCGTCCTCGTGCTGCTAGGTATCAATGGGGTATTATTTTACCTGAATTCGCAGAAAAAAACAGAGAATGAGCAGCTTACTACCCAGGTGCAAGCCAAAGACACCAAGCTGCAAGCCCAAATAAAAGAATACGAAGACCTGAAAGCCAGCTACGAGCGCCAGAGCCAGGACCTGCAAAAGCTGGGCCTCAGCAACGACTCGCTCGAAGCCCGTATCTCTGGCATTAATGCCGACTTGCTGCGGCTGCGCTCGTTTAAGGCCGGGTCGTTCTCACTGGCTGAGCAGCAGCGTTTTAAGCAGCGGGCGCTCAGCCTGGAAAGCCAGCTTAAGAAAAAAGACGACCAGATTGCCGACCTGCGCAAGTCGAACGAAAATCTGTATACCGAAACCACTACTCTTAAAGAGCGGCAAAATAAGCTCACCGATACCATCAGCACCATTGCAAAAACCAACCGTGACCTGAGCGATAAAGTGACGGTAGCCTCGCGCCTGCAAGCCGATAATATTCACGTAAGCGTGCTGAATAAGAAGGACAAGGAGAAAGACGACGACAAGGAGGAGTTTAAGGCCAAGCGCGTAGACCGCGTGAAAGTGGCCTTCACGCTGGCCCGCAACGATGTGTCGCCGAAGGAGACGAAAACCATCTACCTGCGTATTCTGGAGCCCGATGGCGCGGCCTTGTACAACCTGAGCACCGGCGGCGGCACTTTCACGGTAGATGGCCAGGAGGCGTTCTACACCATGAAGCAGGACGTGGTATTCGACAACTCGAAGCAGGCGCTGAACTTTGTGTATGCCAAGGGTGGTGAGTACAAAATCGGCCAGCATACCGTAGAGCTGTACGAAGGTGGTGCCCTGATGGGAAAGGCTACGTTTACGCTGAAATAGCCCTGAATAGCTGCGTGCCAAGCGCTTAAAGAGCACATCAGGCTGCGCGCGGCAGCCAGATGTGCTCTTTTCAGATACCTCTAAAAAGCAGCTGCTCATGCCCGAAAAAGCCCTGATGAGCTGGAGCGGCGGTAAGGATTCGGCGCTTGCGCTGTATTACGCGCTCCAAAATCCAGCGTATACCGTAGCGCACCTGCTCACGAGCGTTAATGCCCACTACGAGCGCATTTCGATGCACGGCGTGAGGGTAGCCCTGCTCGAAGCGCAGGCCCGGCGCATTGGCCTGCCGCTTACGCAACTGCGGCTGCCCGAAATGCCCTCGATGGAAGAGTACGAGCATGCGCTGCTGGCTACACTCGGCGGCTTGCGGGCGCAGGGCGTGGCGGCAGCGATTTATGGCGATATCTTCTTGGAAGACCTGCGGGCCTACCGTGAGCAGCAGCTGGCGCAGGTGCCGCTGCGGGGCGAGTTTCCGCTGTGGCAGCGGGCCGGGGCCGACTTGCTGCGCGAGTTTATTGACCGGGGATTTCGAGCGATAATCGTTTGTGTGAACGAGCGCTGGCTCGATGCCAGCTTTTGCGGGCGGCTGCTAGACCACAATTTTCTGCGCGACCTGCCGCCCGGAGTAGACCCCTGCGGGGAAAACGGCGAGTACCACAGCTTTGTATTCGATGCCCCGTATTTCAGCTCGCCGGTGCCTTTTGAGAAAGGAGCGCTGGTGCGCCGCACCTACGCGCCGGTAGCTGGCACTGCGGAGCGCGAGCCCGATGACCCCTTTGCCACAGGTTTCTGGTACTGCGACCTGCTGCCGACGGAAACTGCAGAGTAAGCGTTGGCTCGTCGGTAAAAAACAAGGCGCGGCCAGCTGGAGCTTGCCCTGTAATTAATTCCGACTTTTGCAGCTTCATTCCTTGCTGCTATTCGCTTGTCTTTCAAAAAATACTTCCTGTTTTTGCTGTTGCTGGCCGGCCCGCTGGCGGTGTTGGCCCAGCACCACCCGGCGGCCCGGCATCCTGCCGGAAAAGCAACTGCTGCTGCCCCCAAAGTTGCTTTCGGTGGGAAGCAGCCCGCTTTTTTGCGCTACCTGCACTCGGCCTGGGTCGATAGCCTGATGCGCACGCTGACGCCCCGGCAGCGGGTGGCGCAGCTGTTTATGGTGGCAGCGTATTCTAATAAGCCCGCCATCTACCAAGATTCGATTTCGACGCTGATAAAGCAGTATGGCATTGGCGGCCTGATATATTTTCAGGGCGGCCCGGTGCGGCAGACACGCCTGCTCAACCGCTTCCAGGGCCAGAGCCAGGTACCGCTGCTCGTGGCCATGGATGGCGAATGGGGCGCGGGCATGCGCCTGGACAGCGTGCTGAAGTTCCCGTATCAGATGAGCCTGGGCGCGGTGCCGCAGGCCGACTCGATGCTCATCTATGACATGGGCCGCGAGGTGGCGCGGCAGTTTAAGCGCCTGGGTATGCAGGTGAATTTTGCGCCCGTGGTCGACGTCAATAACAACCCGAACAACCCCGTTATCGGCTTCCGCTCGTGGGGCGAAAACCCGGCCGCGGTAGCCCGGCTTAGCCGCCTGTATATGAGAGGCATGCAGGATGCTGGCGTGCTGGCCGTAGCCAAGCACTTTCCCGGCCACGGCGACGTGGATGCCGACTCGCACCTGGCCCTGCCGCTGGTGCGCGTAGACCGGGGCCGGCTCGACTCGCTCGAGCTGCCACCCTTCAGAAGCATGATTGCCAACGGTATCGGGGGCATGATGGTGGCCCACCTCGACGTGCCGGCCCTCGATACCGTGCGCGGCCCCAGCACCTTATCCAAGCGCATCGTAACGGGCCTGCTGCGCGAGCAGATGGGCTTCCGGGGCGTAATTTTTACGGATGCGATGAATATGCAGGGCGTCATCAAAAAAACGCCCACCGGGGAGGCGGAGGTGCGAGCGCTGCTGGCCGGCAACGACGTGCTGGAATTCAGCAAAAACGTGCCCGTGGCCCTGAAAGCCGTGCTGGCCGCCGTAGATAGCGGGCGCATCTCGCAGGCCCGCATCGACGAAAGCTGCCGCCGCGTGCTGGCGCTCAAGCAGTGGGCGGGCCTGCGCCGCGCCCGGCCCGTTGCCGAGCAAAATCTGTTTGCCGACCTCAACCCGCCGCACGCCCGCTACCTAACCCATCGCCTCACCGAGCACAGCCTCACGCTGCTGCGCAACCAGGGTAACGTGCTGCCCTTGCAGCGCCTCGATACCCTGCGCATCGCCACGCTCGTGCTGGGCGGCAGCCCCGCCGATACCACCGATTTTCAGCAGGCCGTGGCCCGCTACGACGCGGCGGCGGCTCACTTCCACCTGCCCGCTGCCCCCACAATGGACGAGCTGATGGATATTCGGGCCCGGCTTTTTACGTACGATGTCGTGCTGGTGGCGCTGCAAGGCCTGGGCCGGCTGCCGGCCACCAATTTTGGCATCGCCCCCGAAGCTAACCTCCTGCTGCGCGAGTTGAGTAAGCCTGGCCAGCGCGTGGTGCTCAGCATCTTCGGCTCGGCCTACGCGGCGGCGAGGGTGCGCGACTTTGACCGGGCCAGCGCCGTGCTGATGGCGTACCAGGAAAGCGCCGAGGCGCAGGAGCTGGCGGCCCAGCTTATTTTTGGCGGCATTGGCGCGCGGGGCCGGCTGCCGGTATCGGTAACCAATAGTCTGCCCGCCGGCTTTGGCCTGCGTACCAAAGCCGGGCTGCGCCTGGCCTATGCCAACCCCGAAGATGCCAGCATGGACAAGAGCCTGGAGGCACGGGTCGATAGCATCATGGCGCAGGCCCTGGCCACCCGTGCCACGCCGGGCAGCCAGGTGCTGATAGCCCGGCGTGGGGTAGTAGTGCTGCAAAAAAGCTATGGCTATCAGGTATATCCTGAAGGCAACGGGGCTACCTCGCTAAGCCCGCGCCACGCTGCCGCTTTGGGTAGCAGTGTTGGCAGCGAGCCTGCTGCGGCAGGGGTGGGCGAAGGCCCGGCCAGCCGGCCGCCGGCCCGGCCCGCCGGCCCCCGGGCTGTGCAGAACAGCGATTATTACGACCTGGCCGAGCTTACCAAAACCCTGGCGGCCACGCCCGCCCTGGTGCTGCTCCAGGAGCAGGGCAAGTTCAGCCCCGATAGTACGCTGGGTCATTTTTTCCCGGGATTGCGCAAGACGGATAAGGCCGGCCTGAAAATGCGCGACGTGCTAAGCCAGCGCGCCGGGCTGCCCGCTACGCTGCCCTTGTGGTCCGCTCTGGCCAAGCCCGATGGCACCTTATCGCAGCGTTGGTTCCGGCCCGATTCGTCGGCGCGGTTTCCGCTGCCGGTGGCCCGTGGGCTGTGGGGCCGCCGGCAGCTGCCGGCCTATATACAGCAGCAAATCGGGGCTGCGCCGCTCACGGCCAGGGCGAGCCAGGTAGCGTCAGATTTACCTTTTTACCTCTATCCGGAGCTGGTGCGCCGACGCGCGGGCACGACCCTGGAAATGTACATAGAAAACTCACTATATAAACAGCTAGGCTCCGGCCTGCATTATCAGCCGCTGCACCACGCGGTGGCGAGCCGCATAGCGCCAACTGCCTACGACTCGCTGTTTCGGCGCCAGCTGCTACGCGGCTACGTAGAAGATGCAGGGGCGGCGCTGCTGGGCGGCGTGTCGGGCCACGCGGGCCTTTTTGGCTCGGCCAACGACGTGGCGCAGCTGGTGCAGGCCTATGCCTGGGGTGGGCGCTACGGCGGCCAGCAACTGCTCAAAAAAGAGCTGCTGGCCGATTACCTCCCGGCGGGCAGCTGGGGGCAGGCGGGCACCACGGGCACGTATTATTGGGTTGACCCGGAAAAAGAGTTGGTGGTAGTAGTGCTTACCAACCGCAGCTATCCAGCGCGCCACAACAAGAAGCTGGAGGAGCTGAATATTGCGGGCCGGATTCAGCAGGCGTCCATCCAGGCCGTGCTGTAGGGGAAGACCGGGAGTGGCTTGTTGGCGGCCGGCTGCTATCTTCCGCCCACCAACTTCCCACTCTGCCCCGAATATGCTCGGACTCATGATGCAAATGCCCCTGCGCATCGCGGGGCTCATCGAACACGCCGCCAAATGGCACGGCGATACCGAAATCGTGTCGCGCCTGCCCGAAGGGGGCCCCTTGCACCGCTACACCTACGCCGCCGCCCACGAGCGGGCCCGGCAGCTGGCCAATGCCCTGACGCGCTTGGGCATCCAAAACGGCGACCGCGTGGGCACGCTGGCCTGGAATACCCACCGGCACTTCGAGCTGTACTATGGCATCTCGGGCATTGCGGCGGTATGCCATACCATCAACCCCCGGCTGTTTTTCGAGCAGCTGGTCTACATCATCAACCACGCCCAGGACCGGCTGCTGTTCTTCGACCTCACGTTTTTGCCGCTGGTCAATAAGCTGGCCCCGCACTGCCCCACGGTCGAGAAATGGATACTCATGACCGGCGACGAGCACCTGCCCGCCGGGTCGGCGCTGCCGGGCCTGGCCAGCTACGAAAGCCTGCTGGCGGCCGAAAGCGCTGACTTTGAGTGGCCATTTTTTGACGAGAATACGGCCTCGTCGCTCTGCTACACCTCCGGCACTACCGACGAGCCCAAGGGCGTGCTGTATTCGCACCGCTCCACGCTGCTGCACTCGTACGCGGCTTCGCTGCCCGACTGCTTCAACTGCGGCGCGCGCGACGTCATTTTGCCCGTCGTGCCCATGTTTCACGTCAATGCCTGGGGCTCGCCCTACCTGGCGGCGCTTAATGGCTGCAAGCTGGTGCTGCCCGGCCCGGCGCTCGACGCCGCCAGCTTGTACGAGCTGTTTGAAAGTGAGAAAGTGACCTTCTCGGCCGGCGTGCCCACCATCTGGTTTGGACTGCTGACGTACATGCGCGAAGGGCACCGCAGGTTTTCCACGCTGCGCAAGATGATAGTAGGCGGGGCCTCGTGCCCACCGGCGCTGCTGCGGGCTTTTGATGAAGAGCTGGGTGTTGAAATCCGCCACGCCTGGGGCATGAGCGAAACCTCACCGCTGGGCACCGTGAGTACCCTCAAGGGCAAGCAGCTCGACTTGCCCGAAGAGGCACAGTTCTTTCTGAAAATCAAGCAGGGGCGCGTTATTTTTGGCGTCGATATGGAAATTGTGGATGGCGAGGGCCAGCCGCTGCCCCACGATGGCGTAGCCTTCGGCGACCTGCTGGTGCGTGGGCCATTTATCGCCAGCGACTACTTCGGCGCGGCAAGTCCCGGCCAGCTTACGGCCAGCGGCTGGTTCCGTACCGGCGACGTAGCTACCATCGACCCCGATGGCTTTATGAATATCACCGACCGCTCGAAGGACGTCATAAAGTCGGGCGGCGAGTGGATTTCCAGCATCGACCTCGAAAACCTGGCCGTGGCGCACCCCGCCATTGCCGAGGCGGCCGTCATTGGCGTGCCGCACCCCAAATGGAGCGAGCGCCCGCTGCTGATAGCCGTGCGCAAACCCGGCCACGATATCAGCGGCGAAGAGCTGCTGGCTTTTCTGGATGGCAAAATAGCCCCCTGGTGGCGACCCGACGCCGTGGAGTTTGTAGCGCAATTGCCCCACACCGCCACCGGGAAATTGTTGAAAACCCAGCTGCGGAAAGACTTTGCGGGCTATGAGCTGAAAGTCTAATGTAACCAATGAGCAACAATGAAAACACTATTTTTTGCGCTGCTGGCGCCGGGCGGCTACGCGCTATACTCCGGCCACTGCCTTGCTGGGTGCCCCAGCGCCCGGCATAAGCGGGCAGATTGCACCCCAAATGCTCGTTCGCCTTCAGCAGAACGTAAGCGGGCTTCAGCCTCAAGTAGTAGCTGCTCTGGCTGGCGCCAATGATATAGCTATAGCGAAAAATACCGACCCATACGACCCGGCAGCTACCAAAAGCCCGCTGGCAGTGGCTGGAAATAGTGTAGCAGGAAGGTGCGCGGGGCGGGCACGATACCGTGGGTGCCGTAGCGCTCGACCAGGCTGGCAACCTGGCCGTTGCCACCAGCACGGGCGGTATTGAGGGCAAGCTAAAAGGCCGCGTGGGCAACGGGGAGCCAGTAGTAGCCATGTGGAAGGAAGAGTAGCGCCGCAGATACCGTATGCCGGACTTCTCCAAAATTTGCGTTCCAGCGACCTTTTTGAAATCTGTCTTTTTATCATGCCTATTACATTTCCTGCTCCCAAAGGCAAGCTGCTCATTATTGGTGGCCATGAGCAGCGCGGGAAAGGCGGCTCCGACAGCGAACAATCGTCGGAATCTATTTTGCAGCGCTTTGTAAAAGAGCTGCACCAGAAGCATACTGTCGTCGTCATTCCCACTGCTTCGGAAATACCCGAAGAGTCGGCGCAGGACTACGTTGATGTGTTTACGGGTTTCGGGGTTAAGCAGGTTGAAGTGCTCAATGTGCAGAGCCGCGAGCAAGCCAATAGCGTGGAAGCGCTCGAAATGCTGGACCGGGCCGATGGCGTGATGTTTACGGGGGGCGACCAGCTGCGGCTCACGTCGCTGCTCGGCGGCACGCTGCTACTTGAGCGCCTTACCGAGCGCTACCTGCGCGAGCCGTTCGTGATAGCGGGCACCAGCGCCGGGGCCGCTGCCATGAGCACACCTATGATTTACCAGGGCCGCAACGATGCCGGCTTTGTGAAAGACGAGATTCACATTACCACCGGCCTGCAGCTGCTGCGCGATGTGGCTATCGACACGCACTTTATTGCTCGGGGCCGCATTGTGCGCATGGCGCAGATTATTGCTACCAATCCGGGCTGCATTGGTCTGGGCCTGGAAGAAGACACGGCCGTGCTCGTTAGCAAAGGCAAAGAGCTGGAGGTAATCGGCAATGGTATTGTGGTAGTGCTTGATGGCCACGAGTGTACTAATAACAATATCGCTGAGATTCAGCCCGGCGAGGTTTTTTCCATCCGCGACCTGCGCCTGCACCTGCTGGCCAAGGGCCAACGCTTTACCCTACCCGGCTTCGCGTCGAGCAAGCCGCCGCTGGAAAAGCCGGAGTAGCAGCTGCTTGGCTGGCCCCGGCTGCCTGCGCATTATTTTGTTAGCTTAGTGCGCCTTGCAAGCCCGTGTGCAGAAGCGTTGTCGCGTTCGTCTGAGCGCCCTTTGAGGCCGGTCCCCGCTCCGAATAGCAGAAGGGAGAGCCAGCCTGCGAGAGCATGTGCCCTGACCGCAAAGCCGCGCTAATACCTTGGGTACTGGTCAGGCAACCAGGGTCATGTGCGGCCCTTGCGAATGGCGTCGAGGGCCCGGCTGCGGCCTGCCTTCAAGTCTACGATGGGGGCGGGATAAGTAGCGGTGCCGTATTCGGGTACCCATTTTTTTATGTAGGCAAAGTCGGGGTCATACTGCTTCTGCTGGCTTTCGGGGCTGTATATCCGAAACCACGGCGCGGCTACGGCGCCGGTGCCGGCCATCCACTGCCAGTTGCCCACGTTGTTACTCATGTCGTAGTCGAGCAGCTTTTCCGAGAAGTAGTGCTCCCCCAGCCGCCAGTCCATAAAAAGATGCTTGACCAGGAAGCCCGCCGCCACAATGCGGGCCCGGTTGTGGAGGTAGCCCGTCTGATTAAGCTGGCGCATACCGGCATCGACCAGGGGCACGCCGGTGCGGCCCTCGCACCAGGCCTGGTACTCGGCCGGGGCGTGGCGATAGGGCAGGTGCCGCATCTTCGGGTCGTAGGCCTCGGTGGCGGTGTAGGGAAAGTGCCAGAGCAGCATCATGAAGAAGTCCCGCCAGATTAGCTCGTTCAGTAGCTTCTTGTTCAAGTGGTTGGCTTCCTGCATGAGCGCCCGGACGCTGACCGTGCCGAAGCGCAGATGCACCGATTGCCGGGTAGTGCCGTGGTCGAGGGCCGGCGTATCGCGGGTTTTGTCGTAGTGCCGCACCACTTCGGCCGGGGGCAGGCTGGCGGGCACGGTGTACTGCTCGTGCCGCTCAAAGCCCAGGTCCCGGAGGGTAGGGCGGCCGGCGTCGCCGCGCCCAGGGCTGGCCAGGTTTTCTTTTTTAAAGAGCCGCGCCGAGGGGTGAGGCTTGAAGTCATGCTCGGGCTTGAGCTGGGCCTGCCAGGTTTTAGCATAGGCTCCAAATACTTTATGCGGCTTGCCATTCTTGGTTAGTACTTCCTCTTTGGCAAAAATCACCTGGTCTTTGAACTGCTGAAAAGCTACGCCGTGCTTTTCGAGCAGCCGGGCCACCGCATTATCGCGCTCCGTGGCATAGGGCTCGTAGTCTTCATTGGTGTAAACGGCGGCCAGGTCGTAGTCGCGCAGCAGCTGCCGGAACACTTCCAGTACCGCGCCATGCCGGACCAGCAGCCCGCCCCCGGCCTCATGGGCCTCATGGGCTAGGCGCGCTACCTGGTCGAAGATGAAGGTGAGGCGGGCGTCGTTCCGGGGTAGCTTGTCCAGAATGGTGCTGTCATAGATAAAGAGGGGCAGCACCGGCTCGTCGCGTTGCAGCGCCGCCGCCAGCCCTGCGTTGTCTTCGAAGCGCAAGTCGCGCCGATGCCAGAAGATAGTGATTTTCATATTGCTCCTTACGTAATACCCACCAGCCAGATACCTGCCAAAGGCGTGTAAAGTTTGCCCTGCTGTCGCCTGGCTTCAGTACCGCTCCGGCACGTTGCTAACCTCCAAAAAGCCCAAAGCCCCGCTGGCACGACGCCAGCGGGGCTTTGGGCTTTTGCGCGTCGCGCTGGTGGGGTTACTGGCTCCGCTCCTGCAGGTAGGGTGCCAGTACTTCGTAGGCTTTTTTAGCGCGGGCCTCGTCGTGCACCTGAGCAGCCGCCTGGTACACGCTCTGCAAGGTAAGCAGGTAGCTGCGCTGAGCGTCGTCGAAGAGCGCCCCGTCGTGGGTCTGGTAGTAGCTCAAGATGTTGATACTACGCTCGGTGAGCTTGTCCAGAATGGCGTTGGCCTTATCCTTTTCGCCCACCGCTACGAGCACCGGCACCAGCTGCGGCGTGTAGTAGTCGAAGGGTACGGCGTTGTCGGGCATCACGTCGAGGCACTTGTTGGCCACTTCCTTGGCCTTGGCCATATCGCCGGCGGCAAGGTAGGAGTTGGCGAGGCGGGCAAACTTATCGCGGTAGTTAGCCGGGAAGCGCAGGTTGTTCTCGTCGTAGAATACGCTGGCGTTGTTCAGGCCCCGGTACTGGAACTTGTGCATCAGCTCGTCGTAGCAGATAGACTTCTCTACGTAGCCCTCGTCGCCGCGGCGGTCGTAGTTGGGGTCGCGCAGCGGCAGCAGGCGGTAGGCCATACCTTCGAGCTGGAAGTAGGGCTGCAGGTTCATGTAGTCGCTCGGGGCTACCGTAGAGCTGAAGTAGATGGGCCGCTTCCAGTTGTTGGTGGCAATCATGTCCAGAATCACCAGGTTTTTCTTTTCGATGGCCTTCTTGCCCATACTCCAGTCGAGGCGGCTCACCAGCTGCTTTTCGCGGTCTTTCGGAATGATACCCAGCTTTTTAACGGCCGCCGTATCCACGTTCAGGAAGAACTTGGGCGTCGGGAAAGTCATGGTCGAGTAGTTGCCGTCAGAGTATTTGAGCAGCGGGCTGCCCTGGCCTACCAGGCTGATAAACTGCTTGAGGTCGAGGCTATCGACGGCCGGATTGGGCGAGAAGGGCAGCATGTCGTTGTTGCCCTGCGCGTAGGTATTGTCGTTCATTGAGATGGGCAGGCCCTGCGAGAGATACGCCCGGCGCTTCATCTGCTGAATGTACCAGTCGGTGTTCAGGTACGAAAGCACGGCCACCCGCACGTCGGTGCGAATGCCTTCGACCTCCTGCGCATACCAGAGCGGGAAGGTATCGTTGTCGCCGTTGGTGAACAGGATGGCATTGGGGGCGCAGCTGTTGAGCAGGTTGCGGGCCGAATCGACCGAGTTATAGCGGCCCGTGCGGTTGTGGTCGTTCCAGCCCTGCGCGAGCAGGATGGTAGGCGAAAGCAAGCCCAGCACGATGGCCACTCCGGCGCGGGCATTGTCGGCTTTGAGGGCTGCTGCGAGCAGCTGGCCGAGGCCAATAACGCCCAGGCCAATCCAGATGGCGTAGGCAAACGTGGCACCGCAGAAGGTATAGTCGCGCTCGCGCGGCTCAATCGGCGGCTGGTTCAAATATACTACAATTGCTATGCCTGTAAAGAGAAACAGCAGGCCCACAACCAGGGCATCATGCCCGCGCCGGCGCAGCTGCACAAACAAGCCTATCAAGCCCAGGATGAGCGGAATGGCGAAGAAATTATTGTGGGCAAAGCTGCCGCCAATGCGCGGCGGCAGGGTGGCGGCGCTCGGGCTGCCGGGCCATACCACGCCCGCCTGCTGAATGTCAGACTCGCGGCCCACGTAGTTCCAGAAGAAATAGCGCCAGAACATGTGCCCAATCTGGTACCGGAACAGGAAGCCCAGGTTCTGGCCCATGGTCGGCTTGGTGCCTTCCTGCAGGTCGGGCACCCATTTCTTATACTCCTGAATATGAGCGGGGTCGTAGCTGTAGAGGCGCGGCAGCAGCATCTTGTCGGCATCGGCGTAGCCGGGCTCCTGGGCGCGGGGCAGAATCTCAACGTACTTGCCATTCTCCCGCTTGTAGCGCGGGGCACCTTCCTCGTAGTGGTCGGGCTGGGCATTAAACTGCGGGCCGTAGAGCAGGGGGCGCGAGCCATACTGCTCGCGCTTGAGGTAGCTCACGAAGCTCAGCACATCCTCGGGGTCGTTTTCGTTGATGGTGGGGTGAAACGACGAGCGGATGGGCACAATCAGGTAAGTAGAGTACCCGATGAGGATGAACACGAAGCACAGCATGGCCGTGTTCAGCAGCTGGCTGCGGCGCTGGTAGGAGAGCCGGAAACCAAACCAAATCAGGCCTACAAACAGCAGCAGGAAAATAATCAGACCCGAATCGAAGGGCAGGCCGATGGTATTGACAAAGAATACCTCGAAGCCGCCGGCCAGCGTAGGCAGGCCCGGAATAATGCCCACCAGCACCGAGCCCACGATAACCAGGCTGACGGCCAGCGTAACGAGACCGCCCACCAGGTTGGGGTTTTTCGTGCGGCGGTAGTAATAGATAAATGCCAGCGCCGGCAGGGCCAGCAGGTTGAGCAAGTGCACGCCAATGCTAAGACCGATAACGTAGGCAATGAGAATGAGCCACTTATCCGAGTCGGCGTCGCGGGCGTGCTCTTCCCACTTCATCATTATCCAGACCACGGCGGCGGTGCAAAGGCTCGACATAGCATACACCTCGCTTTCCTCGGCGTTGAACCAGAACGAGTCGGAAAACGCGAACGAGAGGGCTCCCACAATACCCGCGCCCAGGATAAGCAGGGTCTGGTAGCTGGTGGGCTCGGGCGTTTCGGTTTCGAACTCGCTGCGGGCTACCAGCAGCTTGCGGCCCATGCGGGTGATTATCCAGAACAGGAACAGCACCGTAAAGGCGCTGCTGAGCGCCGATAAGGCATTGACCAGCACCGGCACCCTGGTGGGGTCACCGAAGCTGAATAAGGATATTAGCCGGCCCAGAATGAGGAAGGTGGGGGCGCCCGGCGGGTGAGGTACCAGTAGCTTGTAGGCGCAGGCCGTAAACTCGCCGCAGTCCCAGAAGGGGGCGGTGGGTTCCAGCGTGAGCAGGAAGACGACGGCGGCGATGGCAAATACTACCCAGCCGACCAGGTTGTTTAACCGTTTAAATGAACTCATACGGGGCAAAAGTGGCCGGTCGCCGCCGCCAGAAGCAACAGTTTCCGCTCCAGAGGAAAATTCCGGTATAGCTAATCCGTTGCCAATTGGCAACAAGCCCCCAAAAGTAGGCATTAACGAGTTAGGGGTTGCGTGGGGAAGCTGGAAATTGAAATTTGGCAGCAGGAAGTGAGCCGTAGAAAAGGGCGCTGCGCCTACTGCCTTGCAGTAGGTACAGCGCCCCGGAGTAAGGCAGAGCTACGTTTTAACGCTTCATTCCCGATTCCTCAGGTTGAATTTTAGTTACAGCAGCGTTAGCCGATTGGTGCTCACGGCTTTGTCATTTACGAGTAGCGAGCAGAAATACAGGCCTGCCGGCAGGCCGGCCACATCGAGCGGCAAGCCGATAGAAGCCGTAGCCAGCGGCAGCGGTAGCAGGCGCACCTCACGGCCCAGCACGTTGCTGAGGCGCAGCTTGTACTCGGGCCCGTGCTGAGCCGACAGCTGCACCGTTAGCTGCCCGCGGGCGGGGTTCGGGAAAAAGCTCAAAGACGGCGCCGCCGACTGGAAAGGCACAGTACCCTGCACCACCTGAACCGCGCCAGCCGCTGTGCGCGACCCGTAAACACTGGCCCCGGCTGCGGCCGGCAGCAAGGCCAGTACCGCTAAAAGCAGAGAAACAACAGGAGTAGCAAAGCGCATGGGTGAAGCTGAATAGGACACAGAGCTTAATTGTCAGGCAAGTAAGAGCTGTATCGGTGAGGTACTTGTGAATACAAGCTCCGTGCCGGATTGGAAGTTTCCAAGATACGGCAAAAGTCTGCCAAAGCGGCAGTTTTGTAGCTGAAACAGGTGCAGGAGACCCCAAAATTCAGTCTCCTTTGTTCAAGGATGCAGTTTAGGTAGCTTTGGTTGGCTCAGCACCAGTCAGTAGAACGCAAGTTACTCAACAACAAGGTGAAAATAGTGCGGCTTTACCGTACGCGTACCGTGCCGGCGCCATTGTAGGAGTGGTACTCGGCGTTGTACATCGCATCGGCGCTCACCGGCCCCAGTCTGAACGTGCCCTTGCTCACGGCGCGGGCCAGGTAGTAGAAGGTTTTGGGTTTGGGCGTGGCGGTGGTGAAGAGGTTGATACGGTCGTCGCGCACGTCGAGGTAGTCGGGTTGGGCGGCGTCGCGCACGAAAGCAATTTCGCGGGTTACGCCCAGGCGCGGGTTCTCGATTTCGAGGCCGGCGGGCAGCAGGTCGGTGATGGCTACGTTCCTGACCTCACCGGCCGCGTCGGCGGCCTGAATGGTGAGCTTTACCACTACCAGGTCATTCTGGCGGAAGCTGGCCGAGCCCACCGGTTGCCCGGTGCGCGTCAGAAACTGGCGGCGCACCCGCAGGTAGCTGTCTTCCTCGCGCACCTGCCCGCCGGCCGGGATGCCCTCGGCCTCCCAGAAGTAGTAGAGCGCGCCCGCGCCGGTGGCCTTCAGCAGCAGCTTATAGTTGACCACATTGTTCACCGTAAGGTCTTTGCCGTCGAACTGGCCCAGCACCTTGCCGCCCGCCGAAATGGTGGCGGTGGCCGAGCTGGCCTGGCTTTTACGCGCTATTTTGCCCAGCGCCAGCAGCGCGAAGGCCCGTTCCTGGGTGTTGAGGTAACGGGCAGTGTGCAGTTGCCGGCTCAGCTGCCGGGCGATGCTATTTACCTGCGGGTTGGTCGGGTCGGCTTCGAGCAGGGCATTGAGGGCCAGCGCCTCATCGCGGATGGGCGAGGAGAATGAGTCGCCCAGCTCGCGGGCCGACTTTTCGGGCGTAAACTGCGTGGGCAGCACCTCCTGAAAAGCCCGCTGCTGGCCGCCGAGCGCGTAGGTGCAGGCCAGCAGAAAGCGGGCATCGGTCGTGAGCAGGGGCCGGTTGGCCTTATAGTAGTTAAGGGCCACGGCATCCTGGCGGCCGGCCAGAGCTAATACATAGAGTGAATACGATATTTCTCGCTTGGCAATGATGCGCTGGCGGGCCAGCCCGTCGGCCGTGAAATACTGGTAGGGCTCGGTTTCGCGCTTTTTGAGGCGGAGCTGCAAGTAGCGCAGCACCTTATCGAGGGTGCTCTGGTTCACGGCAAAGCCTGCCTGCCGGGCTTCGAGCAGAAAATGGGCGGCGTAGGCGGTGGCCCACCAGTTGTCGTAGTTGCCGCCCGGCCAGTAGCTCAGGCTGCCGTTATAGAGTTGCATCGCCTCTATTTTGCGGATAGCCTCCTGCACGTTGTAGTTAGGGTTGTAGCGCTGGGCTTTCGCGCCAGCCCCCGTTTTCTGGCGCAGCGTGGCCGCTAAATCACCGAAATACAGCTGCGGAAACGCGGCCGACACGGTTTGCTCCAGGCAGCCGTAAGGGTATTCGAGCAAGTAATTCAGGTCTTTGGAAAACTGCGTGAGCGGCGAGCGGCTCAGCAGCAGCCGCGAGCGCTGGCCGGTGGGCAAGAAATCGGTCCGCAGGTTGAGCGTGGCGGGCGCGCCGGCCGTGACCTCGCCGCTGCCGGTGCGTTTTTCAAGCGGCGCGGCCGGGCGGATGGGGAGTTCGATTATTTCATAACCGCCAGTAATAGAGGACGCTTTCTGACCAGGCTCTTCGTAAAATACCCGAGTGTGTAAAAATACGGTTCCAACTTCGTGGGCAACGACGCTAAATAGTACTCTTTGCTCTTTACCAGGAAGTAGCTTAATAGTTGAAAATGGGTTTGTAACCACATTCATTCCTGCGCTCTTACCAAAGGATACTTTATCCTTTCCGTTTATATAAATTGTAATAAGCGAATTCTTGTTTTCAAGTGAGTTTACGTTAAAACCATATTTGCCATTGGTATTTTGGGCCAATAAATCGACTTTGCCGATTATCACGCTTTTCGTCGTATTCGTCAGCGTCACCGGCACATCCAGCGTATCGCCGGGACTAGCGAAGCGCGGCAGTGCCGTGCTAATCACCACCGGGTCGGCCACCTTCATCGTTTGCTCAGCGTTGCCGAAGGCGTCGTCTTTGTAGGCCACGGCCATCACGCGCAGCGCCCCGCTGAACTGCGGCACGCGCACCTTGTAGCGCACGAGGCCGTTGGCATCGGCGGTGAGCAGGCCGCTCCATTTAGCCACGAGCTTCACGCGGCGGCTGGGCACGGGCGAGGTGCGGCGGGCCAGGTCGGCCGCGTCGCCGCCGCTGCTACTGGTGCCCAGCTCGGGCAGCAGGAAGGGATATATATCAAACGCGCTCACTTCGAGCGCCCGCTTCTGGTAGAAGTAGCCGTAGGGGTCGGGTGTGCGGTAGTCTTTGCGCTGCAAAATGCCTTCATCCACCACTGCCAGCGTTACCTGGGCCCTGGGCGCGGTGCGCACCTCAATGGTCTGGAAGGTCTGCGAGCGGCTGAGGCTGGCCGCTTTCAAACTCACGGCCAGGTGCGTGCCGGGCTTTTCCACCGTGAGCGGCATGAAGCCGCGGGCCACGGTAAGCGGCAGCGAATTATCGGTAATGGGCCGGATGGCGGTGGCCGTGACGTAGATATTGGGCGCGTAGCCGGCCCGGATGGGTACGCGCACCTGAGCCGATTTCTGGTCGGTATCGACGTAGAAATGGTCCAGCACGCGGTTCCGCTCCACCGTCACGAGCACCCGGCCGGGGAAGGGCGTTTTGAGCAGCAATTGCGCCGTTTCGCCGGGCGCGTACTTCGGCTTGTCGGCCTCAATAGTGACTTCGCCTTCAGTATTAACTTCGAAGGAGTTGCCGGCCGTGTCGCCGCTGCCGTAGGCGTAGAAGTGGGCCGCCACGTAGCTGGCCGCGCCCGGCCGAAATAGGCGCACCTCGTACTCGCCCGAGTAGGTGGGCGTAAAGAAAATAGTGCTGTTGGCGGCTACCGCTACCGCCTGGTTTTGCAGCACCTGCTCGCGCTTCTGTGAATTATACACGTAGCGCCCGCCCTGGCGCTCCAGCACGGTTTCCCAGAGTAGGCGCACAATCTGTACCTGTGCCGGGGCCTGCGTGGGCCGCCCGGCGGGCGTAAGGGCAATAAGCTTAATGGGCAGTTCCTGCCGCGTACCTACCAGTTCGGCTGGCTGCTGAACGCCGAACATCACGGCCTGCGTTTGTACCTCGAAGGTGGCCAGCCGGTTTACCGGCCGGCCGGTTTCATCGAATAGCGTAGCGAAGGCTACGCCTTCCAGCGTGCCCAGGTCGCGCACGTCGGGCAGCGGGTAGGCGGCAGTGCCGCGCCCGGCGGCGTCGGTTTCGCCCTCGCGCACTTCCTTCTGAAAGTGCTCGGCAATGCCCGCCACCGTGGCGGCGCTGCGGCCCGTACCCGTGCGCAGCTGAAAAGAGTAATTCGGGTAATTCGGGGCCGAGAAAGTTTTTTCCTTCAGGGAGAACTCGACCTCAAACTTGCGTCCGGCCGCGGGCGGCCCAAATAAGTTCTGGGCCTGGATAGCGGCCGTCACGGTTTGGCCGGCGCGCAGCACGGTGGGCGCAGCCGTCACGCTCACCTTCAGCCGGTCGGGGATAAACTCTTCCACGCTCACCGGCCGGGAAGTCAGCAGCACGTCGTTGCCGGTCAGCACTTCGAGCGAATACGTGCCCGTCATCACCGTAGCGGGCAAAATAAAGCGCGACTCCACGGCGCCGGTAGCGCTCAGCTTTTCGCCGAGGCTGGCGTATTCCTTGCCGGTGGGCAGCAGCAGGCGCACCTTCACGGGCAGGCCGGCGGGCGGGGTATGCCACTCGTCGGTGCGCACCACCACGTTGGTATGGATGGTATCGCCGGGCCGGTACAGGTCGCGGTCGCCGTACAAAAAGGCCTGGTAATGCGCCGCGTTGCTGGTGAGCCCGCCCACCTCGAAGCGCGAAGTTTCGACCCTGCTTTTCGGCAAGCTCAAAAACGTAAAATCACTGCCCTGCGTGGCCGTAACCATGCCCAGCTTCAGGCGCGAGCCGGCCACGCTGTCGTAGCGGGCCACGCCCTGGGTATTGGTAATGGCCGTGCCCACCAGCTGGTTGCTGGTGCTAATGAAACGCACCGCGGCCCCGCTTACCGGCCGCGCCGTGCGTAGCGAGTTGAGAAAAACCACCGCGCTGCCATCCGCATTCTGCCGGGCAATAACGCCCAGGTCGGTGAAGGCCACCAGCTTTTCTTCGCGCAGCCACAGGTGCTCGGTATCCTGCACGCGCACCACGTACAGCCCTTTGAGCGGGGCGCTGAATTCCAGGTCTTTCAGGCTGAAATTGAGCAGGTGCAGGCCATTCTCTTTGGCCAGGCCGGCCGTGGCGTAGGTGCGGGTAAAGAGCACGTCGCCCCGGTTTTCGAGCTCGTAATACTGGTAGCCGTGCTCGCCATACTCGCCGCCTTCGTCTTCACTGTCGGCCTCCGCGTTGGTGTCGTAGCCGTATTGCTTGTCAGAACGTAGGGTTTCCTGAATATTGCTGGCATAAATCTTGGCCACCGTCACCTGCACTTTTTCTACCTGATTGAGGCGCAAGCCCAGGTTGCGGCTGCCATTGGCGTTGAGGTACATAGCCTTCTCCGAGCTGGCAAAGCTGATACTTGGCTCGCTGGTGCCGAAGCTCACCCCCTGGTGAAACGCCTCCGTCAGCTGCCCGCCCAGCGCGCCGCGCAGGCCCGGCGTAATGCTTATTTGGTAGTCCTTGCCCACTTCGAAGCCGCCGCGCAGCAGCAGGCCGCTTTCCAGTGCCTCAATCTCGTAGGGCACGGCCGGCTCCACCTTCAGCAGGGGCTGAATGTCGGCCACCGATACCGGCTGGTTGGTGAGCAGCGTCACCACGGCCTGGCCGTTGAGCACCTGGCCGGTCAGCTCGCGCACTTGCAGCAGTTGCTGGTCAGGTATGTCCGCATCGGCCTGCAGCGGGCCGGCCGTGGGCTGGCTGCCGGCCACAGCTTGCAGGCCGCTTGTTACCTCGAAGTGCAGCGGCTGGCTGGCCATCACTTCCTGGCTGAGGGTAAGGCTCAGCGTGCGGTCGGGCTCGGCGGTGGTGAGGGTAAAGGCCACCGGCCGCCCGCCCTGGGTCAGGTGCAGGTGGGCCCGCAGGTCGGCGGGCCGCACGGCGTAGTTAAACAGCAGGTTGGCCCGCAGCTCGGCCGTATTCGCCGCCCGGCTGCTGCGCCCATAAAATACCTGCGCGCCACTCAGCGCCAGAAAAGGAGTGTGGAACTTCGAGCGGGCCAATGTCAGCTTTTGCTTGCCCGAAGGCAGCGCGGACGGCCGTAGCCGGGCCGAAAAGGTAGTGCTGGGCCGAAACGGCTCCAGCGGCGAAAACACCAGCTCACGCCCGTCGTTGGTCCACTTAAACTTGCCCCTGATGGCGGGCTCAAACTGCACGTAGCGCGTGGTATCCCAGCGGCCGCTCTGGCCGGCCGGCACCACCGGCTCATCGAAGCCGAACACCAGGTTCTGCGTCGGGTCTATTTCCTCGCCGGCCGCCTGGGCCGTCGCCTCATCAGCCGTGAGCTGCTCGGTCTTTTTAGCGCACGAAAAAACAGTCAGCAGCGCGAGAAGCAACAGGAGGCGAGCATGGGCCAGCATAGCGAAGAAAAATAAAAGCCGACCGGAAGATAGGGCAACCATACGCTCTTCCAACGGGCTAGCCGCAAGCTGCTTTACTGCCGCACAGCTCTTGGGCTGATGAGTGCCCCCGTCGGGGTTCAGCCACCGGATATACCTGCTGATACAGCACGTGCCCGGCTCTTCGCTGCGCCATTCGTGGCAAGTATCCTGATTCGTATAACTATACTGCCACCTTGCTTTGCAGCCGCTAGGGGCGGGCAAGCTGACAAAAGCCGGACAGAAGCCGGCGTCGGTCCTAACAGGTGTTGCTAACACTCTGCTCAGCGCGTAGCTGCTGAAAAATAGTCAGGCAGTTTTGCTCAACGGCCTGGCGTAGCGCCTGCTTGTAGTGCCGCTTGCGCAAGGTGCGGGCCCGGTGCTTGGACTTGATGCTGTCAAGGGGCTTTTGGAACGGGATTAGTGGCAATAGAAACAGGTTGGCCGCCGTGCGGATTCCTTCCTGCTGCTCCCAGAAAGCGTTGTAATTGAAGTGGCTGCCCGTACCGAAGCTTAGCTGCTCCTCTGTGCTGATGCCCACGGTCTGGTCGATATGCAGCGCGGCAGCCAAGCCGTAAGCGGCTTGCACAAGCAAAGTAGCGGGGGTAATGTCGAGCAGTGCCCTGGTAGCGTGCCGGTAGCGGCCCTGATGAGCAGTGCCCTGAACCTGGCTGATAAGTATTGCCTGGCGGCTGGTAGCGCCTACCAGTCGGCCCGGCACAATGACAAAGGACACAACCTGCAATAAAACCCCGTTGCTCATAAGATTGAGCGACAACTCCGCCTCAAACCCCACAACTGATGGATAAGATAAGGAAATGGCAAATCTGTCTGTGCCCCGCTGTTCTTGCCAAATGACCGGCTGGCTGGCCACCAGGTTGAAAAAACCGGGCCCTACGAAGTCTGTTAGAAAGTCGTAATGATTGAGAAGGACTGCCAGGCGGGTAGTGCGTGAAAAGCTCAATGCTATGTACCTCGACAGGTATTTGTACAAAAAGCGTGGCTGCCGCTCCAGCAGTTGGTTCAGAGCCGGCGTAACCATGAACTGCCTGATACGCTGAAATTCGGAATGATTTCGTAATGTTTGAATATAGCGAATACTATGTTTAATCGGCCCAAATCCGGAGTAGCTAAATGCCTGCCTTAAAAACGTAACCATCAACTTGTACGGAGTATAACAATGGGCTCACCTGAACAACTACTCCTTCATCAACTAAAGTTAAAGACCCGGTGAAGCAATTGATTCTCTTAAATTGGACGAATCTTTTAATAAATTGTTGCAGAACACTCTTAAGTAGCAGCTTGAACCTTTTTACAGCTAGAAAAAAACTTGTCGCGACTCATCCGGT
Source organism: Hymenobacter baengnokdamensis (assembly GCF_008728635.1). Taxonomy (NCBI): domain Bacteria; kingdom Pseudomonadati; phylum Bacteroidota; class Cytophagia; order Cytophagales; family Hymenobacteraceae; genus Hymenobacter; species Hymenobacter baengnokdamensis. Next base: position 11,263 of record NZ_CP044285.1, on the reverse strand, counting down.
AACTGTGAAAGTTACTGGCCCGCCCGCATGGGTCACCCCGCCGCATGAGGCTGGGTAGCTGGCTTTAGCTTATGGCATTCTCCTCATGCTTTCCCACGCCCACGAAGTATTTCTTGAAGTAGCCCAGCGCCTGAGCTTTACCAAAGCCGGGCAGGCACTGTTTATCAGCCAGTCGGCGGTGAGCAAGCAGGTAAAAGCGCTGGAAGAGTATTATAAGGCCGGCCTTTTTGAGCGGCTGGGCGGCAGCGTGCTGCTAACGCCGGCTGGCCAGAAGCTTTACCAAAAGCTATTGCAAGCCAAACAGTTGCAGCAAGATTTGCAGCAGGAGATGAGCGAGCTGAGCCCAGCCTTCGCGCCGGCCGTGCACCTGCTTATCGGGGCCAGCACCACCATTTCGCTCTACGTACTGCCGGTGGTGGTGGCCGCCTACCTGCACCAGCATCCGCATCACCAGCTCAGCCTCAAAAATCGCAATAGCGACAATATATTAAAAGCGCTATTAGAACACGAGATTGAGCTGGGTATCATCGAAGGCATTCATAAAGTCAGCAACGTTACCTACACGCCGCTGCTTACCGATGAGGTGGTGGCCGTGTGCGCCGCCAGCAACCCCCTGGCCGGCCGCGAGCTGGCCGTCAGCGACTTGCTTAGTATTCCGCTGGCGCTGCGCGAGGTGGGTTCCGGCACGTTGGCCGTACTCGAAGAAGCCCTGGAGCAGCAACAGCTGAAGCTGGCTGCGCTGCCGGTGCGCGTGCGCCTGGGCGGCACCGAGGCGCTAAAGAATTTTGTGCGGGTAGAAGCAACCTGTCTGGCTTTTCTGCCCCGGCAGGCCGTACTCAAGGAGCTGGCCAGCGGCGAGCTGGTGGAGGTGAAAATTAAGGGCCTTTTCCTGGAGCGGAAGTTTAATTTTATTCAGCGTAAAGGGACTGAAAATAGCGGACCCTACCGCGATTTTCTGCGCTTTACGCAGCGCTACTATTCCGTAAAGGAATAGTCTATGCCAAAACTCCATTTCGCTACGGCATACTATCCCGTATAGGGCAGCTACAACTTTGTCCTATGAACCAAGTAGCCACGCTGTCCCTTTCGCGGGTCCAATCTCTGCACTGTGCCAACTGCGGCACCACCTATTCGCCATTCGAGCTGCAGGGTGTGTCGGCCTGCTGCCAGCAGCCGCTGGTGGCCGCCTACGACCTGCGCGAGCCGCTCAGCCGGGCCGATGGTATCAACCTGGCTGACAGCTCGATGTGGCGCTACGGGGCCTTGTTGCCGCTGCTCGACGAAGCCAATAAAGTAACCTTGGGCGAAGGCCTGACCCCCTTGCTGAACCTGCCGCGCCTGGCCGCCCGCTACAGCCTGAACGCGCTCATTCTGAAAGACGAGGGGCAGAACCCCACCGGCTCGTTTAAGGCGCGGGGCCTGAGCATGGCCGTGTCGAAGGCAAAGGAGTTGGGCGTTCAAGGCTGCATTATTCCTACGGCCGGTAATGCGGGCGTGGCAATGGCGGCCTATTGCGCCCGCGGCGGCCTCTCGGCTACCGTCGTGATGCCGCGCCACACGCCCGAGGCCTTCAAGGAGGAATGCTACTGGTATGGTGCCCAGGTTGAGCTGGTTGATGGCCTTATAAATGACTGCGCCGCCCGCGTACGTCAGCTCAATGCGAGCGGCGAGCTGCTCGATATCTCTACCCTTAAGGAGCCCTACCGCCTGGAGGGCAAGAAAACAATGGGTTACGAAATTGCCGAGCAGCTCAACTGGCAGCTGCCCGATGTGCTGCTGTACCCGGCCGGCGGCGGCACCGGGCTTATCGGCATCTGGAAAGCGTTTCAGGAAATGAAAGCGCTCGGCTGGCTGGCGCCCGATGTAGCCCTGCCCCGCATGGTAGCCGTGCAGGCCGAAAACTGCTGCCCGCTGCTCGAAACCCACCTTGGCCACCAGCCCAACTGCCACAACTACACTGGCCGCCCCACGCTGGCCAATGGCCTGGCCGTGCCGCGCCCGCTGGGCGAGGCGCTGATGCTGCAAGTGCTGCGCGAGTCGAACGGTACCGTGGTCGCTATCAGTGAAGAAGGTATGCTGGAAGGCATGCGCGAGCTGGGCCAGCACGAGGGCTTGTTTGTGGCTCCCGAGGGCGCGGCCGTCTGGATGGCCGCCCGCCGCCTGCTGGCCGAGGGCTGGCTGCGCGCCGACGAGCGCATCCTGCTGCTGAACACCGGCAGCGGCCAAAAATACATGAGCAACGTGGCCGGCCGTGCCTGGGCGTAGCGGCCCGCTTGCTAGTGGCGTTGTTTGCTATCCGGCATAGCAAACAACGCCACCAGCGCATGACGAGCCCGGCACAAAGGGGCCACAAAGTCTGCGCTGCTGCCCGACCTTTGCGCCATGCGCATTCTGCACGTACTTTCTGCTAATTTCTTTGCGGGCTCCGTAGCCTACGCCGTGGCTCTGGCCGAGGCGCACCACCGCGAAGGCCACCAGGTATGGCTGGCCTCCGATGCGGCCACGCTGCCCACCGTGGCCGGGCAGGTGCAACTGCCAGTGAGTGAGCGCAGCTACGTGCAGCGCCTGCGCAACATCCGGGTGTTGCGCCAGCTCGTGCGCCAGCATCAAATCGACGTAGTGCATGCCCACTCGCGGGCCGCCAGCTGGGTAAGCTACTTCGCTTTACGAGGGCTGAAAGTGCCGTTGGTGAGCACTGTGCACGGCCGGCAGCACCTGCATGCCTCTACCTCGGCTTTTGATATATATGGCGAAAAAGTTATTGCCATTTGCGAAAATCTGGCCGAGCACCTGCGGGAAGAAGTGAAGATGGCCGCCGCTAAAATCGTGGTTGTGCCCAACGGCATAGCCTTCTGCGAAGAAATAAAAACTGAACCCAGGGAATTCACGAAGGGCTCGCCGGATTCGACGTTTGCTTCTCTCCGCCTGGCATTTATTGGCCGTTTCAACGGTCCTAAAGGTGAGCAGGTGGCGGTGCTGCTTCAGCAGGCCGTCCCTGCTCTCATGCAGGAGTTTCCTCATCTGCGGGTGGCCCTTATTGGCGGCGAGCTGGCGCAGCTTCCGGCGCTTGGCAAGGCGGCTCTTAAGCAGCTGCAAAGCCAGTTTGGCGAGCGGGTCGAGGTCGTGGGCTTTACCGATGACGTAGCCGGGTGGCTACTGAAAACCGACCTCATCATCGGGGCCGGGCGGGTGGCAATGGAGGCCCTGGGCGCGGGCCGGGCCGTGCTGGCGCTGGGCGAGGCAGCCTACGTGGGCCTGGTTACGCCCGCTACCTATGCCGAGGCGGCTGCCTCCAACTTCGGCGACGTCTCAGCCCGCCAGCAGCCACACTTTCTGGTAAGTGCCGCGCAGGTGGCGCACGATGCGCGCGCTTTCCTGCGCCAGCCGCACCGGATAGCGCCGGCCCTGCAGCAGCGGGTGCGCAGCGAGTACAGCCTGGCGCGGGTGGCCGGGCAGGTACTGGCGGTGTATGAGTCGGCCCGCATGCGCCTGGCTGCGCCCGATTTCATTCCGGTACTTATGTACCATAAAATCCCGGAGGCACCCATTGCCACTAAGCACCAGATTTTTGTTACGAAAGAAAACTTCGCCGGGCATCTGGCTTATTTCAAACGCCACAATATCAGCCCTATCACCTTTCGCGACTACCAGGATTTTGCCAGTGGGCGGCGCAAGCTGGCCGAGTTTCCGGCCCGGCCCATTATCCTGACCTTCGACGACGGCTACACCGATAACTACACCAACCTGCTGCCGCTGATGCAGCAGGCGGGCTATCGTGGCGTACTATATCTGTTGGGCGACTTTGAGGTGCGCTATAACCAGTGGGACCTCGCCGCCGACCCTACCGAGCCCCGCGCCGATATCATGAGCGAAGCCCAGAAGCAGGCCTTTGTGGCAGCTGGCTGGGAAATCGGGGCGCATACGCAGTCGCACCCGCGCCTTACTACGCTGGCACCGGCGGCGGCGGCCCACGAAATCGCCCAAAGCAAGGCCGAGCTGGAGCGCCGCCTGGGTGTCGAGGTCCTGTCGTTTGCCTACCCCTATGGCGACCTGAACCCCGAAACCAAGGCCCTGGTGCGGCAGGCCGGCTTCACTTACGCCGTGGCTACCGACTCGGGTGGCCTGCACCTGGAAGACGACCGGATGCAGATTTTTCGCATCAATATGTTTCCGCACGAAACGCCGGCCAGCCTGTTTAAAAAAACGGCCAAATGGTACCGGAAGTACTACCGCTGGAAGCGCAAAAAATAAGCAATGGGCAACGGGTGAATATTAATTATTTTTAATATTCACCCGCTAGCCGTTGCCGGCTATAGCCCGTCCGTAGGGGCACGCATCCAGCATAATGCAGCGCAGGCAGGCGGGCTGGCGATAATAGCAGCATTTCTGGCCATGAAACATGAGCGCCTCGTGGTGGTCGTACACCTGCTGGGCGGTCCAGTCGGGCGGTAGTAGCGCTGCTAGCAGTGCGTGGGCCGGCCCTTCGCCCACCTTCGGCCCAATCAGCCCCAGGCGCTGCGCTACCCGGTGGTGATGGCTATCGACGGGCATGGCCGGCCGGCGCAGCGTGCTGAACAATAGCGTAGCCGCGCTGGTCTTGGGGCCCACGCCACTGATGCTCTCCAGCCAGGCGCGGGCTTCGGGGATGGGCCGGTCGGCCAGAAAATCGAGGGAGCACGGCGGCAGATTTTCGTCGCCGCAGCGCCGGCTTATCTCCCGCAGTACCGCCTGAATGCGCGGAGCCTTTTGCTCGGGCCAGGTGCAGGCGCTCAGGGCGCGCTGTACGTCCAGAACCGGCGCATCGCGTACTGCTTCCCAGCTTGGAAAAGTGGCCCGCAGCTGCTGGTAGGCACGGTGCGAATCAGCGTTCTTGGTACGATGCGACAGCAGGGCGCTGATGAGCTCGCTTAAGGGGTCTTTGTCGCTGAAAAATAAAAACGGCGCCCCGTACTCGGCGCACAGGCGCTGGTGAGCCAGCAGCGCCAGCGCCTGCTGAGCCTCAAAATCGACAGATTGGGCGGGAGCCGCCGCTTGGGAAGATGCCATGAAAAAAGGTACTGCAAACCGGGGCTGGTGGTTTGCAGTACCCTTGTTATTCGTTAGTTATTTTCGGTACTCACTACCCTTGCGGCGGCCCAAAAACAAACAATGAAAAGCAGACAGCCAATTTAGCGCTGGCCGGTGCTATTATAAAGCGCAATGGCCTGCCGCTGTGCCGAGGCCTGCTTGCCTTGCAGCACCAGCGGCACGATAAGTACCGGAATGGCCACGTACAGCGCCGGCGAAATACCATTGCCATTATTCTGCAGCGATTGTAGTGCCCCGTAAATGAGCAGGCCGGCCCCAGCCACGTAGGCGATAGTAGAGCTGCGCTGATAGCGCCGGGCCTGGGATAGCAGCTCCTGGGCGCCGGCATTGTCGGCGGTTGCCAGGGCCAGGTTGCGGGCGGTCAGGTTTTGCACCGGGCCATTGTCTTTCGAAAAATACTCGGTTTTGGTGGTGCGGTAGCCGCTGCCATAAGGGTAGCCCCCAAACCCTCCGTAGCCAAATCCGCCGTAGCCCGGCATGCCGTAGCCGCCCGGCGCGTAGCTGGTGTTATAAGTAGCATAGAGGCTGATGCGGCCGGTTTTCTCGCGGCGCAGCGTGGCCTCGCGCGAGGAGCCCGGCAGCGTGGTGCGCACAAAGTGGCCGGTTTCGTTCTCATAAAAGCCGACTTCGCTCATCTCCACCCGGCGCTGGCCATCGAGCAGCAAAAAGTTGCGGCCAAACAGCGGCTGCTTCACCTCTACATCGTACACATTGTAGATAGCCCCGTTTTTGAGGCCCACCTGATAGCGCGTGGGCCGCGTCGAACCCCCCATGATGTAGGGGCGGTTAGTCGGGCCGGGAGCCGGCTGGGCCGGGGCGGCCTCGGGCGAGGTTGCTACCGGCGCGCGGCGCGCCGAGTCGGGGGCAGGTGTAGTAGTGGCTGCTGGTACAGTATCAAGCTGCCGGGGAGCGGGTGCCGCCTGGCGCGGGGCCGGCGTGGGTACCACGGGCGCCCCGCCAAGCTGCCGGGGAGCATCCTGCGCCGAGGCAGGTAGCCAGGCGGCGCTCAGCCCCAGGCCCAGCACCGCAACAAACAAAGATTTCATGGAGGCAAATAAACACTATCTGAGCCAACTCTGGCCAGCGTGCTCCTAACGCGGCCACCCGGTACCAAAGTGCCCGGCCGGTGGGCGGGATTTTAGTCGGGTTACTATTAAATATAATATATATTTAATATTAATTATTTGAGCAGTTCTTCCAGCAGGCTCAGGCTGTCGACCAGGTCGTCGCCGGTAGCGAAGTCGAGGGGCTTGGTTATGTAGCCGCTCACGCCCAGCCGCTCGGCCTCGGTGCGGTCGAGGTCCAGGGCCGAGGTGGTGGTGATAAACACCGGCAGGTGCTGAAGTGCGGGCGTGGCCCGCAGCACTTCCAGAAACTCGATGCCGTTCATGCGCGGCATATTCAGGTCGAGCAGAATTACCTCCGGCAATGGCTCCAGCGCCGGCACATTGTTGCGGCCCAGCAGCATATCCAGCGCCTCCTCGCCGTTGAAAGCCATATGCAGCTCGTGGGGCACGCTGAAGTGCGCAAAGGACTTTTGCGCCGTCATCGTGTCAAAAACATCATCTTCTATCAGTAGGATGGAGCGCATAAGAAAATAGGTTTAGTATATACTTGAGTAAGCTAATTTTGTTGGCTGGCTGGGCATGATTTACCAGCGCTGACTGCTCAGCGCTCGTTTTTTGGCCAGGTAAAGCTGAACGCCGCGCCTTGCCCCACGGCCGACTCAACCCGGATGCTGCCCTGCTGGTCGTCGAGCAGCTTTTTAACGATACTCAGGCCAATGCCCGTACTTTCGGCCGTGTGCCGGTCGCGCAGGGTCTGGAAAAGCAAAAATATCTTTTGATGATGCTCGGGCGCAATACCGGGGCCATTATCCTGAACCCGAAACTCATACTGAGTACCCAGGTCCTGGCTGGCTACCTCGACCCGACCGGGGCCGGGACCGCTGTAGTGCTTTACGGCATTGCTGAGTAAGTTGGTGAAAACCTGCTGTAAGCTCAGGCGGTCGGTCACAAAGGTAGGCAGGCCGGGGGCCAGTACCAGTTCAAAGCTGGGCGGCACTACCAGCTCGGCCACTTCGCGCACCAGCTGGGCCACGTCTACGGGCTCCAGCTGGCGCTCGGCGCGGCTGGCGCGGGCATAAGCCAGCAGGCCATTGATGAGGTCGTCGAGCCGGCTCAGGCGGCCCTTCATCTGGTCCAGATAGCCGCGTAGCTGCGGCGATAGCTCGGCGGCCAGCTCCTGCTCAATCCATTTCACGATGGTGCTGAGGCCGCGCAGCGGGGCCTTCAGGTCGTGCGAGGCCACGTAGGCAAACTGGTCGAGCTCCTTATTGCGGTTTTCCAGGGCCCCAAAGGCGGTGTCGAGGGCCTGCGTCATCTGGTTGAGCAGGGTGGCCAGCGAGGCCAGGCGGTCCTGCTGCTGGCCGGCATTGGTCAGCTTGGCCTTGTAGTCGCCCTGCACCACCTGCCGCGCCAGGTGCTCCATGGCCCGGATGCGCTGGGCGGTGTCGAGGTTGGTGCGCGTGAGCGCCAGGCGCAGGTCGTCGTTGGCTTGCAGCTCGCGCACAATCTTATGAAACAGGCCCAGCACGATAATAACGGCCAGAATGGCCGAGGCGATGATGGCCGACGGGGCCAGCTTCTGAAAAAGGCTCTGCTGGTGGTTGCGCTTGCGCAACAGGTTGTCTTCGTACAAGCGGATGCGCCGCATGAGGCCTTGAAGCGTGTGCAACGGCGGCTGCTCCCTTAGTAGCAGGGACTGTGCCGCCGGCGTGGTAGGCGAGAAGGTGCGAAACGTAGCCAGCTCCCGAAGCTGCACGTCTACAAAGCGGCGCAGCGAGTCGGCGCGGGCCCGCTGGGGGGCATCGTCGGCTACCAGCTGTGCGAGCTTTTGCACCTCCGCCTGCATAAACGTCGCGTTGTGGCGATACGTGCTCAGGTAGGCAGTATCGGCGAGCAGCAGGTAATTGCGCACGCTGCTTTGCGCATCCCGGATGTTGAGGCGCAGGTCGCTGGTTTGCTGAAGCACCTGGTACGAGTGCTCGACCAGCCGGGTATAAACGCTGAGCTGCTGAATAGCCACGTAGGCCGTGATAGAGGTAGCCATCAGCACCGACAGCGCAATGGCAAAGCCGAGCGAAATCTTGGCGTTAAGACGAAGGTTCAAGGGCGTTGGATGAGGAGAAAACGGGTGTGTGCGCTCAAAGTAACGGCCCGGCCCGGTGCCGGCCCGGCTGGCTAGTACCTTCGCCCTATGTATGCCGCTCGCCCTTCTTCGCCCGACCGTATTACCAGCCTGCATAATCCACGCATCAAAGACGTGTTGCGCTTGCAGGAAAAACCGGCCGAGCGCCGGCGGCAGGGGCTTACGCTGGTAGAGGGCTACCGCGAGCTGACCAATGCCCGCCAGGCGGGCTGGGCCGTGGCGACGCTCTTCGTGTGCGCCGAGCTGGCGGGTGACGAACTTACCCGCGAGCTGCTGGCACCGGCTCAGCTCGTGCCGCGCTCCTATGAGTTTTTGCCCGTGAGCGCGGCCGTCTTTGCCAAGCTGGCCGTGCGTGAGCGCTCCGATGGCGTGCTGGCCGTGCTGCGCACGCCTAATCATACTCTGGCCAGTCTTGCCCTGCCCCCAAATCCTCTGGTGCTGGTGCTCGAAGCCGTAGAAAAGCCGGGCAACCTCGGGGCCATTCTACGTACTGCCGATGCGGCGCCGGCCCACGCCGTGCTGGTGGGCGACCCGCGTACCGACCTCTACAACCCCAATGTTATCCGGGCCAGCCTGGGCGGCATCTTCACGGTGCCCACCGTGGCCGCGCCCATGGCCGAAGTGCTGGCTTTTCTCAAGGAAAAAGGCATCCGCACCTTCGCCGCCGCGCTGGCCGATGGGGCGAAGGCATATACCGATGCCAGCTTTACCGGCCCCACGGCCCTGGTGCTCGGCACCGAAGCGGAGGGCCTCACGCCCGCCACCCGCGCCGCCTGCGACGAAACCATCATCATTCCCATGCGCGGCGTGCTCGACTCGCTCAACGTGAGCGTGGCCGCCGCCGTGCTCACCTTCGAGGCGGTGCGCCAGCGCGAGGGGGGAGGGCCTAGTAAACCGTCAGCGTAAAGCCCAATTCTTTGGCCAGGCGGCGGGTTTCTTCGGCTTGCGCATCGGCCACCACGCTGAGCGGGTACGCGTCGCTGTCGAGCGTGAGCAGTACCAGCGCCAGGCTAAGGGGCTCCAGGGCATCCTGCAGAGCATCGAGGGCTTCGGGGCCGCCCGCGCCCCGGCCGGCAACGCGCAGCCGCTCCTGCCGCCCCTGGCGCTCCAGAATATCATTGAGGCCCTCGGCCGTATCGGCGGCCGGGTCCTGGTAGTCGCTCTCCCACAGCAGGTCTTCGCTGAGCAGCGCGTCGATTAGGGCTACATCGCGCAGCTCCTGCGCCGGCAGCGCAGCCTCCATGCCGCGCTCAGCCAGCTCCTCCGCAAAGGTGGCCTGGTAAGCAGCGGGGTCGCGCAGGGCCAGCGCCAGCCGTTGGCCGATGCGCCGGCAAGCCTCCGCATCGGCCAGGGTAAAGAGCTGAATAAACTGGGTTAGGGTAGCCTGATTCATAAGTAAAAAGTCGAGCAATGCACAAAGAAAAAAGAAAAAGGGCGCGGCCAACGCCGCGCCCTTTCCTGAAATAACCCGCGCCTGAGCCTGCGAAATCACAAAAACAGCGGGGCCCTGCCTGGTTACTCGGCCGTTTTGGCGTAGCGCAGGCGCTCGTTCTCGTCGAGCAGAATCTTGCGCATCCGGACCGACTTAGGCGTCACTTCCAAATATTCATCTTTCTGAATATACTCCATTGCTTCTTCCAGCGAAAACTGGCGCTTCGGCACAATCTTGGCGTTCTCATCCGAGCCGGAAGCGCGCATGTTGGTCAGCTTCTTGCCCTTTTGGATGTTGATAGTCAAATCGTTGGGACGAGTATGCTCGCCGATAACCTGGCCGGCGTATACTTCCTCACCGGGGTCAACAAAGAACGAGCCGCGGTCCTGCATCTTGTCGATGGTATAGGCAGTGCCGGGGCCGGTTTCGAGCGAAATCAGCGAGCCCGCGATGCGGCCCGGAATCGGGCCTTTGTGCGGCTCGTAGCTGGCGAAGCGGTGGTTCATGATGGCTTCTCCCGCAGTGGCAGTCAGCACGTTGTTGCGCAGGCCAATGAGGCCCCGGCTCGGAATGCTGAACTCCAGGTGCTGCAAGTCGCCCTTCGGCTCCATAATGGTCATTTCGCCCTTGCGCATGCTCACCAGCTCGATAACCTTGCCCGCAGTTTCTTCCGGCACGTCCACTACCAGCAGCTCCACCGGCTCCAGGCGGTTGCCTTTCTCATCTTCCTTAAACAGCACCTGGGGCTGGCCCACCTGCAGCTCGTAGCCTTCGCGGCGCATGGTTTCAATCAGTACCGACAAGTGCAGAATGCCGCGGCCAAATACCAGGAAGGTATCTTCCTTATCGGTGGCCTGCACGCGCAGCGCCAGGTTTTTCTCGGTTTCCTTAAACAGACGGTCGCGCAGGTGACGCGAAGTCACGAACTTACCCTCCTTACCGAAAAACGGCGAGTTATTGATGGTGAACAGCATGTTCATCGTCGGCTCGTCGATGCTGATGCGCTCAAGAGCCTCCGGGTTTTCGGCATCGGCCAGCGTATCACCGATGTCGAAGCCCTCGATGCCCGATACGGCGCAGATTTCGCCGCTGCTTACTTCCTCCACCTTGTTACGGCCGAGACCTTCAAATACGTGCAGCTCACGCACTTTTACTTTTTTGATGCTGCCGTCGGCCTTCATCAGACTCAGGTTAGCCCCTTCCTTTAAGGTGCCGCGGTGTACCCGGCCGATGGCAATACGACCCACGAACGACGAGTAGTCGAGCGAGGTAATCTGCATCTGCGGCGTGCCATCCAGCACGGGCGCCGGCGGAATTGAGGCTACTACTGCGTCGAGCAGCGGAATAATATTGTCGGTTTTTACTTTCCAGTCGGTGCTCATCCAGCCCTGCTTGCTCGAACCATACAAGGTCACGAAATCAAGCTGGTCTTCGGTAGCGCCCAGGTTAAACATGAGGTCGAAAACCTGCTCGTGCACCTCGTCGGGGCGGCAGTTTTCCTTGTCTACTTTGTTTACCACCACGATGGGCTTC